>JARXAM010000060.1 GCA_029865845.1 Rhodoferax sp. | reverse complement strand
TTTTCCGAGATGTGTTTAGACACGGGCCCCTTCATGGCCTCGGCCCATCGCCTGTACGAAGCCCATGGCTTCAGCGACTGCGCCGCGTATGCCGGGACCGAGGTGCCCCCAGAATTTCACCCCCGGTGGCGCTTCATGCGCCGCGCGCTTTGAGCGGAAGCCGCACTTCAAACTGGCAACCCTGCCCCGCAGGCACGTCCCGCAAATGGACCTGGCCGCCCAAGCGGCGGCAAGCTTGAAGAACGATAGACAGGCCCAAACCCGCGCCAGGCGCTTCATGGTCGCCCGCGCGGTGGAACCGATCAAACACCAGCCCACGTTGCTCCGGCGCAATGCCCGCGCCGTTATCCGCAACCACCAGCACCATGTCAGCGCCGTCCAGCGCCATGCTGACATCGACCTTGCCGCCCGCTGGCACGTAACGAATCGCATTGCCCACGAGGTTCAACAGAATGGATTTGAAGGTCTGGCGCTCGGTGTCCATCATCAACTGGTCTGGGGCATCCAGCCCCAACTCGATGTGGCGCGCCAATGCCATGGGCGCAAGCGTTGCGAGGTCTGCGGCCACCTCGCGCACCACATCCAAACGCAATAGCACGAGCTGGCTTTCGCTGCCCACGTAGGCCAACTGCAAGAGCTGCTCCACCAAGTGGGAGGCGCGTGCCAGCGCGTCGTCCAGGTGCTTTTCCGCGTCCAGTCGCTCTAAGGGGTCTTGCGCCTTTCGCAGCACATGGGCTTGTGCGGACACCACGGCCATGGGCGTTCGCAGTTCGTGCGCGGCCTCTTGCACAAACGCGGTCTCCCGCGACACTTTGTGCCGTAGCTTTTTCAGCATGTCGTCCAGCGCCTCTTGCAGCGGCCTGAGCTCGGCGTAATGGGCAACAACCCCCGTGGGCTGCAGGTCGTCCGGGCTTCTGGCCGCGATGTGGGCGGACAGAAGGTCCAAAGGCCTCAAGCCACGCCGCACCACCATCCAGAGCACGACAGACACCAGGCAAAACGCAATGCCCATGGGGGGCAGCAAGCTGATGGCAATTTCTTGGATAGCCCAGCGCAGGTCTACGGCGGAGGTGAACAACACCAGGTTCCACCGCTCGAGGTCGGTGCGAACCGATTGAAACGCCTGCCCGCGCACCTGCACCGTACCTACCCCCACCGCAATGTCGTGGAGCCGAAGGTCATCGAACTCGGGCGACGAAAACACCACCTGCCCTTCTTTGCTCCACAGCTGCACACCGATCGCAAAAGGATCTTTCTCGTCCTTGAGTTGGCGCGACTGGATCTCAAAAATGCCTTGCGCAAACATCCGCGCCTGGCGGACATCCTCTATGGACTCAAGATACTCTGAGGCGTAATTGCCAAAGTTGTAGGTGCTCTTTTCAAGACCGCGCATCACGTTCCAGTACGAGAAACCAATCAGCACGCACCAGACCAGAAAAAACACCGATATCAGGCCCAGCATCATCCGCTTGACCAGGGTAGGTTGACGCCAACGCTTCATGGCTGAAACATGTACCCGACGCCGCGCACCGTGGTAATGCGGTTAGTGCCTATCTTGCGGCGCAAATGAGAGATGTGAACCTCCAGCGTCGAGAAATCCACCGGGTCGCCCAAGGGCTCCAAACGTTGCGCCAATGCCCCTTTGGGAATTACCACGCCAGGGTCGCGTGCAAGCTCCAGCAAGATGCGGTATTCGCGCGGTGACAAATCCAGTTTGACGCCATCGCGTGTGGCGTGGTGCTGGCGCGGCATGACGCACAGATCACCAAAACTCCAGGCATCGCTGACTTTGCGTGCCGTGCGGCGGCAGACCGCGCGGATGCGTGAAATCAGCTCTGGCGTGGCAAAGGGCTTGACCACAAAATCGTCGGCCCCACCGTCCAGCCCCGCCAAACGATCATCCAGGCCTGACCGCGCCGTCATCACCACAATGGGCACTTTGATATCCCGCTGACGCCACGCCGTGAGCAAGTCAAAACCGCTGCCGTCCGGCAAGGTCAGGTCCAGCAACACACAGTCAAAGTGGCCGTGCTCAAAGGCGGCTGGCGCGTCCTGCACGCGCCGTAGCCACTCGCTGGTCAGCCCTTCGGCCTTGAGCGAGTGCTGCAAGGCGCGCCCCAGGTCCAGGTCGTCTTCAATCAACAGAATATGCATCGTTTGATCTTGACCTTTCTACCTTAACGACAGCCAAAGATAATGAATGAAATCTTAAGGCAATGTAAAGGTCGCTGCTACCACAATTCAACGCGGTCACAAAAACAGTGATGCAAACAACTCCAAAAATATAGGTTGGAGTATGTTTTTTGCGCAGCGCATTGTGATTCGCCATGACCCAGCAATATCTGAAGAAATTTCATTCTCGAAATAACCCTTATCAGATATTCACTTGCAACCTGCGATGGGTCACGTCGTTACCTGATCAATAAGCACCATGAAATCCACATCAAAATTCAAACCCTCCTTCAAACTCCCCTATTCGACGGGTTTCTTCCTGAGCATCTGCCTTCCTTTTTCTCTTGGGTTGGCGCAAGCCGACGAAAACCCATCGCAAGATGCGCCCCGCGCCGGTGGCTTTGTGGGTCTGGGCGTGGCCACCGCGCCCGCCTACCCGGGCGCTGATCAAATCCGCACCATCGGGATGCCCATCGGGGAATACCACTGGGCCAATGGCGTGTACATCGGCGGTGGCGACAGTCTGGTGGGCGTGAAGCGCTCGGTTGCCCCACAACTGCAAGTCGGTGTTGGATTGGGTGCGGAATCTGGCCGCAAGGAGTCGGACTCGTCGTACCTGGCAGGCATGGGCAACGTTGACGACCAGGCCACCCTCCACCTGCATGCCAATTGGGCTGCGAGTGCGCAGTGGGCCCTTCGAAGTGGCCTGCAACTCGGGGCCGGTCATGGCGGCAAGGGCGCGCTGCTCAAGCTGGAGGTGGGCTACACCTTTCCCCTGGGTGCGGCAACCCAACTGCGCCTGAGCACTGGTGCCTCGCTGGCCAACGCGGACTACATGCAAACCTACTTCGGCGTGACTGCACTGCAGGCGCGCACCAGTGCTTACACGGCCTATACCCCCAGCGCAGGCCTGCGCGACGTCAACGTGGGGATTGGGCTTAGGCATCAGCTCAATCAGCGCTGGAGCCTCATGGGTGGACTTAGCAGCACCAGCCTTGCCGGCAGCGCGAAAGACAGCCCGTTGGTGCGCAAGGCCAGCAACCAAAGCGCATTCGCAGCCGTGGTCTACAGCTTTTAAACCATGACCCCCCTTACGCTGTACGCACCAAGCCATGCGGGGCACCGACGAACCTGGGCACCGGCCGTCGTGGCCTTGATGCTGGTGTTTATGACCCTGAGCTATCTGCCTTTGCACTTCGGGCTTCAATCGAACGCCCTGAAGGCGTGGTTTCCAGACGCGTCCTGGCAGCACACGGTGTTGAGCTTGGTCATCGGCTTTGGTGGCAGCGCCGTGTTGTGCATGGCCTGGATCCGTGGGTTTGAACGGCGCGGCCTGCACACCATTGGGTTTACACGGAGCGGTCTTGGTTTCTATGCGCGGGGCGTTTTGTCGGGGGCGCTCGCGGTCGTTACCTGCATCGCACTGATCTACTGCTTCGGGGGCTATTCGGTCGAAACAGCCGGTGCCATCCAGCAGATGAGCGTGGCAACCATGGCCCCCTTGCTATGTTTGCTCGTGGGCTTTGCGATACAAGGTGCCACCGAAGAAATCTTCATTCGGGGCTGGCTGTTTCAAAACGTGGCGGCCCGCTACGGGCTGGTCATGGGTATCGCTGTCAACGCGCTGGTCTTTTGCGTGATGCATGGAGGTGCCCTGAGCCCCACGATCGAGAGTGGCGTGTTTGTGTGCAACTTGGTGTTGTTTTCGGTGTTCATGAGCCTGTATGCGTGGCGAGAAGGCTCTATCTGGGGCATATGCGCCTGGCACAGCATATGGAACTTTTTGACCGGGCCGGGCATGGGGCTGGAGATCAGCAGCCACGCACTGCCGGTGCTACCGCTCTTCGTGGATCTGGCCGAAACACCGTCGGCTGCGGCGTGGGTGACCGGCGCAAACATAGGCCCTGAGGGAAGCATCATCACCACGGGCGTGCTGGCGCTCTACATCCTGTATTTGCTGATTGCGTATTCAAACACTGAATTCCGCAAGGTGTAGCCGCCCGTTGGAGCAAGCGATGCCAACGTGACTACCCACGCTACGGCATTTGCAGCGCCTGGCGCACTGTGCCGCTGCGCCAGCCGCCCAGTGCCCACCACCCGCTGTTCAGTGGGTCCGGTGCCAGCAGCAGGCGCTGCATCAGGGGCTCCAGCGCGGTGGCCCCCAGGTCGGCCAAGAGCACGTAGCGGGCCTGGCCAGCGCGGCCTGTGGTTTCCTGGAGTTGGCCCACCCAGTCCAGCTCCTGCAAGGCATGCAGCACGGGCTCAAGCCGCTGGGTATCGACCCGCATGCGGCGTTGCAGGTGCGACAGCGTGAGGCCACGGTCGCCCTCTGCTTTGGCCGTGTCCAACAGGTGCAGCACCTCCAGCGCCAACTGAAACTGCCAGCCGTGGCCTAAGGTGCGGCGCGGCCCACCCGCCAGCAAACTGGGCAAGTACGCGGTGAGCGCAGCGCCCAGCAGCACGATGACCCAGACGATGTAGATCCAGATGAGCAATATGGGCACCGTGGCAAACGCGCCGTACACAGCCGAATAGGTCGGGACCTTGCTCACATACAGCGCCAGCCCCTTGCGGGCCAGCTCCATGCCCGCAGATACAAACAGCCCGCCCATCCAGGCGTGGCCCCAGCGCACCTGGGTATTGGGGACGTAGTGAAAGGTGGCTGCGGTGCCAGCGGCCACCAGTACAAACTGCAAGATATCCAGCAGCAGCGACACCCCGCCCGGGATGGCGCCCACCATGCCCTTGGACGCAGACAGGGCGTAAGACGTGATGGACAAACTAGCCCCCAGCAACAAAGGCCCCAGCGTGATGGCCGCCCAGTAAATGAGGACGCGCTGGGCAAACGGGCGGGGTTTGCGCACCCGCCAAATGCTGTTGAGTGTGCGGTCGATGGTGAAGATCAGGGCCAGCGCCGTGCCCAGCAAAATGGTGAGGCCAGCCACCCCCAGGCGGCTTGCCTTGCCAGCAAACTGGTTGAGGTAGCCCAGCACCTGGCGGGCAATGTTGTCGGGCACCAGGCTCTCGATGAGCCACTTTTGCAGCACGTCCTGAAACTTCGCAAACATGGGAAACGCGGTGAACACCGCCAAGGCCACCGCAATCAAAGGCACCAGGGCGATCGTGGTGGTAAAGGTCAGGCTGCTGGCGGTAAGGCCCAAGCGGTCTTCACGAAAGCGTTCGCGCAGCGTGAGGGCGGCATCTCGCCACGGAATGCTGGCCACATCGCGCAACCAGGATGTCAAAAGGTGTTTGGCATGCATGGCCTGCATCATGCCATTCTGCCGTGTGCGCCAAACCACAGTTGCGCAGTGCGTGAGGCAGGCACGATTGCTTTAAGCTACGCGCCTTTACCCATTTTTACAGGTGCCCTCCCCGTGCATGCTGCCTCCCCCGCTCCCTCTGTAGTTGCTGCCCGCTGGGTGGCGGTAGTCTGCCTGCTTGCGCTGATCGTGCTGGGGCTTGTGTGGGAACTGTGGCTGGCCCCCACCGGGCGCGGCACCTTGGCGCTCAAGGTGCTGCCTTTGTGCATACCCCTGGCGGGCCTGCTCAAAAGCCGCATGTACACCTACCGCTGGCTGAGCCTGCTGGTGTGGCTGTATTTCACGGAGGGCGTGGTCCGTGCGTGGGGTGATGCTGCGCCCGGCAACCTGCTGGCCCTGCTGCAAGTGCTGCTGTGCGTGCTGCTGTTTGTGGCATGCACCGCCCACATTCGGCTGCGCTTGAAGCACGCCAAAGCGCATGCCCCCCCCCCGCAAGCCCCTGCGAGCGGCACTGCCCCATGATGCAATCAGCGCAGACAGACGCCCTGCGCAGCACGCTGCGCGCGCTGGTGGGTGAAGCCCATGTGCTGACCAGCGGCGACCTCACCGCCTACGAGCAAGACTGGCGCAAACGCGAGCGCGGCCGTGCCCTGGCCGTGGTGCGCCCCGGCAGCACCGACGAGGTGGCCGCCGTAGTCCGGGCCTGTGCACAGGCCGGTGTGAGCCTGGTGCCGCAGGGTGGCAACACTGGCATGGTGGTGGGCTCCATCCCCGATGCCACCGGCACGCAGGTGCTGCTGAGCCTGCAACGCCTGAACCGCATTCGCGCCATCGACCCGGCCAACCTCACGGTGACGGTGGAAGCCGGCTGCATCTTGCAAACGCTGCAAGAGGCGTGCGAGAAAGAAGGCTTTTTGTTTCCCCTGAGCCTGGCCGCCGAGGGCAGTTGCACCCTGGGCGGCAACCTGGCCACCAACGCAGGCGGCACGCAGGTGGTGCGCTATGGCAACACCCGCGAGCTGTGCCTGGGCCTGGAGGTAGTGACCGCGCAGGGCGAGGTGTGGAACGGGCTGACCGGCCTGCGCAAAGACAACACCGGCTACGACCTGCGCCACCTATATATAGGCTCGGAGGGCACGCTGGGCGTGATCACGGCGGCCACGCTGCGCATGGTGCCCTTGCCTGCCGCCCAGCTCACTGCCTTTGCTGCCGTGCCTTCGCTGGAAGCTGCGGTGCAACTGCTGGGCCTGGCCCACCGCCACCTGCACGCGGGTCTGACCGGCTTTGAGGTGATGGGCGACTTTGCGCTGGGCTTGGTGCGCAAGCACTTTGCGCAGCAAAACGTGCCGTTTGGCGGACTAAGCCCCTACTGTGTGGTGCTGGAAAACTCCGACCACGAATCCGAAAGCCATGCCCGTGCCCAGTTCGAGCGCCTGCTTGAAGCCGCACTGGAGCAAGGCTGTGTGTTGGACGCCGTGGTGGCCCAAACGCAAGCCCAGGCGCGCGCGCTGTGGCACATCCGCGAGAGCATTCCGCTGGCGCAAGCGCAAGAGGGGCTCAACATCAAACACGACATATCGATTGCGGTGTCCCGCATTCCGGCCTTTGTGGCAGAGGTCGATGCGTTGCTGGCGCAGCACTTTCCCGGTGTGCGCTTGGTGAACTACGGCCACCTGGGCGACGGCAACCTGCACTACAACGTGCAGGCCCCCGAGGGCGCCGATGCCGAGGCCTTTTTGCGCGACCAGGAAGGCCCCATCAACGCCTTGGTGTACGCGGTGGTGGACCGCTTTCATGGCTCCATCTCCGCCGAACACGGCATTGGCAGCTTGAAGCGCGACAAGCTGGCGCACCACAAGTCGCCAGTGGCCATGGGCGCCATGCGCGCCATCAAGCGCGCGCTGGACCCGCACAACCTGCTCAACCCTGGGCGCGTACTGGCCAAAGAATAAGGACACTGCGGTGCCACATCTCCTACTTTTGGGCATTGTGTATGTGTCCTTCATCAGCCTGGGGCTGCCCGACGGCATTCTGGGCGTGGCATGGCCAGCCATCCGGGCCGACATGGGGCAACCGCTGGCGGCAGTGGGTGCCATCACCCTCACCATGACCCTGTGTTCGGCCACCGCAGGCTACTTTGCGGGCCCCATTGCCAAGCGCATGGGCACCGGCGCGGTGGTGGCCACCAGTTGCCTGATGACGGCGCTCGCCCTGCTGGGCTTTTCGGTGGCCCCCTCGTTTGGCTGGTTGGTGGCCTTGGGCGTGCCACTGGGCTTGGGGGCTGGCGCGGTGGATGCCAGCCTGAACCACTTTGTGGCGGACCACTATTCCTCCCGCCACATGAACTGGTTGCACGGCTTTTGGGGCGTGGGTGCCACCACCGGCCCGCTCATCATGGGGCTGGCGCTGAGCAGCAGTGGCGGCTGGGCACTGGGGGTGCGCAGCATCGGGCTGATGCAACTCAGCCTGGCCGTGGTCTTGTGGGCCACCTTGTCGCTGTGGGCCAAAGCCTATGCCAAAGCACAAACGAGTGAAGACGCCCAGGCCCCCACCCGCTTTGCGCCGGTGCGCCCGCTCGCCACCTGGCTGGCACCCACCCTCTTTTTGTTGTACGTGGCGGCCGAAATGGGCACCGGCCTGTGGGCCGCCAGTATTTTGGTGACCGACCGAGGCCTGCCGCAGGCACAGGCGGGCGTATGGGTGTCGGTGTATTTCGGCTCTATTACCGCCGGGCGCTTTGCCGTGGGCCTGATTGCCAACCGGCTGGGCAACCGCAGGTTGGTGCGCCTGGGCATTGCGGTGGCGGCGCTCGGGGCCTTGGTGTTTGCCCTGCCCGCCGTGTTTGGCGATGCCGCCAGCCTGGGGCTGGTGCTGATGGGCTTGGGCTGTGCGCCGGTGTTCCCCTCGCTCATGCACGAAACCGCGCGGCGCTTTCCGCCCGATGTGGCGCGCACCGTCATTGGGCGGCAAATGGCTTTTGCCTACGCCGGTGGCTCGGTCATCCCCGCAGCCTTTGGCGTGCTGGCGACCTGGGCCGGGCTGGGCACCGTCATGCCGGTGGTGCTCGTGCTGCTGCTCATGCTGGGGGTGTTGGCCCACGTGCTAGACCAGATCAGCTAAGCCATTTACCGCCCCTGCCAACGTGCCCGCAAACCGCTGGCGCAGGGGCCTCTCCATCTAGAATCCAGCATGGCTTTTCCACCTACCACGCGCCCAGTGCGCAGCCAGTACGAAGACTTCATGCGCCACGTGTTCACCACAGGCGTCTTCAAGGCCGACCGCACCGGCACCGGCACGAAAAGCGTGTTTGGCTACCAAATGCGCTTCGACTTGAACGAGGGCTTTCCGCTGGTTACCACCAAAAAGGTCCACCTGCGCTCCATCATCCAGGAGCTGCTGTGGTTTTTGACCGGGTCGAGCAACAACCGCTGGCTGCAAGAGCGCGGTGTCACCATCTGGGACGAATGGGCCAACCCCGACACCGGCGACCTGGGCCCGGTGTACGGCGTGCAGTGGCGCAGTTGGCCCACGCCGGACGGCGGCCATATTGACCAAATAGCCGAGGTCATCCACACCCTCCAAAACAACCCCGACAGCCGCCGCATCATCGTAAGCGCCTGGAACGTGGCAGAGCTGAACAAGATGGCCCTGATGCCATGCCACGCCTTCTTCCAGTTTTATGTGGCCCCTGCCGAAACCGAGGGCGGGCGCGGCAAACTGAGCTGCCAGCTCTACCAGCGCAGCGCCGACATCTTTTTGGGCGTGCCCTTCAACATTGCCAGCTACGCCCTGCTCACCCACATGGTGGCCCAGCAGTGCGACCTGGACGTGGGCGACTTTGTGTGGACCGGGGGCGACTGCCACATCTACAGCAACCACACCGACCAGGTGGCGCTGCAACTCAGCCGCACGCCCTACGCCTACCCCACGCTCAACATCAAACGCAAGCCTGAGAGCATCTTCGATTACCAGTTTGAGGACTTTGAGGTGCAGGGCTACGAGTGCCACCCCGCCATCAAGGCACCGGTGGCGGTGTGATGGCAGGCACGGTACACACCGGCGCAGGGCCACGCCTGCACCTGATCTACGCCCGCGCTGCCAACGGTGTGATTGGCATCAACGGCGCCCTGCCCTGGCATTTGCCTGAAGACTTGGCGCACTTCAAGCGGACCACGCTGGGCTGCCCGGTCGTCATGGGCCGCAAGACCTGGGATTCGTTGCCGCCCAAGTTTCGCCCGCTGCCGGGGCGCGCCAACATCGTGGTGACTCGCCAGGCCGATTGGCAGGCGCCGGGTGCCCAGCGCGCATCCGACCTGCGCGAGGCGCTGCAACTTTGTGCGCTGGCAGCGGACGTTTGGGTGATTGGCGGCGCGCAGCTCTATGCGCTGGCCGAGCCACTGGCGCACACCGCCGTGGTGACCGAAATCGACCACGACTTTGAAGGCGATGCCTTCGCCCCCACCTTGGGCGCAGCGTGGCAGGAGACTGCCCGCGAACGCCATGTGGCAGCCAACGGGCTGCCGTTCAGTTTCGTAAGCTACACACGCACTTAAGGAGATAGACCCATGTCCGGCGGCGGTTTTCATGATCACCGCCATCATCTCCACGGTACCAATAGAACTACTTCCAGGCCAAGATTGACCGCTACGAAAGCGAAAAGGCCGACATCAAAACCCGGGCCGAGGCCTTGGAGGCCGAGGCCACGGAGTGGGACCACCACAGCGACGAACAAATGCACCAGCACCACCGCTGGGCCCAGGCCACCACCGTGCTGCAAGTGGCCATTGCCCTGGCCGCCATTGCACTGCTCACCAAAAAGAAATGGCTGGAGTGGGCCATGTTTGGCGTGGGCGGTGTGGGGGTGGCGGTTGGCGTGTTGGCGGTGCTGCACATCTAGGGGGCTGTGGCAGCCCCGCATTCAGGGCTGCTTGACCACCAGCGTAGTTTCCAAATCCAGCACTTGCCGCACCGCGTCGTGGTATTGCCGCATGTGCTCGGGGGCCACACGGTCGCTTTTTATCTCCAGCTCCACGCGATGCAGCAGGCTATGGGGTGTAGGCCGGGTGCGCGTGGCGCGTGCCACAAATGCCTGGCCCTGGATGGCTTCGTCGTAGAGCGCCTCGTCCACGCGCCAGCCTGCGGGCAAGCGCAGCTCGTGGCTGAACACTACCCGCACCAATTCTGAGGGCAGGCCCACTGGCAAGGCGCGCTTGGCGTCGGTGATGGCTGCCAACTGCTGGGTAATGGGGTTGTCGCTGAATTCGTAGCGCTGGCCGACGCCAAAGCGGCGTTTCAATACCTCTGGCACCACAAACTGCGCATGCATGTCGATGCGGTTGTCTTGCGCCTGATCGGTGTAGCTTGGCGCTGCCTTCCATGTGGCGTTGGGATAGAGGTGCCGCAGGTCGTTGAGTACCTGCTCTTTGACTTGCTCCAGCGGCACGGACCGCATCAACTGCCGTTGCTGCTCCGCAGCGCTCCCACGCAGGGTGATGTCTATGCTCAACACCCCGCTTTTGCCATCGGGCTGCAACTCCATGACCTCGGCATGCGTTTGGGTCCGGTTGGCAACATCCGGCGCAACCGGCACCTGCACAAAGCCCTTGTGGGGCCCGGCCGGCACGAACACCTCTTTCAGTGCGTGCCACACGGCCATGCGCTCCAGTCGGGAGGGCTGCTCCGGCAGGGTGGCATCCAGCACATAGGGGCGGCCCGTCACCCAGGCCACCGCCACCGCATGGTCAAACCAGGGCACGGCGTTCAGGCGCGAAGCAATGCGGCCATTGAAGGAGGTCATCAGTGCAGGCTGCACGTCGACGCCCGCCTCGCGCAGCACCGTGGTCAGCAGCAGGGTGACGTCTTTGCAGTCGCCATAGCGACGCTCCAGCACCACGTCTGGCGATGCAGGCCGGTAGGCGCTTTCCCCCAGCGACACCGACACATAGCGGATTTCTCGCTGCACCCACTGCAGTGCGCGGGCAACGCGCTCGGCTTCGGTGGGCCGTTGCTTGATGTCGCGCACAAGCGATTGATAGGCCGCCGAACGCGGCGCTTTGGGCACAACAAACAAGTCCGCCGCCCAGCGCTCCACCGCCGACCAGTCGGCAAAGGTGGAGGCAGTGACCATGTCCAACTGGGTGTCGCCCTGCGCGCCAAACGCTTCGATGCGCTGGGCTGGCACCGCTGCGTCATGCCACTGCACCCGACGCCATGGGCCGGATACGGTGTCCTGTGCCGTCGCGAATTTTTTGAAGCGTGATTTGCCTCCATCGGCCTGTGGCACCGCATCCACGTGCAGTGGCTCGTCACGCGGCGACATGAACGACACCCGACGCGAACTGATGGGCAAATCTTGCACGCCCATTTGCTCTACGGCGAAGTTGTAGCTGCCAAATACGGGGTTGCGCCCGCTGACGGTCCATGCAAGGTCAATCGCGTCGCCAGCCCTGCAATCCGGAATTTCCAGCAGCACGTTGACCTGGCCGGTATAGACCGAGGATTGGCCTTTGTCGCTGGTCAAAAAACGGGGCTGCGCTTTGGCGAGTTGATCGATCAGGCGCCCATCACGCCACAAACCCACGGTATGCAGCACCAAGGTTTGGTAGGTGGGGTCAAAAGTCAGGCTTTGCTTGCATTGCTGCTGTACCTGTGCGCCTTGGTTGCCATCCACCACCAGGCGCACATACCGGTCGCTGCCCGTCTGTGCAGCAAACCGGTACTGCGTATCGAACAGCCTGAAGTACACCGGTGCCTGCATCTTTGGAGGTAGCTCGCCTTGCAGCTGAACCCAAGAAGCGGGCGCCGCTTTGGAAAACTGGCCAGCGCTGAGATGCACCTCTGTCCATTGCGGAGCCTCCTCACCGGCGCGGACCCCGTCCGTGGCCAGCAAAAAACCAAAAACCAAACACAAAGTCGTCGCACGCACACTATGCGCGAAATATAGAAACTTGCGCCATACAGAAATACAATTTCGAACCATTATTTATATCCACCCTGTTTTAAAAGATATTGGATCATTCAGTGACAATGAATGAAGTAATGGCCATCTGGGGCCACCGCAATGAGTATGTTGCACCAACCACGAGATAACACGATCATTCTCGTGGTCGCGCAGCGAGTTGTTTGAATTTGCCTCTCTTGATTTATTTGGCAGAAATGATAGCGCACGCCTACGCAATAAAAACACTTCTGTAGTGTTTTGTTGCAATTTAGTTAATAAACTCACTATATTTAAACCCATGAAACTCGCTACCTGGAACGTCAACTCGCTGGGGGTGCGCCTGCCTCAAGTGCTGGACTGGCTGGCTGCCAACCCGGTGGACGTGTTGGCCCTGCAAGAGCTCAAGCTCACCGACGACAAGTTCCCGGCCGATGCGTTTGCGGCCATCGGCTACCACGCGCAGTGGTTCGGTCAGAAAACCTACAACGGCGTGGCCTTGCTATCGCGCAGCCCCGCCACCAACGTCGTCAAAAACATTCCGGGGTTTGACGACGACATGTCGCGCGTGATTACCGGCACGCTGGCGCTGGAGGGGGCCGCGCCGGGCGCTGCGTCGGTACGGGTGATAGGCGCTTATTTCCCGAATGGGCAGGAGCCCGGCAGCGACAAGTTCGACTACAAAATGGAATGGCTGACCGCCCTGCGCCGCTGGGTCAAGGACGAGCTGGCCGCACACCCCAACCTGGTGCTGATGGGCGACTACAACATCACTTTTGACGAGGCCGACGTGTGGGACCCGGTGCGTCTGGAGGGCACCATCCACTGCACCGAGGAAGAGCGCTACCACTTGCGTGCGCTGGTGGCCCTGGGCCTGAGTGACAGCTACCGCCTGTTTCCCCAGGCACCCAAGTCGTACAGCTGGTGGGACTACCGCGATGCAGGCTTTCGCCGCAACCGGGGGCTGCGCATTGACCACATTTTGGTGAGCCATGCGCTGCGGCCGCTGGTGACAGCCTGCACCATCGACAAGACCCCTCGCGCCAACGAACGCCCCAGCGACCACGCACCGGTGGTCGTGGAGATCACTCCAGGCCCAGCTCCTGAATCTTGCGCGTGATGGTGTTGCGGCCTATGCCCAGCTTTTGCGCCGCTTCGATGCGCCTGCCTTTGGTGTTGGCCAGGGCGGCCTGAATCAGGCGCGACTCAAACCGCCGGGTCAGGGTGTCCCACACCTCGGGCTGGCCTGAGCCCAGCAAGGCGACGGCTTCGGTTTCGAGTTCGGCCTCCCATCCGTTGGTGGCAGCCAGAAGGCTGGGGGCGGTCTGCAGCACGGGCTGCTGCGCCACCTGCGAATCGGGCAACGCGTGGCCCAGCGACGCAGCGTTGTGCACGTCTGGCAGCACCGGCGCGGTCTGCGGCAAAGCGGCAGCGGACTTGTGGCCAAGGGTGTCTGCTGCGTCTGTGCGCCCCAGGCTGACCTCGGGCGGCAGGTCTTTGCTCTCTATCACTTGGGCCGGTGCCATCACGGTGAGCCAGTGGCAGATGTTTTCGAGCTGGCGCACGTTGCCGGGAAAACCAAAGCCTTCCAGCCAATGCAGGGCCGAGTCTGAAATGCGCTTGGGCTCCACGCCCAACTGCTTGGCGCTTTGCTGCAAAAAGTGGCGGGTCAGCATGGCCACATCTTCCTTGCGCTCGCGCAGGGCAGGCAGACGCAGGCGGATGACGTTCAGGCGGTGGAACAAGTCTTCCCGGAACACACCGTCTTTGACGCGCTGCTCCAGGTTTTGGTGGGTGGCTGCTATCACGCGCACATTGGATTTGACGGCGCTGTGCCCGCCCACGCGGTAGAAGTGCCCGTCGCTCAACACGCGCAGCAACCGGGTTTGCAGCTCGAACGGCATGTCGCCGATTTCGTCCAGGAAAAGCGTGCCGCCGTCCGCTTGCTCAAAGCGGCCACGGCGCATGGTTTGCGCCCCGGTGAAGGCCCCGCGCTCATGGCCGAATAGTTCGCTCTCCAACAGGTCTTTGGGGATGGCGGCGGTGTTGATGGCCACAAACGGCCCGTCTGCCCGTGGCGAGTGCTTGTGCAGCGCACGGGCCACCAGCTCTTTGCCAGAGCCGGATTCGCCGGTGATCATGACCGTGACGTTGCTCTGGCTCAGGCGGCCGATGGCACGAAACACGTCTTGCATGGCGGGCGCTTGGCCCAGCATTTCGGGCGACTCGGCCATGCGCTCTTCGGCCACCTCTTCGCGCTGGCTTTCTTCGACCGCGCGGCGAATCAGCTCCACCGCTTTTGGCAAATCGAAGGGCTTGGGCAGGTACTCAAACGCCCCGCCCTGGAAGGCGCTGACTGCGCTGTCCAAGTCGGAAAAGGCCGTCATGATGATGACGGGCAAGCCGGGGTGTTTGGCTTTGACTTTGTCGAGCAGGTCGAGCCCGGAGCCCCCCGGCATGCGGATGTCGCTCACCAAAATTTGCGGGCCCTCGTCGTCCGCTGCGGTGCTCAGGGCACTTAGTACATCGCGTGGATTGGAAAAGCTGCGCGTGGGCAGTTGCTCGCGCAGCAGTGCCTTCTCCAGCACGAAGCGGATGGACTGGTCATCATCTACGATCCAAATCGGCTTCATGTTGTGTGGCACCCTTGTGTTCTTTGTTTGTCAGTTACGGTAACGGGATCAGTATTTTGAAATCCGTACGGCCGGGCGCGCTATCCACTTCGATCAATCCGTGGTGCTGCTGGACAAAGGTTTGCGCCAGTGTCAGCCCCAACCCGGAGCCACCCTCTCTGCCCGATACCAGCGGGTAAAAAATGCGGTCTCTGATCGAATCTGGCACGCCAGGTCCGTTGTCGATGACATGCAATTCCAATGCCAACCGGTACCGCTGTTTGCCAAAGGTGATTTGGCGTGTCACACGGGTCTTGAAGGTCACTCGCCCATCGCCTGCTGCGATGCGATCGGCCAGGGCCTGGCAGGCGTTGTGCGCAATGTTGAGCACGGTTTGGATGAGTTGCTCGCGGTCGCCCCGAAACTCGGGGATAGACGTGTCGTAGTCCCGCACGACCCGCAGCCCTTTGGGGAACTCGGCCAGGATGAGGGAGCGCACGCGCTCACACACCTCGTGGATGTTTACATCGCCCACCAAGTGGGGGCGGCGGTGTGGTGCCAGCAGGCGGTCCACCAGGCTTTGCAGGCGGTCCGCCTCGTGGATGATGACCTGGGTGTATTCGGTGAGCTCGGGCGAGCCCATTTCCATCTCCAACAACTGCGCCGCGCCGCGAATGCCACCCAGCGGGTTTTTGATTTCGTGGGCGAGGTTGCGGATCAGCTCTTTGTTGGTCTGTGCCTGCTCGGCCAATCGCTCCTCGCGGTCTTGGCGGGTTTGCTGCTCTTGCGGCACCATCTCCACGATGATGTCGTTGGAGGGTTCGGTGCGGGTCACAATCACATGCACCGGCAAGGCGTCGGCCCCGTTGCGCTTGAGCAATGCGTCGTAGCGCAACGCCGCAAACGCGTTGTCCAGCGCGCCATCCAGCGCCGAGCGAAATGGGGCGGGCTCGCAAAACACATCGGCAAAGTTGGAGCCCACGATGGTGCGCCGTGAAATGCCCAAAGCGTCTTCGAGTGCAGCGTTAGAAAACTGCACGCTCGCATCCGCACTCACCACCGCGACCAGCGTGGCCAACAAATCAAAAGAATGAAATCGCTCCATAAGACCTATCCGGCGGTGAGGGTGTGTACAGCTTAGCGCGCTGCCCACCACACGCGCGGTGGGGGCCGAGGCACGCCAGCGCTAGGGCTTGGCCCCGCCGGCGGGCAATCGGCCCAGCTCGCGGCGAATGCCTGCAATATCGCTCTCATTGCGCGCGATGGCGGCCTTGAGTTCGGTGACGCGGTCAATGTATTTTTGCGCGTTGCGCGTCTCGGGCCCGAGTCGCTCGGGTTCCCCGTTGTTGTATTCGCGCAGAAGCTCTTGCTGGCGGCTTTCGGCTTTCTTAAGCTCCGACTCCAAAATCAAACGGGCGTCGGAGTCTTTGGCCCGTTGGTCCTCCGAGCCGGACTTGGATGCGGTGCTGGCGGCGGGTGGCGCAGCACTTGCCGACGCCTGGGTGCCCGGCTTTCTGGCCTGCACCACGGTGACGTTGCCCCCCGCCACAAGTTTGCACGACTTGGCTTGGTGCTCGGTCACCGTATTGGTGTACTCATTGCCACAACGATAAATGCGCTCTTGCGCAAGCCCGTTCCAACTGGCGCTAAGGGTTAGTACAAGAATCAGGGGGTTGAATTTCATGCCAAATCAGAGAGCGTTGTTTCGTAGGGGCGTCGGGGGGGAAGTATGCGCCCGAAAACGCCGATAGCCTGGGTCGCCACACCACTACCAAGGGCAAGGACCAAGACGCTGGCGACTCACCCAAAAAAAAGGACGGCGCAAGCCGTCCTTTTTCATCACCTTGACGCCTTGCGGCGCAAGGATCACAGGCTGTAGTACATGTCGTATTCGACAGGGTGTACCGACATGCGGTAGCGGGTTACTTCTTGCATCTTCAGGTCGATGTAGGCATCGATCATGGAGTCGGTGAACACGCCGCCCTTGGTCAGGAACGCGCGGTCCTTGTCCAGGTGTTCCAAGGCTTGGTCCAAGCTGTGGCACACGGTTGGCACTTTTGCATCTTCCTCGGGAGGCAGATGGTAAAGGTCCTTGGTGGCTGCTTCGCCGGGATGGATCTTGTTTTCTACGCCGTCCAGACCTGCCATCAACAAGGCTGCGAAGCCGAGGTAAGGGTTCATCAATGGATCGGGGAAACGTGCTTCCACGCGGCGGCCCTTGGGGTTTGCCACGAAAGGAATACGGATGGAAGCAGAACGGTTCTTGGCAGAATAAGCCAACTTGACCGGCGCTTCGAAGTGAGGAACCAGGCGCTTGTAGCTGTTGGTGCCGGGGTTGGTGATGGCGTTCAGGGCACGTGCGTGCTTGATGATGCCGCCAATGTAGTACAGCGCGAAGTCCGACAGACCTGCATAGCCGTCGCCAGCAAACAGGTTTTTACCGTCTTTCCACACGGACTGGTGCACGTGCATGCCGGAACCGTTGTCACCGTGGTAGGGCTTGGGCATGAAGGTAGCAGTCTTGCCATAGGCATTGGCCACGTTGTGCACCACGTACTTTTGCAACATGGTCCAGTCAGCGCGCTCCACCAGTGTGGAGAACTTGGTGCCGATTTCGTTCTGGCCAGCGCCTGCCACTTCGTGGTGGAACACTTCAACCGGGATGCCCAGGGATTCCAGGATCAGGGCCATCTCAGCACGCATGTCTTGCGTGCTGTCAACCGGAGGCACGGGGAAGTAGCCGCCCTTGACGGTGGGACGGTGGCCACGGTTGCCGCCTTCGAGCTTGGAGCCGGTGTTCCAGGGTGCTTCGTATTCTTCGATTTCGTAGAACGTGTTGTGGGCTTCTGTGGACCAACGCACGCCGTCGAACAAAAAGAATTCTGGCTCGGGGCCGAAGTACGCGGTGTCGCCCATGCCGGAGGCCTTCAGGTAGGCTTCAGCGCGCTTGGCGATAGAGCGTGGATCGCGGTCGTAGGACTTGCCGTCGGCAGGTTCCACCACATCGCAATTCATGATCAGGGTCGTTTCTTCGAAGAACGGGTCGATGTTGGCCGTGTTGGGGTCAGGCATCAACAGCATGTCGGAAGCTTCGATCCCCTTCCAGCCGGCGATGGATGAGCCGTCGAATGCGTGGCCGGAGGTGAACTTGTCTTCGTCAAAATGCGAAACAGGCACGGTGGTGTGCTGCTGCTTACCGCGGGTGTCGGTGAAGCGGAAGTCAACAAACTTGACTTCGTTCTCTTTCACCATATTCATCACGTCTGCGACGGTCTTGGCCATCAAATACTCCTGTTGCTCGGTTGTAAAAAGATTTGCGCCGGTGTTGATGCAGCTTTTGTGCCAAAGCGTGCACCAAAGCGATTACGGCAAACCGCGCTATTTTGCATCGTTAAAACCCGGTTTTTCGACGGCACACCAACAAAGAGGCCTTCATCCATGCAACTCGTTGGAAGCATTGCACCAATTAGGTGCAAATCAGGCGTTTATGGAAAAGAACACTGCGATTAACGCACCAACTCAGGGCCTAGCGGCATCGACAATGCACGCAGGCCGTGCAAGAGCGCGGCATAGGCGGCGGGCACATCGCCCGGATGCCCTTTGACCCCCAGCTCGATATGCCGACCGTAGGTGGGATGGTCCACGCTGGGAAGGCTGAAAACCTTGACCGGATACGTCTGTTCCACCTGCTCCATGAGGGGCGTCAGCAAGGACTCCATCGCGCCAAAAACGATGACCGACTGCTCCACCCAGGCACCGGTCTGAAACCAGGCCCTGCACTGGGTGTCCAGCACCCACTCCACCATGGGCCAGGCCATGACGGGAAAGCCCGGCACAAAGTGCACGCTGCCCTGCCCTGCCCCCGCGTGGCTGAAGCCCGGTATCTTGTTGTAGGGGTTGGGAATGATGGAGGCCCCGTGCGGGAACATGCCCATGTTGAGCCGGTGCACGTTGTCTGGGCGATCTGGCTCATAGGGGGTGCCTTGTTCACGGGCAACGTCCTGCATGCGCTCCATGATCAATGCACGGGCCACATCGCCCAGCACCAAAGGCTTGCCCAAGGCCTGCGCTGCGCACTGGCGGGTGTGGTCATCAGGTGTGGCACCAATGCCCCCAAACGAAAACACCGTGTCGCCGGAGGCAAAGGCGTCCGCTAGGGTGCGGGTAATGCGGGCCGGGTCGTCCCCCACGTAATGGGCATACGCCAGTGCCAGCCCACGCGCGCCCAACAGCTCAATGGCCTTGGACAAGTGCTTGTCTGCACGTTTGCCGGAGAGGATTTCGTCTCCGATGATGATGACGCCAAAATTCATAAACGCTCTGCCTCCAAGATCGGTGCCTCCACAAGGACTGGCGTGGCAGCCGCAGCAGCCACTGCCCGTTCTGCCCGAAGCAGCGCGAGCGCACGCAGCCCGTAATGGGCGAACCACAAGGACGAGAAGGCAAAAATCAGGGTGTACAGCCAGATGGACAGGGGCACCAGAACCGGAGCCAGCGCCACCGCCATAAACCCCATAGACCACACCAGGCTGGGAGCCGCGCCCATACCGCCCGTCACCATGCCCATGCCCAGCAACCACCAGCGATGGCGGTGCAACACATCACGCCGCTCTTGGGCGCTGGCATGGTCTGCCAAAGCGTCAAACGCCATGACCCGGTAGGTCAGCCAGCCCCATATCAGCGGCGGCACGATGAGCACTAAGGGCGGCACCAACCACA
Organism: Rhodoferax sp.; assembly: GCA_029865845.1. Classification (GTDB taxonomy): domain Bacteria; phylum Pseudomonadota; class Gammaproteobacteria; order Burkholderiales; family Burkholderiaceae_C; genus Allorhodoferax. The sequence continues at coordinate 26,727 of JARXAM010000060.1, read as the reverse complement.
GGGGCAGCGTGATCACCAACGCCAACAAGGCGGCGACCGTGGAAAAAAGGGCCCAGGCCACACTGGCCAGGTAGGAAGCTCCGCCCTCCCGCTGCAAATCAGGAAAACGCCGCGTGGCCACCAGTCGCACGATCATGGGAGACATCAACGTCGCAACCAACAACAAGCAGCCTACCAACACCAACGGGGTGAGCAGCACGATCACGATCAGCGGGACCAGCACTGTCTTGAGCTTGCCCGCCCCCACCGACTCCAACCAGCCCCACAGGAGTTGCATCCAATTCATGGACTCAAGCCAATGGGTAACCCACGCTAACAACGGGTCCAGGTAGAAATAGCCCAGGCCCGCCGTGAGCCCCACCATCAGCACCAGCGGCAACACCGACCACAACATCACTTTGGGATGCAGGCAATACACCAGTGACCGCCAAAACGCGTCGAGAACGGCATGCATGGACTTACTCCTTGGCTTGCACGGCGGCAATTTCTTGGGCGCTGAGCCAACGCCATTGGCCAGGGGCCAGGTCTTCGGGCAAGGACACGCCACCAATGCGAGAGCGGTGCAGCCCCTCGACCCGGTTGCTCACCGCGGCCAGCATGCGTTTGACTTGATGGTATTTGCCTTCGGTCAGGGTCAGGCGCAAATGAAACTCGCTCACCGCCTCACAGGCGGCTGCGCGCACGGGTTTGGGGTCGTCGTCCAGCACCACGCCACTGAGCAGCTTGCTCAGCTGCTGCGCGTCCAAGGGGTGTTTGACCCTCACCTCGTACACCTTGGGCACATGGTGCTTGGGCGAACTCATGCGGTGGATGAACTTGCCGTCGTCGGTCAGCAACAGCATGCCGGTGGTGTCTTGGTCCAACCGCCCCACCGCCTGTACACCTTGGACCGCCGCTTTTTGCGGGCGCAAGCGCAAGGGGCTGGGCAACAGGGTGTAGATGCTGGGGTAGGTGGACGGTTTTTGGGAGCATTCGGTGCCTGCTGGCTTGTGGAGCACCAGGTAAGCGCGCTCGGCATACGGCCAGTCCACGCCCTGCACCCGAAAACGCAAGCCGTGCTCTGCAAACTCAGCCGCAGCCTGCGTGACGGTGATGGGCGCGGGGCCCTCGTGGGGCAAATAGACCTGCACCAAGCCCTGCTGGATCAAACCGGCACACACGCGACGGGTGCCAAAACCTTGGGTATAGAGTATTTCCTGCAACTGCATGTGCGTAGTATCGCAGCGCGAGGGGCGTGGCTGCGGGCCCGGACGCCCGGGTGTCACAGCGCATCCAGGTCTGCGCGGAGCCAGCGGGCATGGTCCAGAATGGCCTGCTTGCTTTGAGGGTCCATTTTTTTGAGCTGTTGGTACACCATGCCGATGCGGGGCTTGTGTTCGAGCTTGGCCGCATGGCGCTCGTAAAACTCCCAGTACAAGGCGTTGAACGGGCAGGCATGGGGGCCGGTTTTGCTCTTTTTGTCGTACCGGCACCCGGCACAGTAGTCCCCCATGCGGTCAATGTAGGCCGCAGTGGACACATAGGGCTTGGTTGCCAAGGCCCCGCCATCGGCAAACTGGCTCATGCCCACGGTGTTGGGTAGCTCGACCCACTCAAAGGCATCGATATAGACCCCCAGGTACCACGCGTGCAACGCTTCGGGGTTCACACCGGCCAGCAGGGCGAAGTTGCCGATGACCATCAGCCGCTGGATATGGTGGGCATGCGCCATCTCCAGAGACTGGGTGATGGCCGCAGCCATGCAAGCCATGTGTGTCTTGCCGGTCCAAAACCAGTGGGGCAAGGGCGCTGTATGCCCCAGAAAGTTGTGGGCCTCGTAGCCGGGCATGTGGGCCCAATACACACCGCGCACATACTCGCGCCAACCCACAACTTGGCGGATAAAGCCCTCCGCTGCGGCCAGCGGAACGCCACCGCAGCGCCAGGCAGACTCCACCCGCTCCACGACCTCGCGAGGCGACAGCATTTTGGTGTTCAGTGCAAACGACAACAGCGAATGGAAGAGCCGCTTGGCGTTCCGACTCATGGCATCTTGGTAATGCCCAAAATGCGGCAGCGCATGGGCCACAAACAATTCCAGCTGCTGCAGTGCCTCGCCCCGGTCCAGGGGCCAGCGGATGGCATGTGCCGCAGGCACGCCAAAGGTCGCCACCCCGGCGGCCTGCAGGGTTTGCCATAGTGCGCTGTGGTCGTGACAGGGCCGAAAGTCGGCGGGCTCCTGCGGCACGCCGGGCCAGGCTTTGCGGTTTTCGTCATCAAAATTCCATTGTCCGCCCTCGGGTTGGCCGCGCACATCCAGCAAGATGTGGTGGCGCACCCGCATCTGGCGGTACATGGTCTCCATGAGCCAGCGCTTGCCTGGCGCAAAGAGCTGCCGCACTTCCATGCGCCCGGTATAAAAATGTTCGCTCGACACCATGCGGCTCGAATGGGTGCCAGACGCCTCTGCCAGCGCGGCATATTCGCGCAGCGCCGCGTCCAGCCGCCATTCGTCGGGCTCTTGGTACTCGAAGTGCGCTGCGCCATACCCTTGCACCAACTGCGCCACGTTGTCCACCAGCGGCTGCACACTGGCCGGGGTGCCCATGGCCAGGTAGTGGACCCGATGCCCGGCCTCTCGTAGCGCTGCGGCCAGGGCCCGCATGGCCGCAAAAATGGCGATGACTTTCTGCGCATGGTGCAGCACGTAATCGGTCTCTTGGCGGACTTCCATCATCAGGAACACCACCTGGGGGTCGGCGTGCTGAAACCAGCTGTGCTGCGGGTTGAGCTGATCGCCCAATATCAGGCGGACGGTGTGCACAGGCGTGACCGGCGTGCTCATGCCACTGCGCTCCACAAGGCGCGGTAGGCACCGTCGGGGTCGTGCACTGCCGTTTGTTTGGCCACATCGAAGCGACGGCCACCACGCGGGTCGGTGCCCCGGCCCGCGATGTACAGCCAATTGCCCTGGTTGGAGTACACATCAAAGTCCAGCAACTGCGCCTCGAACCACGCGGCCCCGGCGCGCCAGTCGCCGCCCAGCTCGTGCACCCAAAAACTGGCTACCACTTGCCGCATGCGGTTGGACAAGTAGCCACTGTGGGCCAACTCGCGCATGCCCGCGTCCACCAACTCGCACCCGGTGCGGCCCTGCGTCCACAAGGCAAACGCCCGATGGTTGTGTGGTGCGAGTCGGGGCACGGGGTCCTGGCGCAGCCCGCAGGCGCGGTACAAACGCAGCCCCCACTGGCGATGCAACCACCGAAAGTAGTCCCGCCACAACAGCTCGAACCACAGCCAGTAGCTGCCATCGCTGACGCCGTGGTGGGCCTCATGCGCCCGCACGCCTGCCAACAACTCTGGGGCCGACAAGGCACCCCAGGCCAAGTACGGCGACCACTTGCTGGAATACGCCATGCCCAGCAAGCCGTTGCGGGTGGCTTTGTAGCGCGCCACCCGCTCTGAGGCGAGGTAGCGCCGCAGGTATTCCTGCCCGCCGCGGCTGCCAGCCCGCACCTCATCAAGCGTGCCGTCAGTGTCTGGCCCGCCCACCGCACAGGCCTTCCATTGAAAAGCGCTGCGCGGGTCGGGCTGCCACGCTGGGCTGGCGTCCCACCGCGATACCACGTCCGAAGCACCGACGGGGGCAGTCGCCCAGGCAAGGCCGGGTAGCGGTGTCGGGGCTGGCAAGGGCGTGTGTGCGGGTACACCGGCCCGCTCTACGTCATTGCGAAAACGGGTGAACACCGGTGGCAAATCGGTGATCGCATAGGGCAACTGGTCGGCCGCCATCAAGGTGCTTTGCCACATGCTGTGAACCACTAATCCTGCGGCGCGCAATGCCGCCACCTGGGCCTGCTCGTAGGGCGCTGCAATGTCTTCGCAGACCACCGTACGGGTGCCCCATACCTGGCACCAGTCGGGCAACAGGGTGCACGGATCGGCTTGCACCACATGCAGCGGAACACCAAGCGCACCGAGCGCCTGCCCAAGCGCTTGCACATTGGCCCACCACCAAGCGTGGCGAGCGGCGCCCACTTGCGCAATACCCCATGCCATTTCCCGCGCGCCCAGGGACGGCGCAATCACGATGGCGACTACCGGGCGGCCCAACGCACAGGCACGCGTCCAGGCCGGGTTGTCGTGCAGGCGCAGGTCGTTGCGAAACCAATACAGCACGGGGGACCGCTGCACGCTAGGCCTCACGACCTGCGCGCAGCCGGTTGACGGCAGCGATCCGAACAGTACTTGACCTCGTCCCAGACTTTTTCCCATTTCTTGCGCCATTGGAATGGCAAACCGCAGGCCACACAGGTTTTGCGGGGCAAGTCGGACTTTTTTCGCATCTTCATAACAATTCCAGTTGGGCCGGCGCTGGGCCAGGCCGCAGGGTCGGGCCGTGCGCGGTGCGGAAGGTGCGCGAGCCATGTTTTTGCACAATGTCGGCCTTGGCCGCCCGCACCTCGGGCTGGGCGCGCAGGGCAAACAAGCGCTGCTTGGCGATGCGGGTGGCGCGGTCCAGATCGACCAGCGGCTGGGCAATATCTGGCACGGGGCCGTCCACCCGCAAGCCCAGTCGGGCCTGCATCTCCAGGGGCATGCGCCACGGCTCCAACAACCAGGCGTCTGGCACTTTGCGCAGGGCAGGCAGCCAGCGCCGGACAAAGTGGCCTTGGGGGTCCTGGTCCCGGGCCTGCTTGATGGGGTTGTAGATGCGCGCAACATTGATACCGGTGGTGCCCGACTGCATTTGCAATTGGCTCCAATGGATGCCGGGCTCGTAATCCAAAAACTCTTGGGCAAGCCATACCCCCACCGGGCGCCAATGCAGCCACAAGGGGTACGCCGCGACGGACACCAACATGGCGCGCATCCGAAAGTTGAGCCAGCCCGTATCGCGCAGCATGGCAACGCAGGCATCCACCAACGGCCACCCCGTGCGGCCTTCCATCAAAGCCGCCAAGTGGGCGGGGTTGTGCTGCGGCTCGCGCAAGCCGTCGTAGCCGCGGTGCATATTGCAGAACTCAATACCGGGCTCGGATTCGAGCTTTTGGATGAAATGGCAATGCCAGTGCAGGCGACTGACAAACGCACGCAGACCCGCCTGGTGGTGCTGTCGCTCGGCGCTTGAACGGGCCTGCGCTTGCTGTGCGGCCTGGGCTACCTCGCGCACACTCAGGCAACCCAGCGCCAAGTAGGGCGACAGGCGCGAACACGCTTCGCTGGCCGACAACGGCGACGATATGCCGCCCCGGTAGCGCGCACTGCGGTGCATTAAAAAACTCTGGAGAACCTCCCGCGCCTGGTGGGTGCCGCCCCGTTGCCGAAGGGGTTTGTCGGGCTGCGTCAACCCCAGCGCGGCAGCGCGGGGCACCGGCGCGGCCAGCCAAGGCAAGCGCACGCCCTGTCGCTTGAGTTGCACCCACGTGTCGCGCAAACATTCCAGTAAAAACTGGTAGTGCTGGGTGGAGGCATCGGCCTGCGCCCACAGGGTGGGCTCTATGCAATACAGACACAGCACCGGCCCGGCTTGCAAGGCCTGTTGCAAGGCCGCGTGATCTTGTGTCCGCAGGTCCCGTTTGAACCAGACTACGCTATATGACATCCACCCGATACCCACCACCCAGCAAAATGGCTGGAGGGCGAGTATGTCCAAGCCAGCAAAAATTTGCAGGCGGTGGCCACAAGCCCGACTGTGGCGTTCAGTGTTGAGCGAACTTCACGCTGGTCTGCGTGTCGTGCGCAAACTGCTGCACAGCCGCGTCGGTCAGCGCATCGGTACACCAGGCCGCCAGGCTGGCCGGGGGCAAGGTCACGGCGGCGGCACCGGAGGCGATGAGTTGGGCCAACACTTCGGGCGTTTTGATGCTGGCGGCCAACAGCGCGGGGCCCGTTTCCTGCACCCGCACACAGGCTTGCACCAAGGCCCACACATTGCGCCCGTCGTTGACCAAGCGGCCCACGTAAGGTGCCACGTACTGCACGCGCTTGTGGTGTGCCCACAGCAACTGCACCGCGTTGGCCAAACCGGTGAGCAAAATGCCCTGCCGCTGGGCCTGCACTGCGTCGATGCAGGGCTCCCACGCAGGGGCGCACGGCAGCTTGATGGTCAGCTGCACCTTGCGCGCCTGGGCCGCAGGCTGCAGGGCCCGCAGCCAAGCGCGCGCGCCGTCGGGGTCGGCGTCGGGCAGTTGCAGCATCAGCTCGGCCAGGCCGTGGTCGGCAGCAGCCGAAATCAGGCCCAGATAGGTAGGCAAGGTGACGGGCAAGCCGGCCTGCATCACCAGGGTCGGGTTGGTGGTTACACCCTGCACCGGGGGACACCCTGCGGGCAGCGCCCAGGCGTCCACGCGGGCGCAATCCAGATAAATTTTGACCATGTGTCGCTCTCATTCCTGCCGAAGAGCTGCCCTCGGGGGGTCAGAGAATAACGCCTTTGCAAAACATGGCGTTGCCGTAGGCGGTAGCCTCGCCGCTTTGGACGATGACGCTGGCACCGCGGATCTTGTCGTAAAAGGCAAACCGCTCCACCGCCTCCACACGGTGGGGGGGCAGGCCTTCGCGCTCCAGCAATGCGACAACAGACGATTGCGCCTGGGTGCGGTGGCCCTTGGGGCTGTCGGATACCTGCATATAGGCCGCCGGGCACACCACATCCTGCGCCAACGGAAAGACCGACAGCACCGCTTGACTCACGCGCTCCAGGCTGTGCCCCGGCAGGCGCACCAGTGCTTTGCCTTTGCCCAAAAAATCCGCGGTGAAGTTGGCGTCTACCACCGCCACCCACTCGCCATGGCCCATGGCGCACAGGTGCATCAGCAATTCGGGGGTCAACAGGGGGTCGAGTCCTTTTAGCATGGCACCCCCTCCTCCACAGGCAGGGTGGCGGGATCGATTGCGCCGGTGATCAGGCCCACGATCTCTTCGGGATGGGTGTGCCGCGTCAGGCGGCTGCAGATGATGCGACCCTGACGGAATACCCAGATACGGTCCACCAGTTCAAACACCTGGCGCAGGTTGTGGCTGATGAGGATGAGCGGCACGCCCTGGCGCTTGAGCCCTTGGATGATCTGCTCCACCCGCGCAGTCTCTGCCACCCCCAGGGCGGCGGTGGGCTCATCGAAGATGATGAGCTTTTTGGCAAAGCCTGCCGCACGGGCAATGGCCACGCACTGACGCTGGCCGCCCGACATGCCGCGCAGGCTCTCGGACATGTCCTGAATTTTTACCCCCGTGGTGGACAGCATGGCCGCCGATTGCTCGCGCATGGCCTTGTGGTTCAACACCGACAAGGGGCCCAGCGACAGGCGGGTGATCTCTCGGCCCAGAAAGATGTTGGCTGGCACATCCAGGTCCTCGGCCAGCGCCAAGGTTTGGTACACGGTCTCGATGCCTTGGTCGCGCGCATCCAGAGGCGAGCTGAAATGCACGCGTTGCCCGTCGAGCAGGATGTCACCCGCATTGGGTTGCTCCACCCCCGTAATCAGGCGCACAAACGTGCTTTTGCCCGCGCCGTTGTCGCCCACGATGGCCGCGTGCTCGCCGGCAAGAAGTTGGAAGTTGGCATCGGTGAGCGCCTTTACGCCTCCGTAGTGTTTGGTGAGTTGCTGAATCTGCAGGACGGGGTGCGTGGGGGTCATCGGAGCCTCTCATGGGACGGTGTGACCCTGAAGGATGCCAGAATCTGCGCCACCTCGTATTAGTAAAACTACTAGATTTAGTTAGTCGAAATTCTGCTGTAATTCGGTTCCGGCAGGCCATGGAATTCACCGCGGCGGCCCCTTTAACCCCTATTGGAGAGAGCACATGATCACCAAACGCTTGCTGGGCCGCCTGGCCATCGCGATGGCCACTGCCGGCCTGATGTCTGCCGCCATGGCAGAGACCACCATTGCCTACATCACCAATGGCAACACCAACGAAGGATGGACGCTGATCAACGGTGGCGCGAAAAAGGCCGGCCAACAAGCCGGTGTGAAGTTCATCGAACTGGCCGCAGAAAAAGGCGAACTCTCGAAGCAGTTGGCCATCGTGGAAGACATGATCACCCGCAAGGTCAACGCCATTGCCATTGCGCCGGTCGACAGCGCTGGCATTGCCCCCGCCATCAACAAGGCGCTGGCAGCCGGCATCAAAGTGGTGGCGGTGGACACGGGCATTACGGGCGCAGCGATCACCTCGTACGTGGCGACCGACAACATCAAGGCGGCCATGGTGCAGGGCAACTGGACGGCCGAGCAAATCAAGGATGGCGATACCGTGATCTACGTCACCGGCGATCAGGGCCAGTCCACCGGGCAAGAACGCAAAAAGGGTTTCTTGGACGGCCTGAACGCCAAACGCAAAAACGTGAAAGTGGTGGAAGTCCCCACCACCTGGGACCAGACGATGGCCCAAAACGGCGTGGAGACGGCACTGCGCGCCAATGCCAACGCCAAAGTCATTGCCTGCGCCTGGGACGGTGGAGCCTTGGGTGCCAAAGCGGCCTTGATGGCAGCGGGCAAGAAAGCGGGCGAGGTGAAGATCGCCGGCTTTGATGGCTCGCCCGGCGGACTGGACATGATGAAGCAAGGCTGGCAGTCCGCCAACGCGGCGCAGATGCTGGCCAAGATCGGCCAAGTCGGTGTGGAAACCGCCATCGCCGCCGCTCAGGGCAAAAAGGTGGAGGCCCGCATTGACACCGGCTCCTTCCTGGTGCTGCCGTCCAACGTGGACAAGTTTGCCAAGGACTCTGGCGTGGCCCAGTTCATGAAGGTCAAATAAGGCGTGTGCACCCACCCCCACCGCGCCGGCGGTGGGCACCGACGACCGCGCAATCGCGGTCGTCGCCATTTACTTGAGGAATTGATTTCATGAAGTCCATCACCCGCCAGGAATGGTATGGCGCCCTCGTGGCCGTGTTGGTTTTGGGGGCTGCGCTCAGCCTCGCATCGCCCTACTTTTTGACGACCGGCAATGTGTCCAACATTTTGGTGCAAGCCTCGGTTATCGCCTTGTTGGCCGGTGGTCAGACCTTTGTGATTCTTACCGGCGGGGTGGACTTGGCAGTGGGCGCCCTGACGGCGCTGGCCGGTGCCGTGGCCGGCCACATGATGATCAAGTTAGGCATAGACCCCTTTCTATGCATTGCGGCGGCCGTTGGCATCGGCGCAGCGGTGGGCCTGTTCAATGGCTACTTGGTGGCATTTGTGGGCATACCCTCTTTCATCGTGACCTTGGGTGGCCTGACGCTGTGGCGTGGCTTGGCGTTCGAGTCCACCGGCGGGTTTGACAATGCGGGCATGCCAGACCCCCTGCCCTTTATCGGTTACGGCCAGGTGCTGGGCGTTCCCATGCCGATCTGGATCACCGGTATCTTTTTTGTGGTGATGGCCTTTGTGCTGTCCAGCACCAAACTGGGCCGCTATGTGTATGCCATGGGCTCCAATGAGATGGGGGCACGGCAAGTTGGCATCAATATCCGCTGGTACAAACTGGGCGTGTATGTGGTGTCGGGTTTATGCTGCGCCCTGGGTGCCTTGGTGCTGATGGCCCGCATGGATTCGTCCAGCGGAAAAATGGCGCAGATGTTCGAGCTGGACGCCATTGCGGCGGTCATCCTGGGCGGCACCTCTTTGTTTGGCGGACGGGGCAGCATCTGGGGAAGCCTGCTGGGCGCAGTGCTGATTACGATGATTCGCAACGGCATGAACCTGATGGAGATTTCGCAATTCAAACAGATGATGGCCATCGGTGCAGTAGTGATCGTAGCCGTGTGGATTGACGTGATCCGTCGTCAACGACTCTTGAAAAAGTGAGCACTTCGAAATGAGCACTGCAATCTGGGTACTGGGGGAAGCCTTGATGGACTGCCTGGCGCAGCCCGATGGGTCATTGCGCCCCATGATGGGCGGAAGCCCCTACAACATGGCGCGCGCAGCGGCGTTGCGCGGCGCACCGGCGGGCTATGTGAACCCGCTATCGACCGACTTGTTTGGGCAGCAACTTGCCCAGCAACTCCACCACGATGGTGTGCAGGTGCTGGCGCACCCCAGCCGACTGCCCACCTCCTTGGCCGTTGTGCAAGTGAGCAAGGGCCAGCCCAGCTATGGGTTTTACCGCGAGGGTATCGCCGACCGCGACTACAGCACTGACAGCGTGCTGGCCATGTTGCAAGGGCAGCCCCAGGGCGTGCTGCACACCGGCTCGTTGCTGCTGGTGCCCCCGGAACACCGCAAGGTTGTGGATATTTTGCAAGGCGCCAAGGCATTGGGGTGGACGATCAGCGTCGATGTAAATCTGCGCCCCAGACTCGCCGCCGATCTGGAAGCCTACATCGCTGCGGTGCAACAAGTGGCCGCCTTAGCCGACTGGATCAAGGCCAGCGACGAAGACATGGCGCTTTTGGGTGTGCATGCCCCAAGCAGAGACCGGGCGGCATCCATGGCAGCGGTGTTTCGCGACCAGGGAGCCCGCCGCATTGCACTGACCTTTGGCGGCCAGGGCGCGTGGCTCGAAGTAGACGGTAACACCGCTGAGGCCGACGTCCCACCCACCACGGTCGTGGACACCGTGGGCGCGGGCGATACCTTTTGGGGCAATTGCCTGGGCGACTGGGTGCTCAACCCCGACAGCGCACACCGCGTGGCGCACACCCTACAAGAGGCGATGCAAGCGGCCGCCATCAATTGCGCCAGACCGGGGTGCCAGCCCCCCACCTATGCGCAAACGTGTGCAGCGCTGGGGCACGCGGGCGCGGCTTAAGCACCGGGCCTGGACCACCACACAGACACAAGTGCTGGGCGCGCTAGCACTCAGCGCAACCCCAGGCGGGCCCATGCCTCGCTCTTTGAAGGCTGCGCCGTAGGCTTGGCAAAGAGATAGCCCTGAAACAGGTCGACCTTGGCATCCAAAAGCCACAGCAAGTCCTGCTGATGTTCGACACCCTCGGCAACCACAACAATGCCACAGTCGGCCGCGATCATGCGAATCGCGGTGACGATGGACTGCTTGACCTTGTCTGCACTGACATGGAGTACCAGCGAGGAATCAATTTTGATGATGTCCGGCACGCAGTGCGTTAACAGGGAAAGACCAGAAAAGCCGGCACCAAAGTCATCAATCGCGATGCGGAAACCCAAGGCACGCAAGCGCTCTATGGTGTTCAGAAATTTATCAATATCTTCTATCGCGTCGGTTTCAGTAATCTCTATAATCACAGAATTAACAGAAATTCCCAAACTTCGCAGCATATCGTCCAGCATGGACGGCAAATCGGCAAATCGTGTAAGCGTCTTGGTGGAGAAATTCAATGACAAGTCTCGCGTGGCACCGGTCTTTACATAGTCTGCGATGGCGATGTATTTGGAATCGACATCAAATCGCGTGAATTCTGCATCGCTCAATTGTTGGAAAAACACTGTCGCGTTCTCGTGATTTCCCCCGCGCACCAAGGCCTCGTAGCTGACCACCTTTCCAGCCGGAAAACTCACAATAGGCTGATAGCAAAAGTACACGTCATATTCGTTCAGTGCAACGGTTGCGCAAACACCGCTTTCCTTTGAAAAATATTCATGAGGCAAAGACATTTTATTTCATCCGGCAGTTAATCCATAACGTAAAGAAGATGTCAACTAATTCGACATAAACGAGGTATATGTATTGATATACCGATTGAAGTTGCGACAAGCCAGATATGTAGAAAGCATTCGCGGCCCCAACGATTAATTAATAAGTTTTATCTGCTTTTTAACGTTAACAGCCTCTGCTATCACGAGCTATTTGAAATCCACAAACAAAGAGTTTGCCAACATTCAATGCACGTTTCATTTGGTAACACAACCAACCCATTTAATGACTTACGATTCGAACAACTTGGCTTCACGGATAACTGAACGCTTAAGGCAATATATGCAAAAGTTTTCAGAATTTAATATTTCCAGCAAAAGCCCGATTGAAATGGTATCGCACGGCAGATTGCGTGCAAATCAACTACAGCTTATCAACCAGTTTACGCCGGCAGCCATGGTGGCCAATGCTGCCAATACGGTGTTTGTCACTACCATATCCAAAGATTTTGCCAACCCAGCATTACTGACTGGCTGGGTTGTGTACATATTGCTGTTCGCTCTGTATTCGGTATACATATGGACACGCAGGCCGCCTTTTACAGTATCGAGCCAACGCGCCATACGGCACGCGGTAATCAGCGCCTGCCTGCTGGCCGTGGGGTGGAGTTTTCTGCCCTTGCATATTTATCCCAAGGCGCCCCTCGATGTACAACTGGTCATAGCGGCAGTGATTACGGGAATGATAGGCGCAGGTTCATTCGCTCTGGCATCGCTGCCGCCGGCCGTCGTGGGATATTGCGTGGTGCTCGGGGGGGCGAGTCTTTATTCTTTGTACAGCACCGAGTCGCGGTACTTTTTTGAGCTCGCGGGACTCATGGCCTCGTATGCGCTGATGTGCATCTATGGGTCACTGGCCTTTTCGCGGTCGCTGCTGGAGACCTGCCGGGTAGAGAGCCATGCTGGACACTTGCATGAAGAAGTCCTGAACCTGATCCGTGACTTCGACATGCACAGCAACGCTTTTGTGTGGGAAATAGACCGAAATTATTACCTGCGCAAACCCAACATGCTTCCCCTTTCCATTACCAGGCGCGCGCACCTGAGTATTTCAAACCAGCGAATCTCGACGGCGCTCAAACCAGCTTTGCAGCGGCACCCATCGGCGCGGTCCATGTGGCAAGACATTCGTCACTGCATTGCCACAGGAACCGCTTTTAAAGAGCGCCCACTGATATTCATGGACACATACAGCAAATCCTATTGGGTAGTTTCTGGTCACCCACTGTATAACAAACTGGGGGTTGTTGATGGCTGGCGTGGCATTGCGCTGGAAGACACCCACACCGAAGCAATACTCCAAAAATCCCATAGCAGCATGATGGATGTGGATGCAGCAACGGGTTTATTGAATCGCTCAGCATTCATTCGCTGCATGTCAAACACGTTGGGCAGTGCGGCCGATAAAACCAGCTATCGGTTTTCGCTCATTATCATTTCTAATTTCAAAGCAATGTGTGGAGCAAGCCATTCCGGAGAAGCCGTCAACTCGATGCTCGCCGAATTGGCTTCACGTTTGAATATGATATTTGGCGTTGATATTCCCATTGGAAAACTCTGGGATCACGAGATTGGTGTTTTGGAAAACCTGCCAAGCAGTTACAGCACACAAGACCTTCTTGCGACCTTGTCGTTGCCCTATCAGGCCCCGCATCTCGCTATACAACCCAATATTCTGATAGGCCAGTGTGCAATCCCTCCAGACGACGATCAGCATATCGATGCGATATTCAAAGTCGCGCGCGCACATGCACACGCACATATCAGCTAGTTGGAGGCTGATTTGCGATACGACATAGTAGATTTGAAACTCCTCGTTGCAATTTCCGACGCTGGAAACCTGCGGGTAGGAGCGGCTGGCTGCTTCATGTCCACATCGTCCGCAAGCATCCGACTGAAAAACCTCGAAGATGTCATGGGCACACCCCTCTTTCATCGCCATGCGCGCGGGCTGACACCTACCGACGCGGGCCTGGCGATGGTGGGGCATGCGCGCAACTGTTTGCAAGTTTTGGACTTGATGCACACCGAAGTGGGAAACATCGGCAAAAACGAATTGCTACCCATCCGGTTTTTTGCCAATTGCACCTCCATCGCCACCACACTCATTGACGATATCCAACCGTTTTTGTTCTCCAATTCCAAACTTCGCATTCAGCTTGAAGAACACCAAAGCTCGGATATCGTGGCGGCGGTTAAATCTGGCAAGACCGACTTGGGGCTGGTGATCAGCGAACACACGGACAGCGAGCTGGTGAATCTGGATTACCGCATGGAGCGGCTGGTGTTTATTGTGCCGTCCGCCATGGGTGCAGATTTCTCTAGCCATACCTCGTTCAGGGATGCGTGCAGATTTCCCATGATTTCAACAGGCATGAAGTCGACTATGCACAATTTTTTGGCGGGCAAGGCCTTGCAGCTGAAAACGCGGATGGACGTGCGTATTCATGTGGATGGGTTTCTTGCGGCTGCACGATTGGTCCAGCAGGGCGCGGGTTGCGCGGTTGTGCCCGAACGCCTGATCAAGGGCAGCCTGCGCAGAGGACTCAAAACAGTGCGATTGCTGGATGAGTGGGCGTTGCGACAGCTTGTGGTGTGTTACTCGCGGGAATGGCTCAGGGAAAGGACGCGCATTATCGACCTCGCAGAGCACCTGGTTGCCATGGTTCAGTCTAGCGACATACATGCAGGGGAGTTGGAGACAGATCTGGGTGACGATCTGCCCAACATGTAAATGCCCGTTACGGGACCTGTTAATTGATATTTGTGGGCCGCGTACTCTGGCGGACCGCGAGATCACCACTGCCAATGTTGCAAACGGGGGCTGACCAGGCCCGCACCTACCCGGCTACAGCGCACTATCAGGCCGGCTTCCCCCTCAGGCGAATACCTCCACATTGTCTGTGTTTTTCATATTGATCATATAAAACCAAATCATCTTGCATCGTTACGACGCCACAAACATTCTCTTTTAGAGATACGAATGGACAGGTTAGTGGCATATTACCAAAATCCTTTACTAGGTATTTGGACTATTCACTAAATGCATGCATTTGGTGAATATTACCGAACAAGGAAAATGTAAAGGTAATATATGCAAGCAATTGAAACAGAATGTAATCCGGCAGCCACGCCGCCGGTGCGTCAAGAAACAGCCGCATTGGTATTCACGTCTGCCAGTATATTGACTGCGTGTGGTGGCGGCGGCAGTGAGGGTGGACTCATCGGTGGAGGGACCGGCGAGTGGAATGCAGACGGATCGAGCAAAAATGCAGATATCTTTTTCGAGCAATCTGCCGAGCTGGCGACCCCCATGACTGTGAATACGCCGACGGGTGTGAAGTACCCCAAGTTAATGCCACGCCGTTCGGCCGCACGTTTTCTGGTGCAGGCTACATTTGGTGTGCAAGGCAATGATATTGACGCACTCTGCGCCAAATGGCGCTCACGCTGGATTGATGAGCAATTTGAAATACCGCCCAAGTCGTCCCACTACGACGATGTGCTACGTTATCAGGCACAGATTACCACCATAGAAGGGTCGTGGGACCAACATATTTGGGAAAGCTACGCGACAGCGCCCGACCAACTCAGAAAGCGCGTGGGCTTTGCGCTGTCGCAAATCATGGTGGTGAGCGTACAGAGCCTGCTGGGAGGCGGTGGTGATCGTGCACTGGCAGGGGCCGCCTATTTCGACTGGCTGGAAAAGGGCGCTTTTGGCAACTTTCGCGATTTGCTGAACGACGTGACCCTCAGCCCCGCCATGGGCTGGTACTTGTCCACCATGAATAACAACAAGGCACTTTACAACGAGGCAAATGTCGCCATACGGGTTCCCGATGAAAACTACGCGCGGGAGGTCATGCAACTATTCACAATAGGCACGATTGAGCTGAATATCGATGGCAACCCCAAAAACGGGGTATTAAAAGAAACGTACAACAATACCGACATTCAAAATCTGGCACGTGTTTTTACGGGCTGGAGGGCGGATGCCATGAGCCTTGGCATCAAGCGGTGGAACAGGCCCATGATTCATGACACCAATCGCCATTCGCCGGAGGAGAAAAAATTCCTTGGGGTCACCATCCCGGCAAAAACACCGGGTGTCGAGAGTTTAAAAATTGCATTGGATACGCTGTTCAACCACCCCAATGTGGGGCCCTTTATTGGCAGGCAATTGATCCAGCGGCTGGTAACCAGCAACCCCAGTCCAGGGTATATAGAGCGTGTAGCGAGAAAGTTTAATGACAATGGCCGTGGCGTTCGCGGTGACATGCGGGCAGTGATCAAGGCCATCTTGTTAGATCCTGAGGCTATTTCTCCACTCAATATCGATAAGCCCAGAGATGAATGGGGAAAACTACGGGAACCTGTGCTGCGGTTCACGCAACTTTTGCGAATGCTGGAACCCACGTCGAAAGGACCCGATGGAATATGGGGTATCACAATGGCAAATGCCGGTGTGACGCAGCACCCCGGACGGGCACCTTCTGTATTCAACTTTTTTGATCCCAACCACAGTCCTGCAGGCACCAATATCCAGACGAAGGCCTTATATGCCCCGGAGTTTCAGATTGCAAGTGAAGTGAGCGTTATCTCGGTCATCAACTATTTTGCATCTATTCTCAACACCAACCCGCCGTACCTGGAATTCAACTACCAGCGGTTTGTCGATATGGCTGACAAGCCGGTGGATCTGATTGCGACGCTGAACCTTATTCTCGCCAATGAGAGTTTGGCGCAACCCACAGTGAACCTGATGGTTCAAACCATTGAGCTGTTGCCCAAGCCCGCCGTCGGGAACACCAATGCACTCCTGCGGGTGAAAGTGGCGATATTGATGGTATTGGCCAGCCCTGAATATTTAATCCAAAAGTAAATCATGACAAACTCATCACTATCACGCAGGGCGTTTCTCAACCACTCCGCCGCATGGGGCGGCATGACTGCCGTTGCGCCCTGGGCCATGAACTTGGCCTTGACGGCGAACGCCGCAGCACAAGTTTCCAACAGCGACTACAAGGCTTTGGTACTGGTGTTTTTGTTGGGCGGCAACGACCACTACAACACCATTGTTCCGTTTGACCTCGACAGCTATAACGCGTACGCGAAAGTCCGCACCGATCCGGGTGCCATCGACGATGGCTTGAACACGATCGCGTTGGCCAGAAGTACGCTCACGTCCCACCAACTCAACCCGCTGAACCCCTGGCCCTCAGGGCGCAGCTTTGCCATGAACCCGGCATTGGCAAAGCTCAAAAGCCTGTTTGATACCGAGAAGCTCGCGCTACTCATGAACGTTGGCTCACTGAGTGGCCCTTTGACCAAAGCCAACTACCTCAAGGGCATAGACGTACCGGCCAAGTTGTTTTCGCATAACGACCAAACCCTCACCTGGGTCAAGGGTGAAATCAACTCCAAAACCGGATTTGGCGGGAGATTGGCTGACTTCATATCCAGTCAAAATGAACCGAACACCGTATTGAGTGGCATCAACCTCAACGGGGGTGCGTTTCTGGGCAGCAGTCAAGGGCCAGGCTATCGACTGGGGTCATCGGGTGCAGTACCACTGACCAAGTTTTTTAACAACGATATGGTTGCGGCAACGGTCAAAAAGTTAATGCTGCAAAGTGGAAGCCACTACATGCATTCCGCCTACGTAGACCTCACCGCGCAGGCGTTTAATGCGGTGGATGTCGTCAATCCACCGTTTTTGAAATCATCGGTGGCCGGTTTTCCTGCGACCCCTCTCGGGGACCAACTCAAAACCATTGCACGCATGATCTCGTGCAGAAATACATTGGGGGTCAAGCGGCAGGTGTTTTATGCAACCCTCGGCGGTTTTGACACGCATGCGGGCATGCCCGACAACCACAACGCCTTGCTGGCCCAGGTTGCTGACGCCATGAGCGCGTTCTACGAAGCGACGGATGATCTGGGCGTGGCAGACCAGGTCACCACATTTACCGGTTCGGACTTCGGCCGCACATTGTCCAGCAATGGCGATGGGTCTGACCATGGGTGGGGGTCGTTTCACATGGTCATGGGTGGAGCCGTCAAAGGCAAGCGCTGGTATGGCGGCGTGCCCACCATCGCCGTGGACGGCCCCGATGACGTGGGAAGCGGGCGACTGTTGCCCTCGGTCAGCGTAGATCAGTACATGTCTACTTTGGCACTGTGGTTTGGCGCACCGTCCTCGATACTGGACACCATCATCCCCAGAATCAAACGCTACAACACCTCTGACCTGGGTTTTATGCGGTAAGCACACGCGCACCAGACCACTGCCCCTGCCCGCTGGGGTTGCCACGTCGGCGGTAGCGCCTGTGATGCTGAAAGGGGTGCGGAGTAAAACTTGGACTGGCTAAACGCTAATTCCAAGACTTTCCCGGTACTCGACGGGACTCCGCGAACCCTAGGATATCTTGATCCTCTTCTTTTTGTACCAGCGGATGTAGGCATCCGCTGCTCCGATGAATTGATCAACAGAAACATCCTGCCAATTCTTTGGATAGAACAACTCCGTCTTCAGAATGATTGTCCGTAACGTGCCACTGATGTTCTTCATCGCCGCCCCCATGTTCTTGATTTCTAAGGAGGCAACAACTATTGTGACGCGGGGGGGCCCTATCCCAGTGCCCTGAGGGTAGAGGCAATGCATTGGTCGTGATCGAGGTGATGCTGGACTGCACGCTGTTTCTGTTCAGCGGAGTATTTGCTGGGCGCTCGGGAATAGCCTACCTGCAAGTTTTGATCCAGCTTGTACTCCCGATACCAGCTTATGAGGGTGTTTTTAGTGGGATACCCCAGCTTGCGCAAGGTGGCACCGAGGCGCCCTCCGAGCTTTGTGTAGAGCTTGACTGCACGAATGCGCTCTTCGTATGAATAAATGAACTACCTCCAGGTAGTCGAAGATTTTGTCCGCACCCCCGCTGGTTTTGTTTTTATGCGCAGTCAACGTTCATATTGACCATACAAAACCAAATCGTCTTGCATCGTTACGATGCCACCAACACTCTCTTTTAAAAATACAAATGGACAGGTTAATGGCATATAACAAAAATCACTTTTTATGTATTTCACATTTCATCAAATACATAGATTCAGGGAATACCAGTGAGCAAGCAAAATGTAAAGGTAATGTATGCAAGCAATTGAAACAGAATGTAAGCTGGCAGCCACGCCGCCGGTGCGTCAAGAAACAGCAGCATTGGCAGTCACGTCGGCCAGCATATTGACTGCGTGTGGTGGTGGCAGCAGTGAGGGTGGACTCACCGGTGGAGGGCCTGGCGAGTGGAATGCAGACGGATCTAGCAGAAATGCAGATATCTTTTTCGAGCAGTCTGCCGAGCTGGCGACCCCCATGAGGGTGAATACGCCTACGGGTATGAAATACCCCATGTCAATGCCGCGCAGTTCGGCCGCACGTTTTCTGGCGCAGGCCACATTTGGTGCACAAGGCAGTGATATTGACGCACTCTGCACCAAATGGCGCTCAACCTGGATTGATGAGCAATTTGAGATAGCACCTGTAGCCTCCCATTATGACGATGTGCGACGTTATCAGGCGCAACCAAATTTGAATACGGAGGGGGCATGGGACCTACATATATGGGAATCCTATGCCACGGCCCCCGACCAGCTTCGCAAGCGGGTAGGCTTTGCCTTGTCCCAAATCATGGTGGTGAATGTACGGGGTCTACTGGGTGGCGGCGGTGATCGTGCGCTGGCATGCGCGGCCTATTTTGATTGGCTGGAAAAAGGCGCTTTTGGCAACTTTCGCGATTTGCTGAACGACGTGACCCTTAGCCCCGCCATGGGCTGGTACCTGTCCCACATGAACAACAACAAGGCACTCTACAACGAAGCAAATGTCGCCATACGGGTTCCCGATGAAAACTTTGCGCGGGAAGTCATGCAGCTATTCACCATCGGCACGATTGAGCTGAATATCGATGGCAGCCCCAAAAACGGTGTTATCAAAGAAACGTACAACAATACCGACATTCAAAATCTGGCACGTGTGTTTACCGGCTGGAGGGCGGCCAACCAAAGTCTGGGCATCAAACGATGGAACCAACCCATGGTGCACGATGCGACGCGCCACGCGCCCGAAGAAAAGGTATTCCTAGGAGTCACCATAGAGAAACACACCCTGGGCGTAGAAAGCCTGAAAATTGCATTGGATACGCTGTTTAACCATCCCAATGTGGGGCCCTTTATTGGGAGGCAACTGATCCAGCGCCTGGTCACCAGCAACCCTAGTCGAGCCTACATCAGACGTGTTGCAGAAAAATTCAATAACAATGGCCGTGGCGTGCGCGGCGATATGCGGGCGGTTATCAAAGCCGTACTATTGGATAGTGAAGCGATTTCCCCGCTCAACATCGACAAACCCCGAGATGATTGGGGAAAGCTACGTGAACCCGCGCTGCGATTTACCCAGCTATTGCGTATGCTGAAGACCAGGTCCAACCACCCCAACGGAATCTGGGGAATCTCGGCCTCAATAACAGAAACTTTGGTACAAGTTCCAGGGCGGGCACCTTCTGTATTCAATTTCTTCGAACCGAACTACAGTCCACCAGGTTCAAGCCTACAAGCGAAAGCTTTGTGCGCACCTGAATTTCAGATTGTAAACGAAGTAAGCGTTATTTCGTTGATTAACTTTTTCGCTAGTATTTTGTATAACGCCCCTTCGAATACTCAGTTCGACTACGGGCAGTTTCTGGATGTTTCTGACAAGCCTACCGAATTAATCGGTATGTTGAACCTTATTCTTGCCAATGAGAGTTTGTCGCAACCCACAGTGAGCCTGATGGTTCAAACCATTGAGCTGTTGCCCAAGCCCGCCGTCGGGAACACCAATGCACTCCTGCGGGTGAAAGTGGCGATATTGATGGTTTTGGCCAGCCCTGAATATTTAATCCAAAAGTAAATCATGACAAACTCATCACTATCACGCAGGGCATTTCTCAACCACTCCGCAGCATGGGGCGGCATGACTGCCGTTGCGCCCTGGGTCATGAACTTGGCCTTGACGGCGAACGCCGCAGCACAAGTTTCCAACAGCGACTACAAGGCTTTGGTACTGGTGTTTTTGTTGGGCGGCAACGACCACTACAACACCATTGTTCCGTTTGACCAGGCCAGCTACGACGAATATTCGAAGGTCCGCACCGATCCCGGTGCCATCGATGACGGTCTGAATACCATCGCGTTGACCAGGACCTCGCTCGAACGCTTCGAGCTCAAACCCTTGAACGCCTGGCCCACAGGCCGCAGCTTTGCCATGAACCCCAGTTTGGAACCGCTGCACCAATTGTTTAACGACGAGAAGCTCGCGGTGCTTATGAACGTTGGCACACTGAGCGGCCCCTTGAGCAAGTTCGAATTCGACAACAGCATTGGCGTACCGGCCAAGTTGTTTTCGCATAACGACCAAACCGTCACCTGGCTCAAGGGGGAAATCAGCTCCACGACCGGGTTTGGTGGACGGTTGACAGACCTCCCCCTGATATCCGATCAAAACGCACCCAACGAACTTTTGAGTGGCATCAACGTCGCTGGAGGCGCTTTTCTTGGCAGCACCCAAGGGCCGGGCTATCGGCTGGGCCCCGCAGGCGCGGTGCCGCTGGCCAAGTTTTTCAACAACACTCTGGTGACGGACACGATAAAGAAAATCATGCTGCAGCCAGGAAGCCACTATATGCACACGGCCTATGGGGATCTGACACAGCAAGCGTTCAACGCTGTGGATGTGATCAACCCTACATTTTCGACGGCAGTGGTATCGGATTTTCCTCTCGACAACCCCCTTGCGGATCAACTCAAGACCATTGCAAAAATGATCGCCGGCAGGGAAAAGCTCGGCCCTAAACGGCAAGTGTTTTTCGCAACGATGGGCGGCTTTGATACCCATGCAGGCATGCCAACCAACCACAATGCATTGCTTGACAAAGTTGCCAAAGCCATGCGGGCCTTTTACGATGAAACCGTAAAACTCGGTGTGGCCGACCAAGTGACGACCTTTACAGGCTCGGACTTCGGCCGCACCTTGTCCAGCAATGGCGATGGTTCCGACCACGGATGGGGGTCGTTTCACATGATCATGGGTGGAGCCGTCAAAGGCAAACGGTGGTATGGCGGCGTGCCCAAGATCGGTGTGGACCACCCTGAGCAAGTGGGAAGCGGGCGACTTTTGCCTTCGGTCAGTGTGGATCAGTACATGGCGACCTTGGCCCAATGGTTTGGGGTACCGGCCGCGAACCTGGGAAGCGTCATTCCCAGGATATCGAAGTACACGGTGAAAAACTTGGGGTTCATGCGCTAGGCCAAAGCGCACCAGGGTGCCAACTTGGCACCCTGGGAGAGCCACGTCGGCGGTAGCGCCTGAGATACCTATGCGCTGCCACCGTCTTGGCTGTATGCGGCTCGCAATGCCTAGCGCGGGTCCGCCACGGCCACATCGCGCTCTTGCGCCAGATGCACCCAATCGACCACATCACCCTGGGGCTGGTAGCCCACGACCAGCTGCCTCAACATGGTGCGAATCACCGGCACGTCATTGACCGCCATGGCAAGGGCCAGGGCCTGGAGCTTTTGGGTGAGCGGCTCCCACGGCAAAAACTGTTCATGGGCGCGCATGATGCGCGGGTGCTGGGTGGGTCTGGGGTCGTCGCCAATCAAGAGCTCTTCGTAGAGTTTTTCGCCAGGCCGCAGACCGGGCACCGTCACCTCGATGTCACCCATGGGGTAGCTGTCGCTTTTGATGGTCAGTCCACTGAGTTCGATCATTCGACGCGCCAAGTCCATGATGCGAACCGGTTCGCCCATATCCAGCACAAATACATCCCCCCCTTGGCCCATGGCTCCAGCTTGGATAACGAGTTGGGCCGCCTCGGGGATGGTCATGAAATAGCGGGTCATCTCCGCATGGGTAACCGTCACAGGCCCACCCTGCTTGATCTGCTCTCGAAACAGGGGCACCACAGACCCACTCGAATCCAAGACGTTGCCAAAACGCACCATGGAAAAAGTGGTGCGCACGCCGTGCGGGGCAGCGCCCGCCGCGCTGCCCGCCTGCACTTGTTCGGCCAACGCTTGCAACACCATTTCCGCGAGTCGCTTGGTGGCCCCCATGATGTTGGTCGGGCGCACGGCCTTGTCGGTACTGATGAGAACAAAGTTCCGCACACCATGGCGCAGGGCAGCCTCCGCGCACACGCGGGTTCCCCACACGTTGTTTCGCAGGCCCTCGGCCGGGTTGTGCTCCACCAGGGGTACGTGCTTGTAGGCGGCCGCATGGTAAACCGTGTGCGGAGACCATGTGTCCATGATTTCTTGCACACGCTGATGGTCCACCACAGACGCCAAAAGGGGCACGATCTCGACCCCGTCTGCCCCCTCCAGGCCCAACAATTCGCGGTGAATTTGGTACAGCGCGAATTCGCTCATCTCCAGCAACAAGAGGCATCGCGGGCTGGTGCGCAAAATCTGGCGGCACAGTTCACTGCCTATGCTGCCACCTGCCCCGGTCACCAACACTGTCTTGCCACGGGTATGGAGATTGAGCAGCAAGCCGTGTGGCTTCACGGGCTCGCGGCCCAACAAGTCGTCAATGTCGAGCTCACGCACATCGCTGAGACTGATCTTGCCCTTGGCCAGATCACTCAAATCAGGCAGGGTGCGCACCGCCACCTGAAACTGGCTGAGGAAGGTGAGGATCTGGTTGCGGCGTTGCCTGCTTACTGACGGCAAGGCCAACAAGACGGCAGACACCGGCCGCTCCGCCACGATGTCACCCACCATCTGGGGCGCATAGATAGGCTGCCCGTTGAGCACGTGGCCGTGCAGGCGATCGTCATCGTCCACAAAACCAATTACCCGGATTTCGTGACTGTTGGCCATGGCAGCAGCGAGCTGGCGGCCCGCATTGCCGGCCCCATAAATCAGCACACTGGGCAAAGCCGCTTTGCGTAACTGCAAGTGGTACAGCCCGCCCAGCCAAACACGCGCCGCCGCACGCGAGGCCCCCACCAGTAACAACAACACCACGGGCTGGATCAAGCCCACCGTGCGCGGCACCCCCGTCACGCCCCAAAACGTAAACACTCCGGCGAACAGCACCCCATAGAGCAGCATGGCGCGCCCTACCGCCACCATGGCGGGCATGCCGCTGTAGCGAAAAATGGCGCGGTAAAACCCCGACCGGATAAACAGCGGCAATGCCAGCAGCACTGACGCGATTGCCGGCCAGAGCGCCGCACCGGACAAGGGCACAAAGTCCCCCAAGCGCAAATAGAGCGACAGCCATACCGACAGCACGCACAGCGCAATATCCAACGCCACCACCACCACACGCTTGACGGATCGGGGCAAGGCCAACACGGGAACGGCCAGTCGGTTCGCAGAGCGCGATAAGGATTCAAACATACGGCCTCAGACGGGGAATGTTGGGTAATGGGCGTGCAAGGGTCTCAGGTGGGCCGCACCCGGTCGCCTGCGCCGTCGCCACGCAATGTCAACGCAATGCACTTTACATAAGCCCCAACAGTCAGGGTTTGCAGCATGTGCGCGTCTGTTTGGGCCAGCAGCGCGGGGGTAGACATATCGATGCCACGCATCTGGGCCAGGCCCGTGATGCCTGGCCTGGCAGCAAACACGCGCAGTGCAGCACGCTCGTGGATCAGTTCGGTTTGCGTAGGCAAGCATGGGCGAGGCCCCACCAAACTCATCTCACCTTTCAGCACATTCCACAACTGGGGCAACTCGTCGAGTTTGGTACGCCGCAACAAGCGGCCCCATGGCGTGATGGCACTTGCATCTGCCAAATGCGATGCCACGCTTGCCGTGTCGCGCCGCATGGTGCGGAACTTCACCAAGGTGAATGGCTTTTGCGCCCGCCCAACCCGCGTTTGAAAAAAAATGGGGGCGCCGGTGTCCCACAGCCCCACTCCCCAAATCACCAACAACAGGGGGGACAGCACCACCAACCCGCATGCAGACAACACCACGTCAAATAGTCGAATCATGTTCACTCACTTCACCGCCTTGGACAGTCCATCTTCCACCGACAACGGAGGCACCCACCCCAATAGCGCGCTGGTCTTGGCAGTATCCACTTGCAAAGAACCTACCAATCGCTGCATGAAGGCATTTTTTCCCAACACGGCGGCAAACCACACCATCGCCCCTACCGGCACCGATAGCAGACGCGGCGCCCGCCCTACAGCCCGCCCCAGATGCTGCAGCAAGTCCGCAGTCGACAGGTCTTCGCCGTCACTGACCAAAAAAACCTGGTTGGCAGCACACGGGTGGTCCACACAAAGCAAGATCAAGTCCACCAAATTGTCCAAGGCCACCAAACTACGGCGGTTGGTGGTCACGCATCCCAGCGGCAGGGGCCATCCGCGCTGAATCCAGGCCGTGAGGCGCGCAAGGTTTCCCTTGGCCTGCGGGCCGTACACCAAAACGGGTCGAAGCACCGTGAGCTCCATGCCAGTCGCAGCGGCAAGTTGCTGCAACCCGCGCTCGGCATCCGCTTTGGACCGGCCATAGGCGTCCTGCGGCGCCGGATCATCGTCGGCGGTAAAAGCGTGCCCCGGGCGGGTACTTTCTCCGTTGACCTTGATCGAACTGATAAATACAAACCGGCGCACACCCGCCGCAGCCGCTTGGCGCGCCAGGTGCAGAGTGCCCTGCACATTCACACGCTGGTAAGCCTGCGCGGGATCGGGCGATGTCTCACGCATCACGTGGGTGCGCGCAGCCATGTGGACCACGACATCTATGCCTTGCAGGGCGGCAGACCAATCCGTCTCCCCGTCCAAGTCACCTACTTGCACGACATCAGCCACGCTTTCGGCATTGGCCCGCTTGCGCACGGCCGCCCGTATTGCGAGTCCACGTTGTGTGCCCTGCGCAAAAACAGCACTGCCCACAAAACCGGTGGCACCTGTCAACAGTATTCTCATTAGCCTCCCTATCCCCATGTGCACCAAAGCGCTGAAGCCCGTCTGCCCCACACAATCATCACCGGTCGAGCAGGGCCTCCGGTGGCCTGCGCGCCTCGTCCGGCGGGCCACTGTACCGGATTTTGGCCGGGTAACTGCAGCATTGCCCTGGTCAGCCATTGCTGTGCAGCGCAGCCTGCGCTAGCCCCCACCGCGCTATTTAAAATAGCCTGTTGTATCGCCACCAAACCGGAATCTGCCATGCCCAACCCATCCAGCAAACCTTTCGTCATTGGTGTTGCCGGCGGCAGCGGCAGCGGCAAGTCCACCGTGACGCGCCAGGTGCTGGCCTCCATTGGCCCTGAGATGGCCAGCGTGGTCTACCAAGACGACTACTACTGCGACCAGACCCACCTCCTGATGGAGGAGCGCGTCAAAACCAATTACGACCACCCCGACGCATTCGATTGGCCCCTGATGGTGCTGCACCTGCAGGCACTGCGCCGCGGCGAAGCCATCGCCATGCCCACCTACGATTTCGTACAGCACAACCGCGCGCCCACCACCGTGGTGGTGAATCCGGCCCCGGTGATCGTGATGGAAGGCTTGTTTGCGCTGTTTGACCCGGACTTGCGCAAGATGATGTCGCTCAAGATTTTTGTGGACACTGCGGCCGACGTGCGCTTCATCCGCCGCCTGCAGCGAGACATTACCGAGCGCGGCCGCAGCACCGAGAGCGTGATCGCCCAGTACCTGGAAACCGTGCGCCCCATGCACAAGCAGTTCATCGAGCCCACCAAGCGGCACGCCCACGTCATCCTGCCCCACGGGGCCAACGACACTGCGGTAGACATCATCACCACCAAGGTGAAAACACTGATTCAGAACTTGGAACGGGGCTAACGGTGTATCGCGCGCACCGCTGCGGCTCGCAAGGCGTCCGCTGTTGCAGCCATCACACGCGCTAGCCAAGCTAACTTACGTGGCGCGTCCAGTAGACCCACATGGGCGGGTCCAAGGGCAATTACGCCGCGCGCCGATGCATAACCGTTGGCCTGCATAGAATGCCCCACGCCCTGCACGACAGACGAGCGGCCCCGACCAACACCTTTGAAGGACCACCCCATGCCCCAACTGAAACTCAGCTACTTCGACACGCACGGGGGCCGCGCGGAACCTGT
>JARXAM010000041.1 GCA_029865845.1 Rhodoferax sp. | reverse complement strand
GTCCGTGCTTTGTTGACTGACTGAAAGACCTATGCAATCCCACTCCAGCCGGACACCCTATCTGCTCATTGCCCCGAGCTTGGTGTTTTTATTGCTGTTGTTTGTATGGCCACTGGTAGAGACGGCATTGATGGCCTTTCGTACACCGGAAGGACTTTGGACCAGCCAGTACCTCAGCAAAATGGCAGGCGACCTCAACTTTTCGGTCGCCCTGAAAAACACCTTGATTCTGGTTGCCATCATCGTGCCACTTCAAATCGGAGTTGCACTCTCGATGGCGATGATGCTGCAGAAGGTGGAGTGGGGTCGCATGGGCTTTCTCTACATCTGGACTGTTCCCCTCGGTGTATGTGACTTGGCCGCCGGCCTGGCTTGGCTTGCCATCTTCACCGATCGGGGCTATTTCAGTTCTGCCCTGAATGCTGTGGGTCTCATCGACGGCCCCATCGCCTGGTTGAGCTATGAAAACCCCGTCGCGCTCTTCGTCTGCGTGATCCTTGCCGAGATCTGGCGAGCAACGTCGATCGTGCTGGTCATCTTGGTAGCGGGCGTCCAGTTGATACCCAAGGAGTACAACGAAGCTGCAGAGGTATTCGGTGCGAGTCCATGGACACGCTTTGTCAAGATCACGCTACCGCTCCTCAAACCCAGCATGCAAAGTGCTTTGATCTTGAGAACGGTACTTGCCTTTGAAGTCTTCGCTGTGGTGTATGCCCTGGCAGGGCGCGACCTGCCTGTATTGGTGGGCGAGGCCTACAACTGGCAAGGCGCTTACCAGAACACCCATGTGGCTTCAGCCTACGCAGTGTTCATCCTGGGCGTCTCAATTCTGTCTACGCTGGTGTACCTGCGCGTTCTGCGTGTACGCCGTGAAACATTGGCATAAGCATGCAGAACACCTCCCGATTTGTCACTGTCTCCGCCTTGCTGCTATCCGTCTGCTGGCTGGTGCCCATCGTTCTGATCGGATTGAGCGCATTCGTGCCGCGCGAAGCAGTCAGCGCGTGGCCCAAGAGCTTCATTCCTGAAGCTTTTTCGCTGGACACCATGCGCTTCTTTCTGAACTACGCAGGTGTCTGGCAGGCTGTGATGAGTAGCGTCTTGGTAGCCGCGCTGACCATGTTGTTTGCGGTGATTCTGGGTGCTCCCGCAGGTTACGCCCTTGCGCGATACGACTTCACGGGGCAAACGGCATACCGCCTTCTGGTCGTGATGACACGAGCCTTCCCATTGGCCATTCTCGCTTTGCCTTTGGTTACCCGCTTCATTAGCGTCGGCTTGTATGACACCCATTTGGGCGTGGCGTTGGTTCACACCGCTTTGGCTCTTCCCTTCTCCATTCTTGTGTCTTCCAGTCTCTTTATGGGTATCCCGCGAGAACTTGAAGAGGCTGCGTGGACGCTTGGATGCAGTCGATTGCAAGCGTTCATGAAGATCGTTTTGCCCTTGGCACTACCAGGTATGGCTGCGACCATGATCTTCAGCTTTGTGATTTCCTGGAATGAAGTGTTTGCAGCGAGTGTCCTTACGCTGAACAACCGGACCCTGACTGCTTTCCTGTTCGCCAGTCTCGAGGAGAGCCCTCTTCACTTCCGTTTTGCAGGTGGCTTCTTTTTAATTTTGCCTTCGCTGCTCTTCATATTCGTAGTACGCAAGTATCTGTTCTCCATGTGGGGCATCAGCAACCGCTGAGAACAAAGGAACACTATGTCTGCCATCTCCATCCGATCCATCCGTAAAGAATTCAAGGGCCATCAGGCGCTCAAGTCGATCAGTCTGGAAGTGCGCGATCAAGAGTTCTGTGTGCTACTCGGACCATCCGGCTGTGGCAAAACGACATTGATGCGCATCATTGCCGGGCTGGAAACCCAAACCAGTGGCGATGTGTTTATCGGTGATCGCTGCATGAACGGGCTGCCACCTCGCAAACGGAATATCGCAATGGTTTTTCAGAACTATGCCGTCTTTCCGCATATGACCATTCGTGAAAACATAGGCTTCGGTCTTCGAATGAAAAACGCGTCCGCCGAACGGCTAGAGACCCAGGTTCAGCGGGCTGCGAGCTTGATGCACATAGAACACTTGCTGGACCGCTACGCAGGCCAGTTATCCGGGGGTCAACGTCAGCGGGTCGCCGTGGCACGGGCCCTCGCAGTAGAGCCAGATGTGCTGCTGATGGACGAGCCCTTAAGCAACCTTGACGCCCTGTTGCGTCTTGAGATGCGTAGTGAGCTTAAAGGCCTGCTGCGAGATATCAAGACCACCACCATTTATGTCACCCATGATCAAACCGAGGCGATGAGTCTTGCAGATCGCATAGCGGTCATGAATGGCGGTGAAATTGTTCAATATGACTCCCCACCGGTGGTGTACGACCACCCTGCTGATCAGTTTGTGGGGGGATTCATTGGCAATCCGCCTATGAACTTCATTACCGATAGCTCAGTGCAAGAAGCCCTGGGTTGCATGGCGCCATCGCCTGGCCTGACACTGGGTCTACGGCCCGAGTCGATGGACCTGGTGGACCGCGGTGGCTTGCAAGTGAGAGCCAGGGTGGTCGAAATGCTGGGGGCATCCCAGCAGATCAACACGTTTGTTGGGGCAGATCTCTTGCGCATCAGTACCGCAGCGCAGCCCACCGTCATGCCCTCTGACGCTCTGCAAGTAATAGCAAAGCCCGGCGCTGCTCGCTGGTATGACAGTCACAAGAAGCTTGTAGCCTGAACAAGGAATTCATTGATGCAATCACACGAGCAACTTCAAACAGTCGCGCGCGAAACACTGCGCAAAAATGATCGCGGTGGCTACACACTGCCCACACAAGGTTTGTATCCATTCCAATGGAATTGGGATGCCGGGATCACTGCTTTGGGATGGATGACATTCGACCCGGCACGGGCGTGGCGTGAATACGAAACGCTGTTTAGCGGTCAATGGGGGCCTGACCACTTTGGTGGCGCCAATGACGGATTTCTGGCCCAGATCACCTTTCACCAGGATAGTGATACCTACTTCCCCGGGCCCGACCAGTGGGGTACCGACAGGCTTGCGATACGGACAAGTTCCATCAGTCAGCCCCCACTGCATGCGACCATGTTGCGTTGGATGTGGAGGGAAGCGGTTCGTGCCAGTAAGCGAGACAAGACCCTCGCCCCACAGAGGGACATGGCAGAAGCTTGTCTGCAAGACTTGTTGCCCAAAGTGATCGCGCACCACCGTTGGTGGTACCGGTGCCGCGATCCGCAGGGAACTGGCCTGGTGGTGAACATTCATCCTTGGGAAACCGGGATGGACAATTCGCCTGCGTGGGATGACCCGCAGTCCGCGGTGCTCCCCACCCAGCGACCTTATGTACGCAAAGACTTGAACCATGTGGACGCTTCTATGCGCCCCCCGAAAGTCTTTTACGACCGCATGGTGAGCCTCATGGACTTCAATAGTGCGTGTGGCTTTGATCCCAAGCGCATCTTTGCGGAATGCCCATATCGGGTGAATGACATCGGGATCATCAGCATTCTTCAGCGGTCCAGCATTGATCTGGTGGCCTTATGCCAGGAGTTCGGCTTGCAAGACGCCGCAACGGAAATGCAACAGCATGTGGACCGCACTCAAGTTGCAGTGGAATCACTATGGTCTGAGCGCTGGCAGCAATATGTATCCCGCAATGTACGCACGGGAGCACTTTTGGATGTGCCGACTTCCGCAGGCCTGATGGCGGCATATGCCGGGTTCCAGAAAGATTGCGCCGACACGGTCGATTCATGGTTGGACGAAACCCTCTACGGCATCCCGTCGACCCGTAGTACCTATATTGGATTCGAGCCTCTTCGTTATTGGCGTGGACCCATCTGGCAGCACATCAATATGTTGATCGCCGTGGGATTGGCCGATCAAGGTCACGTGGAACTTGCTGACCGCATACGGGTTGATTCAGAGATATTGCTGCGTCAACAAGGCTTCCATGAGTATTACGACCCCACCAACGGCAGAGGTTTGGGTGGAGGAGAGTTTTCATGGACTGCTGCGACCTACCTCTATTGGATTGAACCCAACGCATCACGCTGAAGTCCTTGTCTTCAGTCGACATTTCTACCGAATACAACAATCGCCTTAAAAAATGACTCCGCAAAGTACTACCCAGCAACGTACAGAAACGGTTGAACGCACCATGCGCCCTTGGGGGTGGTACGAAACAGTATCTGAAGTGACCGGCAACAAAATCAAGCGCATTCAGGTCACCCCGGGACAACAGTTGAGCCTCCAAAAACACAGTCAGCGCGCCGAACACTGGGTTGTCACTAAGGGCACCGCTCGAATCACCTTGGGTGACAAAGAGTTTGATCTAACGCCGGGTCAACACTGCGACATAGCTATGGGGCAGGTACATCGTCTGGCCAACCAAAGCGATGAAACAGTCGAGATTGTGGAAGTTCAGTTCGGCAGCTATCTCGGTGAGGACGACATCGTTCGCTTGGAAGACAACTACGGTCGGGTTTGACTATTTCAAACCCTCATTGTTCGGAACTTCGCCCTATTGACCTGAGACACCAGCGAAAAAACGCACTCAAGGCCAACCATAAAGTGCCCAGCGCCATCGGTAAAAAGATAAGCAAAAGATCAATTCGGATATTGCACTCGCCAGAACAGAGTACCCGCGCAAGCATGAGGTACTCGTACAGTGCATAGGCCAACCAAGCCAGGGCCCAGACTGCCAGCCGGCGCTCACGATGGACGTACCAAGCGAAGCCAAAAGCCAGCGCTATTGCCAGTGCGAGAACTACAGCCTGTATCACCGCGCATCTATCTCCGGTGCGGCAAGCGCGTGCTGTTTACGTACCGCGTGGTACGCGGTAAGCACCTGAGTAGCTACCATGTCCAGCGCGGGGCGCGTATTGCCTTGTTTATCGGTCCACACCTTGGGTGTCAGTGCCCCTGCCAATGCGACAGCATCGCCATCGTCCAAGGCCATCAACGCGGCACTGGCCTCAGAGGCGAAGGAAATCACGTTCACGATCAAGGTTTCGCCATCGCCTGCGGTGGCTTTGACTTTGGCCAGTGCGAAGCTGCTGCCGTTTTTCCCCTGACGGATTTCAGCCAATCCCGCCAAGTGCCCTGCAATCAGTCCATCGATCATGCTCACTCCTGCGGGCTGGGTTCCAAACGCTTCAAATCGAAACCTTGCTGGGCCAGGCGTGCGAGCAAGGCTTGGTAAGCCACTGGTTCAACTTTGGGGGTCCGCGACAGAACCCACAAATACTCGCGCTGCGGCTCGCTGACAGCCACCAGCTGGTACTGCGGATCCAGATCGATGACCCAGTAATTCCCCCACACCATAGGCAAAAACGACA
>JARXAM010000037.1 GCA_029865845.1 Rhodoferax sp. | reverse complement strand
CACCACCGTACGTGCGCACAGACCGCTTCGGGCTACGCCCTTCGCAGTCTGTGCATACAAGGGCAAGCCCTTGAGACTTTGTCCAAGGGGACATTTCTATTTGGGGCAAAAGGGGACATCTCTACTTTGGGTTGACACACGCGATTTGGTGCGCTTTTCGCGTACAATCCGAAGCTCACGACCAGACGGGCGGGTATTTACCGCCCGTTTTTTTTGGTCGATTGTTTTTCACTTGAACTCAGGCAGGCTTAACCGACGTGGCGTTACAGGAAATCGTTGAACAAACCGTAGCAGGGCTGGGATATGACCTGGTAGAGATTGAGCGCTCTGCCGGGGGCTTGTTGCGCATCACCATCGATTTGCCATGGGTAGCGCCTGCACAAGGGCAGCAGGCTCCTGAGCAGTTTGTCAACGTGGAAGACTGCGAAAAAGTGACGCGCCAGTTGCAGTTTGCGCTGGAGGTGGATGGTGTGGAATACAAGCGGCTAGAGGTATCTTCGCCTGGTATTGATCGCCCATTGCGTCACGAGCAAGACTTTGAGCGCTTTGCAGGCCATGTGATCGATATCACATTGAAGGCCCCGATGGGCCTTGCTGCAAATGGGCAGGTGAGCGCAAATCGCAAAAAGTTTCGTGGCACGCTGGAGCGTGTGCCGGGTGCCGATGGCAGCACCGGTTGGCAAATCGTTTGGAGCGATGCGCCAGCGGTCAAGCCAGGCCAAAAAGTCAGCAAAAAACGTGTACCTCCTCCGCTGCAGGCTTTGGGTTTTGCGTTGGATGAGTTGCGGGATGCCCGCTTGGCACCCATTGTGAGTTTCAAGGGCCGTGGGGGACAGGGGCAAGCCGATGAGGCGTGAGCACCTTGGGTGTCTGAAGCGGTATCGATTGGTATATGTGGATTAGAGGTTTCAGGAGAGTCATGGCATGAATCGCGAACTGTTGATGCTGGTCGAAGCAATTTCCCGTGAGAAAAACGTGGAGCGTGATGTGGTGTTGGGTGCCGTCGAAGCGGCTTTGGCCCAGGCCACCAAAAAGCTCTACGCCGGGGACGTGGATATTCGTGTCGCTTTGGATCGTGATAGCGGCAATTACGAAACATTCCGTCGCTGGCATGTGGTGCCGGACGAGGCGGGTTTGCAGTTGCCAGACCAGGAAATTTTGCTGTTCGAGGCCAAAGAGCAAATTGCGGATATCGAAGTCGACGAGTACATCGAAGAGCCAGTGGCTTCGGTGCCGATTGGCCGTATTGGTGCGATGGCGGCCAAGCAGGTGATTTTGCAAAAAATCCGTGATGCCGAGCGCGAGATGTTGCTCAATGACTTCATGTCCCGTGGCGAAAAAATCTTTGTCGGCACGGTCAAGCGCATGGACAAGGGCGACATCATTGTCGAGAGCGGCCGGGTCGAAGGTCGCTTGCGCCGTGGCGAGATGATTCCCAAGGAAAACTTCCGCACCGGCGACCGCGTGCGCGCCATGATCATGGAAGTGGACCTGACCTTGCGCGGTGCGCCGATTGTGTTGTCGCGCTCCGCGCCAGCGTTCATGATGGAGTTGTTCCGTCAAGAGGTGCCGGAGATCGAGCAGGGGCTGCTGGAGATCAAATCCTGCGCACGAGACGCCGGCTCTCGCGCCAAAATTGCGGTGCTGTCCCACGACAAGCGCATCGACCCCATTGGGACGTGTGTGGGCGTGCGCGGCAGCCGCGTCAATGGCGTCACCAACGAATTGGCTGGGGAGCGCGTCGACATCGTGTTGTGGAGCGAAGACCCGGCCCAGTTTGTGATTGGTGCCCTGGCGCCTGCCAACGTGACGTCTATTGTGGTGGACGAAGAGCGTCACGCGATGGACGTGGTGGTAGACGAAGAAAATCTCGCCATCGCCATTGGTCGGGGTGGACAAAACGTGCGTCTGGCCTCGGAGTTGACGGGCTGGAAAATCAACATCATGGATGCTGCGGAGTCTGCCCAAAAGCTGGCCAGCGAGACCGACTCGGGTCGCAAGCTCTTCATGGAAAAGTTGGACGTGGACGAGGAGATTGCCGACATCCTGATCGCCGAGGGCTTCACGAGCCTGGAAGAGGTGGCCTACGTGCCGCTGCAAGAGATGTTGGAGATCGAGTCTTTCGATGAAGACACGGTGCATGAATTGCGCAACCGTGCCAAAGACGCATTGTTGACCATGGAAATCGCCCACGAAGAGAGTGTGGAAGAGGTTTCGCAAAATCTGCGTGATTTGGAAGGTCTGACTCCCGAGTTGATCGGCAAATTGGCAGAGGGCGGTGTTCATACCCGCGATGAACTGGCAGACCTTGCCGTCGATGAATTGACAGAAATTACCGGCCAGTCTGCGGACCAGGCCAAGGCCCTGATCATGAAGGCGCGTGAGCATTGGTTTACCAATGACGGCGCTTCTCACGAGTAACGGTCATGAAAGGTTTCACAAAATATGACCATAACGACCGTCTCAGAGTTCGCCAATGAACTCAAAAAATCTACCGAAACATTGCTCGAACAACTTCGGGCGGCAGGTGTTGCAAAGAGTTCGGCGTCCGACGTTCTTACGGATGCAGACAAGCACAGCTTGTTAAGCTTTTTGCAAAACAGCCACGGCACCGCCAGTTCTGAACGCAAGAAGATTACGCTGGTGAAAAAGCAAACCACGGAAATCAAGCAGGCTGATGCCACTGGCAAGGCTCGCACTATCCAAGTGGAAGTGCGAAAGAAGCGTACCTTTGTAAGGCGCGACGAGGGCGTGGAAGGCGCTGCCGAGGCGGACGTACCAGACCTTGCGCAGTCCGAAGCGCAGGCTGCCGAAGAGGCCGAATTGGCTCGCCGTGAGGAAGAAGCCCGCCGTCAAGCCGAGTTGATTCGTCGCCAGGAAGAAGAGTTGGCCCAGCGCCGCCGCGAGCGCGAAGAGCAAGAAGCGCGTGCCAAATTGGCCGCAGAACAAGCAGTTGCAGAGCGGGAGGCCCAAGCCGCCGCACGAAAGGCAGAAGAGTTGGCAATAGCCCAGGCGCGTTCCCAGCACGCATCAAAATCCCCCGTAAGTTCTGTTCCTGCATCCGCCCCGGCGGCAAGCAGCGCCCCCGATGCGGAAGCGGCTGCCAAAGTGGCAGCCCAAGAGCGTGCGGTGGTTGCTGCACAGGCATCCAAAGCGGCTGCGGCCGAGGAAGCTGCCCGTGCCGCTGACTTGAGCGAGCGTCGTCGCAAAGCGGAGGCGGAGGCTGCGGCCATTCGCTCAATGATGGCCGCCCCCAAACGGACCATGGTGGCACCCAAAAAGGTGGAAGAGCCCAAGCCTGTGGCCGATGCCAAAGCCGCCATGAAAGGCACCCTGCACAAGCCTGCGAGCGGATCTACGGTGGCCAAGCCGGCGAAACCTGCCAGCGGTGCGGGCAACGCAGGTGGCACGGCCGGTGCGGGCAAGGAAGTCAAGTCTGCCAAGTTGTCCAGCAGTTGGGCCGGTGACACTGCGAAGAAGAAAGAACTTAAGACCCGTGGCGACACTACGGCAGGCGCTGGACGTTCCAGCAACTGGCGTGCAGGTCCCAAGGGCCGTCGCGGCAATGACCGTGACCGTGATGACCACCACAACCAGCAAGCGGCTCCCGTCGAAGCGCGCGTGATCGAAGTGCACGTGCCTGAAACCATTACCGTGGCCGAGTTGGCACACAAAATGGCGATCAAGGCTTCTGAAGTCATCAAACAATTGATGAAGCTGGGCCAGATGGTCACCATCAACCAACCGCTCGACCAGGACACCGCCATGATCGTGGTGGAAGAGTTGGGCCACAAAGCAGTGGTGGCTGCGCTGGATGACCCGGAAGCGTTTACCGACGACGAAGTACAAGGCCAGGAAGCGCCTTCCTTGCCACGCGCACCTGTGGTGACCGTGATGGGCCACGTGGACCACGGCAAGACTTCGCTGTTGGACTACATCCGTCGCGCCAAAGTGGCTGCGGGCGAAGCCGGCGGCATTACCCAGCACATCGGTGCCTACCACGTGGAAACACCGCGCGGCATGGTGTCTTTCCTCGATACCCCCGGTCATGAGGCGTTTACTGCCATGCGGGCCCGTGGTGCGCAGGCCACCGACATTGTGATTCTGGTGGTCGCTGCCGATGACGGTGTGATGCCCCAGACCAAGGAAGCCATCAAGCACGCGAAAGCGGCAGGTGTGCCTTTGGTGGTGGCGATCACCAAGTCCGACAAGCCCGATGCCAACCCCGACCGCGTCAAGCAAGAACTGGTGGTCGAAGAGGTGGTGCCTGAAGAGTACGGTGGTGACTCTCCGTTCGTGCCTGTCTCGTCCAAGACCGGCATGGGTATCGACGAGTTGCTGGAACAGGTGCTGTTGCAAGCCGAAGTGCTCGAACTCAAGGCGCCTGTCGATGCCATGGCCAAGGGTCTGGTGATCGAAGCCAAACTGGACAAGGGCCGTGGCCCTGTAGCGACCATGCTGGTGCAGTCCGGTACCTTGAAGGTGGGTGATGTGGTGCTGGCTGGTCAAACTTATGGCCGGGTGCGTGCCATGTTGGACGAAAACGGTCACAAGATCGAAACCGCCGGACCTTCCATTCCCGTGGAAATCCAGGGCTTGACCGAAGTACCGCAGGCCGGTGATGAATTCATGGTGCTGTCTGATGAGCGCCGTGCCCGTGAAATCGCGACCTACCGTGCGGGCAAGTTCCGCAATACCAAGTTGGCCAAGCAACAAGCGGCCAAGTTGGAGAACATGTTCTCTGACATTGGTGCGGGCGACGTCAAGATGCTGCCCATCATCGTCAAGGCCGATGTGCAAGGCTCCCAGGAAGCTCTGGCAACCTCCTTGCTCAAGCTGTCAACCGACGAGGTCAAGGTGCAGATGGTCTATTCCGCCGTGGGCGGTATCAGTGAATCTGACATCAACCTGGCTATCGCTTCCAAGGCGATCGTCATCGGCTTCAACACCCGTGCCGATGCGGGCGCGCGCAAGTTGGCCGAGGGCAATGGCGTGGATATCCGCTACTACAACATCATTTACGACGCTGTGGATGAGTTGAAGGCGGCCATGTCGGGCATGCTGGCGCCCGAGAAGCGCGAAGAGGTTATTGGTATGGCCGAGATCCGCACGGTCTTCGTGGCATCCAAGATCGGTACGGTGGCGGGCTGTATGGTCACCAACGGTTTCGTCACCCGCAACGCGCACTTCCGCTTGTTGCGCGACAACGTGGTGATCTACACCGGCGAACTCGACTCCTTGAAGCGCATGAAGGACGACGTACGCGAAGTCAAAGAAGGCTTCGAGTGCGGTATCAAGCTCAAGAACTACAACGACATCAAAGAAGGTGATCAGCTGGAGTTCTTCGAGGTCAAAGAAATCGCCCGTACCCTGTAAGCAAGAGATCTCGAGTGCGCAAAAAGTCATCGACACCCAATCGCAGCTTTCAGGTAGCCGACCAGATCCAGCGGGATCTGGCCGAGCTGATTGCCCGCGAGCTCAAGGACCCGCGTGTTGGCATGGTCACTATCCAAGGCGTGGAAGTCACGCCCGATTACGCCCACGCCAAGGTTTTCTTCAGCTTGTTGGTGGGCGATCCGGTCGAGACCGCTGAGGGCTTGAACCAAGCGGCTGGCTTTTTGCGGGCCGGCCTCTTCAAGCGGCTGCATATCCACACCGTGCCGACCTTGCATTTCATTTTTGACCAGACCACCGAGAGGGCGGCTGACATGAATGCCTTGATCGCACGTGCGGTATCGTCTCGCGCCAAAGAGGACTAGACATGAGCACGGCCGAGTCGCCCCAGGGTGCGATGGCCCCTGTGGGGGGCTCTGAGCTACACACAAAAATTTCGCGTGCGCGGAGTTTCACTGCAGGGCCGCCCCTAGGTGAAACACGGCCCCCTCGGGGGGCAGCGACCCGCGTAGCGGCGGAGCGTGGGGAAAAGATTGCAAGGCGCCCCGTGCATGGGGTGCTGCTGTTGGACAAGCCGATCGGCTTATCCAGCAATCAGGCTTTGCAGAAAGCCAAATGGTTGTTGCGGGCTGAAAAAGCCGGCCACACGGGAACGCTGGATCCCTTGGCCACGGGGGTGCTGCCGCTGTGCTTTGGCGCTGCGACCAAGTTCAGCCAGATGCATCTCGATGCAGACAAGGCCTACGAAACAACCGTGCGGCTGGGTATAAAAACCAGCACCGCCGATGCGGAAGGGGATGTGCTGAGCGAGCGGCCAGTGGACGTGTCGCAAGCGCAGCTGGATGCCGTGCTGCAGCGCTTCACCGGGCCCATTGCCCAGGTGCCACCTATGCACAGTGCCTTGAAAAAGGATGGTAAGGCCTTGTACGAGTATGCACGGGCCGGGATGGAGGTGGAGCGCGAACCCCGCCAGGTGGTGATTTATGCGTTGCGGCAACTGTCAGCGCCCATCGAGCGTGGGGGCACCGCAGTTCGCTTGGTCGTGGAGTGCAGCAAGGGCACCTACATCCGGACCTTGGGTGAGGAC
This sequence comes from Rhodoferax sp., assembly GCA_029865845.1. Lineage (GTDB taxonomy): Bacteria > Pseudomonadota > Gammaproteobacteria > Burkholderiales > Burkholderiaceae_C > Allorhodoferax. Next base: position 5,331 of record JARXAM010000037.1, on the reverse strand, counting down.
ATCGGTGAGGCCTTGGGTTGCGGTGCGCATTTGAGTGCCTTGCGACGCATTCGTACCGGGGAATTCGATACCGGTCGGTGTGTCACCTTGGAGGCGTTGGAAGCCATGACAGAGGCGCAGCGCATGGCCTGCTTGTTGCCGGTCGATGCGCTGCTGCCTGCACATGTGGCTGTCACATTGGACAGTGAGAATGCCGCACGATTTTTGAGTGGCATGCGCAGGCGCGGGGCCTGGGCGGATGCTGCGCATGTGTCGGTGTACGGCACGCAGCCCCATGCGCTGCTGGGCACGGCGTATGTGAAGGCCGGGGAATTGATCCCGGTGCGTTTGTTGAGTCCGCTGGAAATCAGCGAGACCTTGGGCCAGCAGCAGGCCCTGGAACAGAGTTTGAAACAGAGTAACGAAACCTTGGCCCTGGGGGCGTAAGCAGAAAGTGAACCATGAGTAAACAAATCCGAAACATCGCCATCATTGCGCACGTGGACCACGGCAAAACCACCATGGTGGACCAGTTGCTGCGCCAGTCCGGAACCTTTGCCGAACACGAAAAAGTGGTCGACACCGTGATGGACAACAACGCCATCGAAAAGGAACGTGGCATCACGATTCTGGCCAAGAACTGCGCGGTGAGCTGGGAAGGCACCCACATCAACATCGTGGACACCCCCGGACACGCGGACTTCGGCGGCGAAGTGGAACGTGCCCTGTCCATGGTCGACAGCGTGTTGCTGCTGATTGATGCGCAGGAAGGCCCCATGCCCCAGACCCGTTTCGTGACCAAGAAGGCCTTGGCCTTGGGTCTGAAGCCCATCGTCGTGGTGAACAAAGTGGACAAGCCCGGCGCGAACCCTGACAAGGTAGTGAACGCGGCGTTTGACCTGTTCGACAAGTTGGGTGCGACCGACGAGCAGCTGGACTTCCCCGTGGTGTACGCCTCCGGCATCAACGGCTGGTCTTCGTTGGAAGAAGGTGCACCCGGTGAGCAGTGGGGGCCTGACATGTCGGCCCTGTTCAACACCATCCTGAAGCACGTTCCACCGAACTCAGGTGACGCGTCTGCACCGCTGCAGTTGCAAATCTCTGCGCTCGACTTTTCCAGCTTCGTGGGCCGTATCGGTGTGGGCCGTATCAGCCAAGGCACCATCAAGCCCATGCAAGACGTGGTCGTCATGGAAGGACCGGACGGCAAAGTGGTCAAAGGCCGCGTGAACCAAGTGCTGACCTTCCAGGGCTTGGACCGCATGCAAAGCCCCTTGGCCGGCCCCGGCGACATCGTGCTGATCAATGGTATCGAAGACATCGGTATCGGCGTGACAGTGACCGACCCGGCCAACCCCCAGCCGCTGCCTATGCTCAAGGTGGACGAGCCCACCCTGACCATGAACTTCTGCGTGAACACCAGCCCGTTGGCCGGTCGTGAAGGCAAGTTTGTGACCAGCCGCCAGATCTGGGACCGCCTGCAAAAAGAGCTGCAACACAACGTGGCACTGCGCGTGAACGAAACCGACGAAGAAGGCGTGTTCGAAGTGCTGGGCCGGGGCGAATTGCACCTGACCATCCTGCTGGAAAACATGCGCCGCGAAGGCTATGAAATGGCAGTCTCCAAGCCCCGCGTGATGTTCAAGGACATCAACGGCGAGAAGCACGAGCCTATCGAGCTGGTGACGGCCGACATCGAAGAACAGCACCAGGGCGGCGTCATGCAGGCACTGGGCGAACGCAAAGGCGAACTGATCAACATGGAGCCGGACGGCCGTGGCCGTGTGCGCTTGGAATACCGCATTCCAGCCCGTGGCTTGATCGGTTTTTCGAACGAATTCCTGAACCTGACCCGTGGCTCTGGCTTGATCTCCAACATCTTTGACAGCTATGAGCTGCACAAGGGTGACATCGGTGGCCGCAAGAACGGCGTGCTGATCTCCATGGACGACGGTGAAATCTTCACCTACGCCCTGGGCAAGCTCGACGATCGTGGCCGCATGTTCGTGAAGGCCAACGATCCCGTGTACGAGGGCATGATTGTGGGCATCCACAACCGTGACAACGACTTGGTTGTGAACGCAACCCGCACCAAGCAGCTAACCAACTTCCGCGTTTCCGGCAAGGAAGACGCCATCAAAATCACGCCTCCGATCGAGTTGACATTGGAGTACGGCGTCGAGTTCATCGAGGACGACGAGCTGGTGGAAATCACGCCCAAGTCCGTGCGTCTGCGCAAGCGCTACCTGAAAGAGCACGAGCGCAAGCGTGCCTCGCGCGAGTAAGCACACGGGGCGGTGGTGCGCACGGGGCCCGTTCATCGGGTGCCCCGTACGCGCGCGATGCAGGAGTTGGCATGAAGCTTAACCACAGGCGTGCGGTGCTGCTGATGGTGCTGGTCACACTGATGTGGTCTACCGCAGGGGTGGTCACCCGCCATTTGGAGTCCGCACGGAGCTTTGAGGTCACCTTTTGGCGGTCCTGCTTCACCACCCTGAGCCTTTTGGTGCTGCTTCCCATGGTGAGCGGTCGCGGGGTGTTTCTTCAATTGCGTCGCGCCAGCAGCGCGTTCTGGTTGTCTGGCGTGTGCTGGGGCGTGATGTTCACCGCCTTTATGGTGGCGCTCACCATGACCTCGGTAGGCAATGTGTTGGTCACGATGGCGATGGGTCCGCTATTGACGGCAGTGTTGGCCCGAATAGTCATCGGTCACCACGTGGCACCTCGCACGTGGGTTGCAGTCGTGGTTGCTGGTGCAGGCATGGTGTACATGTATGCCGCGCAGCTTGCACACATCACACTGTGGGGAACCTTGGTGGCGCTATGCGTTCCGCTGGCAGGTGCGACCAACTGGACCATCACGCAGCGCGCCCACGAGCGAGGGCACGACATTGACCTGATGCCCGCCGTCTGGGTGGGGAGCGTGTTGTCGTGCGTGGTCACGCTGCCCTTGGCCGTGCCCCTTCAGGCAACGGCGCACGATGTGGGGCTGTTGGCGATATTGGGAGTCTTCCAGCTGGCCATTCCCTGTCTGCTGAGTGTGCGCGTGGCACAGATACTGAAAGCCCCGGAAATGGCACTGCTGCAGATACTGGAAGTGGTATTTGGCATCTTGCTAGCCTGGTGGGGTGCCGCAGAGGCGCCCGGTGCTGCGGTCCTCACCGGCGGCTTGGTCGTCATTGCCGCACTGGCCGGTCACGAGCTTTTGCGTTGGCGGGCGACGTCGCAGGCAGCGCCAGAACCCGTGGACGCGTGACTACCGGTTCCGGTCTTTCATGGCGCGCTCCACCTCGCGCTTGCCTTCCCGGTCTTTGATGGTGTCGCGCTTGTCGTGCTCGGCCTTGCCTTTGGCCAGCGCGATATCGCACTTCACCTTGCCGCTTTTCCAATGCAGGTTGATCGGCACCAGTGTGTAGCCCTTTTGTTCCACTTTACCCGTCAAACGCTTGATTTCTTCTTTGTGCAGCAGCAGCTTTTTGGTACGAACTTTATCGGGGCTGACATGGCTGGACGCGGTATGCAGCGGGTTGATTTGCAGACCGATGATGAACATCTCTCCATTGCGAATCACCACATAGCCATCGGTGAGCTGCACTTTTCCTTCACGCAGCGACTTGACTTCCCACCCCTCGAGTACCAATCCTGCTTCAAATCTTTCCTCAAAAAAGTAATTGAACGCGGCCTTCTTGTTGTCGGCGATACGGGCAGCAGTTTCAGTTTTTTTGACCATGGATACAGGCAAGGAGAGGGACGATGCGATGGAAAATGGGGTGTTGGGGCATGTCTACAATCCCAAGCAACCCGACATTCTATGAAAACTGTCAACAAATCCGTTCTCATTTGGTACAGCCCTGCAGAAATGTATGCGTTGGTTACCCACGTGAGTGAGTACGCCTCATTTTTGCCCTGGTGCGAAACCGCTCAGGTGTTAGCCCAGGACGATGCGGGAATGACCGCCGAGCTCGGTATCGCATTTGGCGGTATTCGGCAGAAGTTCACGACCCAAAACATGCATTTCCCCGACGAGCGTGTGGAGATGCGCCTGACCAAGGGCCCGTTTTCCAAATTGGAGGGCACCTGGACTTTTGCGCCGGTAGGGCAGGGTGCGCAACGGGCATGCAGAGTGACGCTGCAATTGAGCTATGGATTTGAGAGCATGGCCTTGGGGGCGGTAGTCGGTCCCGTTTTTGACAAGATCGCTTCGAGCTTGGTCGATGCGTTCGTCAAACGTGCCAAGCAGGTTTATGGTGACTGAGCGCGTCGCCCCCTCTTTGCCAACGGTTGCTGTCGCTGTCGTTTACTCCGCACGGGCGAGGCATTGGACCGAACGTGCGTTGGTGTTGCCCGCAGGCTCGACTGTGTCGGTGGCGGTGCGGCAGAGCGGAATGTTGCAGGGGCTGCCCGCCGACCTCGTGGATGGCTTGACGGTTGCCCTCTGGGGTAAGCCGGTGTCTTTGGACAGGGTGTTGCGCGACGGCGACCGTGTGGAGCTGCTGCGCGGCTTAAAGGTGGACCCCACGGTTGCGCGCAGGGAGCGGTTTGTGCGTCAGGGTGCAAAGGCTGCCGGTCTTTTTGCGAAGCAACGACCGGGCGGCAAGGCCGGATACTGAGACCGTGCGTCCGCACCGGGTTGCGCTGGCACCGACGTACTGGCGCGGGGGTGTGAGTTGATGCGACTTATCGGCAGTCCGAGTCGATGACGCCTTGAATGTGCTTGGCCTCGGCGGCGCGTCCTGCATCGTCGAGGAATTCCCGTTCACCGCTGGCGTTGGTGTGGGCGATTCTGATGCCTGAATCGATCGCAAGTTTGGCCCGCTTGGCTCTGTTGCAGTTGTCCGCTTTGATTCTGGCGTTTTGTTCCTCTGCAGCTTTGCGTTGGGCCGTCTGGGCGTCGTCTGGTTGCTTTTTCTTGGCATCCAATGCGGGGTCAACACCGGCTGGCGCACGGCTCGGTTTGGTACTTTCGCTGGGGGTTGCCTTGATGACGGCTTTGTCCGCGTTTGCGGACGCACTGTCTTCAGGGGCCGCATATCCCTTGGGTCGTTTCAAAATCTGGCCTGGTGAAACCTCTGGTCCGGGGGGGCGGTCACTGAAAATCATGCTGCCATCTGCTTGTTTCCATTGCCATTGCGCCATAGCGGGTGCTGCAACACATAGCCACGAGGCGATCAGTAAAAAAGCGCGGTAGGTCATGCCGCCAGTTTAGCGTTGGCATGCGCGGTTGGCACGTGTCAACCCAAAGTAGAAATGTCCCCTTCTACCCAAAATAGAAATGTCCCCATTGGCTAAGGTTTAGGCGGTGGAGCTTGCAGGCACAGCCTGCGAAGGGCGTAGCCCGTAGCTGGCTGTGCC
>JARXAM010000004.1 GCA_029865845.1 Rhodoferax sp. | reverse complement strand
ATCATCATTGCCGACACCAAGTTCGAATTTGGCTTGGACAAAGACGGTACCCTGACCCTGATGGATGAAGTGCTGACACCGGACTCCAGCCGCTACTGGCCGGTGGAAAGTTACCAAGTCGGTACCAACCCGCCCAGCTACGACAAGCAGTTCGTGCGCGACTGGTTGGAGCAAGCTCTGGTGGATGGCAAGCCCTGGGACAAAACCCCCCCGGCACCCCGCGTGCCCCGCGAGGTGATTGAGAAGACGGCCGACAAGTACCGCGAAGCCCTGCAGCGCTTGACGACCTGATCGCTGCTCAAGCTGCTACGACGGAAACGCCCCTTTGAGCGATGTTCAAGGTGACATCGTCTTGGGGGGACCAGTGGCCTTGGGCATCCGAGGCCACGACGAAGATGGGCCCTAAAACGGTCTCTACCGTCAACTCCTGAAAGCTCCCCAAGTAGGCCGCTTTGCTTACGGTGCCTTGCAGGCCCGAGCTGTGTCCGGGATGGACGGACCATGCTTCGGGGCGAATCGCCACTTTTACCGGGCCTGCGTTCAAGCGACGCGGTGTTGAGAGCGTCAAGGGGCCCAATTCCACAGAGCCGTTTTCCAGGCATTGGCCATTGAGCAACACTGCTTCGCCCATGAAGCCTGCAACAAATTCAGTTTGCGGGTTCTCGTAAAGTTCGCGTGGGCTTCCGGCCTGTGCAATCTGCCCTCCGTTCATCACAATGATCTGGTCGCTGACGGCCAAGGCTTCGCTCTGGTCATGGGTCACGTAAGCCACCGTCAGTTTCAGCCGCTGTTGCAGTGCCCTGATTTCTTCGCGCATGGACCGGCGCAAGCGTGCGTCCAGGTTGGACAGCGGCTCATCAAACAAGAGCACAGAGGGCTCCAGCACCAGCGCACGTGCCAATGCCACGCGTTGCTGTTGCCCCCCAGACAGTTCTGCGGGGTAACGGCTCTCGTACCCCCCCAGGCCTACGATGGCCATGGCTGAGCGGGCACGTTCGCTCACCTCCTGTTTGGGTACGCCGCTCACGTTAAGTCCGTAGGACACGTTCTCCAGCACCGACATGTGGGGGAACAAGGCATAGCTCTGAAAGACCATGCTTACGTTGCGCTCCGCCGGCCCCAGGTGGGTGACATCGCGGCCGTCAATGAAAATTTGGCCGCTGGAGGGCGACTCCAGCCCGGCGATCATGCGCAGGGTGGTGGTCTTGCCACAGCCGGACGGGCCGAGGATGGTGGTCAGCGTCCCTTTGGGAACATGAAAGTCGATCGCGTTGACCACCAGAGGGCTTTGGGCGCCGCCGTAGCGCTTGGAGACCTGACGGAAAGAAATGCCTGTGTTGTTCATGGAAGTCGTCATCCGTAATTATTTCAATGGGCAGTCGCAGCGTTGCGGCGGCCGAGTTTGCGTTCACCCACTAGGGCTTGGACCAAGAGGGTGCTGCAGGACATGAGCAGGATCAGCACCGTGCAATACGCCAACGCCACACCGTAGTCACCATTGCCTACGCGGCCGATGATGTAAGTGGTGGACAGCTCGTACTGCGCCGTAACCAGGAAGATCACGGCAGACACGGTGGTGATGGAGCGTACAAACGAATACACCAGTGCTGCTACCAGCGCCGATTTGATGAGGGGCAATACCACCAGGCGTAAGGTAGTGAGGGTGTTGGCGCGCAGCATCAGAGACGCTTCGTCCAGTGAGCGATCCAATTGCTTGAAGGCGGCAGTCCCTGCACGTACCCCTACAGGCAGGTTGCGGAACACAAAGCACAAGACGATGATCAGCCCGGTACCCGTCAGCTCCACAGGCGGTACGTTGAACGCCAAGATGTAGCTGACACCAAGCACCGTGCCCGGAACTGCAAAAGTCAAAAGTGCAGAGAATTCGAAACTGGCCTTGCCCCGGAACTCCGCGCGCGCCAGCAACCAGGCAATCAGCAGGCCGAGGCCCGCGCACAAAGGTGCCGCCATGGCTGCCAGCGACACGGTGGTGAACAGCGAGTTCCAGGCAGTACCTGCCCAGACCACACCGTAATCTCCCCATTGCACATCAAAGGCAGTGCGGAAGTGATTTAGCGTGAGCGTGTAGTCACGCCCCCAAGTCTGGACGAAACCACCGGCGAAGGCAAAGAGGTACACAACCAGTGTGAACACCAGCCAGGGACCTGCCACACCCAGGCATAGCTTGCGGATACCTGCGGGGAGGGGCATGGGCAAACCTGCATCGCCCTTGCCGGCAACCGTGGTGAAACTGCCTTTGCCAAGAACCCTGCGCTGGATGAAGAAGACTGCAAGGGCAAACACCGTCAGGATCAGCGACAAGGCCGCGGCCATTCCCGGGTCCAGGGACGCTCCCACAATGGCAAAGAAGATTTCTGTCGACAGTACGGCGAACTGCCCGCCGACCACGATCGGGTTCCCGAAGTCCGCCATGCTCTCGATGAATCCCACCAAAAATGCATTGGCCAAGCCCGGCTTGAGCAAAGGCAGGGTGACGGTCCAAAAAGTCTGCATGCGACTGGCGCGCAGGGTCTGGGAGGCTTCCTCCATGGAAGGGCTCACGCCTTGCACCACACCGCGCATGATCATGAAGGCAATAGGGGTGAAGGCGAACAACTGCGCCAGCCAGACACCGAAGAAACCATAAAACCAGCGCGTGGGCTCAATGCCAAAAGCCCATTCCAGATATTGATTGAAGAGCCCGGCACGCCCAAATAACAAAATCAGCCCCAAGCCCACTACAAACGGCGGTGTGATGATGGGCAACATGGCCAGAATGTTGAGCGGCTTGGCTAATGCTTTTGCTTCCCGCTCTGCCCAGAGTGCGATCAAGGTGCCCAGGAATGTGGTCCCGGCGGCGGTGAGCAGTGCGAGACCCAGAGTGTTCCAAGCTACACCGCAACGGCCTTGGCCACTGATACATCCGAGGCCCCAGATGCGGGCAGTGCCGATCCGGTCCCACAGGGCGCTGATGGAGAATAGTCCCTCGTCATTGAGCACGCTGCCAATCAAGGACTTGAGAACCGGGTACACCACAAACAGCGCCAGCAAGGCGGTACAACACAACACGGCACCGGCTACGAAGGCGTCACCCTTGAATCCTCCTAGACGTGCTACGCCGATGGAGAGCAGTGCCAGCAGGCTCACTATCAACACCATGGCGCCCCACCCCATGCCCGGCTGGGTGTAGTCCGTGGCGCCTGCCAATGCAGTGAGCCAATCCCAAGTCCACCCCACCATACCGATGGCAAATCCGCTGAAGACCAGCCCTGCCAGACCCAGGCCAGCGCCACTGCACAACAACAGACCCTGGCGGCGCGGTGTATGAGTGAATACAGCGGAGGCTGCCAGTAGTAGTCCCGCCATGCCCACCCCCAGCCAGGGGCGGGCATGGCTGCTCATTTGAGTCCAGCCGTTGGCACTGGCAGCGGCGCCCCACAGGCCGGGCAGGGCCTCCAAGAGGCTCCCTCGTTGAAGAAAATACCAGGGCAGCAGCACAAAGGCCGCAGCGCCAAGGGCGGCCCAAAGGGCAATGACGCGGCGGGTTCGCCACGGGTGAAAAGTGTTCATGTCATCCAGCGTGAGGCAGGGCCCGGCCTGCTGCAGAACGCAGCGGCGGGCGGGTTAGCAGGGAATGCGGGATTAGCGGGACTGGCCGTTCACATCGCGTTCCCAGCGCTGAATCAGGCGCTTGCGCTCTGCGGACTGGCCGTACTTGGCATAGTCGTAGTCGATCATCTTGATTTTGCGGAAGTCCGGTACGCGGGGGTCCACCTTGGTTTCCCGGTTGGAGGGCAGCTGGAACTGCAGCGTGGCAGCGCCCAGAGCCTGTGCGCCCGGCGTCAAAGCCCAGTCATAAAACTTCTTCGCCGCTTCCAGGTTGCGCGCACCGCGCACGATGGACATCGAGCCGATCTCCGCTCCTGTGCCATCGGACGGTGTGATGGTCTCCAGGGGGAAGCCTTGGGCTTTTTCACCGGGGCCGTCGTGCACAAAGCTGATGGAAATTGCGGCTTCGCCACGTGCCACGGCCTTGATGGGGCCTACGCCGGAGCGTTGATAGGTGGCAATGTTTTTGTGCAGCTTGGCCAGATAGTCAAATGCCTTGTCTTCTCCCATCAGTTGCACGAGAGTGGCAATCATGGTGTATGCCGTACCGCTGGAGGACGGGTTGGCGGATTGGATTTCGCCTTTGTACTCAGGCTTGATCAGATCAGCCCACGTCTTCGGGATGGGCAGCTTCTTCTTGGCAATCAGCTCGGTGTTGTATCCAAAACCCAAAGGTCCGGAATAAATGCCTACCGTCTTGTAGCCGGACTGTGCGGCCTGCTTTTGCGCCCAGTCGTACAACTTTGGCAGCAGCGGCGACTTGTATTCCTGAGTCAAGTTTTGTTCGGCAGCCACCAGGTGCGGGTCTCCAGTGCCCCCGAAAAAGATGTCTGTCTTGGGGTTTGCTTTTTCGGCCATGAGTTGGGCGACGGCTTCGCCTGAGCCCTTGAGTGTCATGTTGACCTTGATGCCCTGGCTCTTCTCGAAGGTGACGGCAATCATGCTGCACCATGGCGCTTGGCCCGAGCAGATGATGTTGACCTCGCTGCCGGATTGGGCATAAACGCTGGCTTGAGAGAGCGCGATACATACAGCGGCGATCAGGTGGGTTTTCTTCATGAAAGTCTCCTTTAGTGTTGAAACAAGGGTTCTGGTGAGATTGGAAAAATGGAGGGCAACAGCACGCTGACCCCCTGTGCTGACAAAAACAAGCTGACCGGGGCGCCGCAGGCATAGGCTGCGCCTTGTGACGGAATGAGCACCAATATCTCGCCCAAAGTGGTGTGCACCCACACCTCCGTAGAGGGACCAAGAAAGGCACTCCGTAAAACCTTGCCTGGTAATCCGGCCGAACTGGCCGGTGCGATACGCCAGGCGTGCGGACGCACGACGATACGCACCGCGCCACGACGCAGCCCGGGGTCAGGACCGAACTGCAAGGGGCCCAGATGTACAACACCACGGGCGTCCACCTCGGCGTCAAATGTGGCAGCGTCACCCATGAAGGCGGCAACGAACTCTGACAGGGGACGTTCATAAAGATCCCGCGGTGAGCCGATTTGCGCAATCCTGCCCTCTTGCATGACGACGACGCGGTCACTGACCGACATGGCTTCTGCATGGTCGTGGGTGACATACAGCACTGTCAGATCCAGCCTCTGTTGCAGGGAGCGGATGTCTTCACGGATATGGCGTCTCAAGTTGCTGTCGAGATTGGAGAGAGGCTCATCCAGCAACAAGATACGGGGCTGCAATGCGAGTGCGCGAGCCAATGCGGTGCGTTGTTGCTGACCGCCGGACAACTCATGCGGCATGCGATCTTCCAAGCCTTGCAGACCGACCAGCGCTAGGGCCTGGGTACAACGCTCGCGTTGGCTCGCCGCAGACAGGCCTTGCATGCGCAAGCCATAGCAGACGTTTTCTTCCACGCTCTGGTAGGGAAACAGGGCGTAGCTCTGAAACACCAGACTGAGGTCCCGTTGTTCGGCGCTCTTGGAAGTGACGTCTTCCCCGTGAAAGATCAGCTGCCCCTCGTCGGGTGTATCCAGTCCGGCTACCAAGCGCAGCAGCGTGGTTTTGCCGCATCCGGAGGGGCCAAGTAGAGTCGTCAACCGGCGATCCGGGATATGCACATCCACCCCGTGCAGCGCCTTGTAGCCACTGGCATAGGTCTTGGTCACCCCGCGGATTTCCAGACCGGGCCTCATGCCGGCATCCTCAATGTGGCATCCGACAGGGACGCATGCAGCATCGATAGGGCGGGTACTGCGGAGTCTTGCGCCATGGCATGCGCAGGCCGAGGCCAGCGGACTACGGCATCGACCCCCACTACCGCGCCTTGTTGGATACGGTTGTAAAGGTCCAGCGTCGCGTGCATGGACACAGCGATTTGCTTGCAGATCGACAGGCCCAAGCCCACTCCGGTGCCTCCGCTGGCGGATTCGAAGGGCTGGAACAGGCGCTCCCGGACTGCCTCGTCCAACCCTCCAGCGTTGTCCCAGACCAGAAGCTCCATCTCGTCCGGCAGATGGCGTATGACTACGCCCAGACTGGCTCCCGCCGCGGACTGGCGAATCGCATTGGCTAACAGATTGCGCAGCAATTCACCGATAAGCCAGCTGTCGCTCATGAGCCGCACGGGTTCGGCGTCCAAAGATACTTCCAACTGCTTTCGGGCGATCAAGGGGGCAAACTCGACCAGAATTTCGCTGGCAAGGTGATGCATATCCACCAAGCTCCACTGGGCGTGCCGGACCTTTTGCTCCACCTTCGCCTGCGACAGCAATTGATTCGCCAGATGGCTTGCGCGATCCAGCGTACGCAGCATTTTGGGCAGGGTGTCAGAGGCCGGAAGCTCCCCGGAGGTGACACCTTGCACTTGGGTTTTCAGCACCGCCAACGGTGTGCGCAACTGGTGAGAGGCTTCCGCAATGAAGCGCTGCTGTTGCTCCAAGGCATCCCGTTGTTGTTGCCATTGCACATTCAGGGCACGCACGATGGGTTCCAACTCTACGGCCGGCGTATGTCCCAAGGGCGTTGTTTCCTCGGGTTGACGGCTGGCTACGGTGGTCGTTAGTTCTTGTAGTGGCCGCAGACAATGCCCCGCCAGCCACCACAGAGTTGGTGCACCCGCCAGCGCAATGCACACAGAAAGCCACGGTGTCGTGGATCCGATGGCGCCGAGCGCTCCCCCCAGTCCGGTGCAGATCACGAACATCAGCAATAGCTGCTTCCGCATGGATTGGGCGGCTTTGCCGTTGGTCTGGGTCATGCCGGATCCTTGCTGTCGTGGCCCAGTTCGTCCACCAGAAGGTAGCCGATACCGCGCATCGTCAATAAGGCGGCACCACTGCCTGCCAAGCGTTTGCGCAAACGGTGCGCAAGCAGGTCGATGGCATCGCTTTGATGGCTGGCATCGTCACCGAAGATGGCCTGATACAAGTCATCTTTGGATACCGGGCGGCCCGGCTTGGTGATCAAGGCGCGCAACATCGCGCTTTCCCGAGGGGCAATGTCCAAAGGGCGCCCAGATCGCAAGAACAGTCCCTGGTTCATGTCGAGCTGCAAGTGCCCGCAACGGAAGTCTTCGATGCCCTGGCTACGTCGCATCAGGGCACGCAGGCGAGCCACCAGTTCCTCGGTGTCGAAAGGTTTGGTCAGGTAGTCATCGGCGCCGAGGGTCAGTCCGGTGACCCGCTCGCCGATGGAGGCGCGGGCCGTGACTACCAGCACCGGCAGGCGCAATCCAAGGTCGCGCATGCGTTGCAATACGTCCAGACCGTCCAGCCCTGGCAGGCTCAGGTCCAAGATGACCGCGTCGAAGTTCCGTTTGCGCATCCATGCCAGCGCTTCATGCCCGTCGGCACAGCACACCGGCTTGAACCCGCGCGATGCGAGTACACGCCCCAAGGCATCCACCAGATCCAGATCGTCTTCAACCAACAACACATCCATGCCGGTATCGTGCTGTCAGGGGGCTAGCCCCGCAATGGGGTTAGCGCGCAGGTTGAATGAAAGAAACTTGAAATGTGGCAGGCTTCCACTGAAGCGGCCATCGGCCCTGAAACAAAAAAACCGCCATCTGGCGGTTTGTGTGGGGCAAGCGCGGTGTCAGTTCAATGCCATGCTCAGCTTGCGGCGGTAACTGGCCACTAGCTGCGCTTGCGGGTCTTGCTCGGCCACCACCTTGCCCAACACCTCGATGCCCCCCGCTGGTTTGCCGGCAGCTGCCGGGTCCGCTTTGGGCTTGGGCGGGGAGAGCAACTCGAGAATCGCCACAAAGGTTTTGCGGGGCACTTCGTTGTTCCATGCCTTGTCACGCATGATGATTTCCAGCAGCTCAGCCATGGAGCCGGTCCAGTCGCCGCCCACCATGAGCACGCGGGCCTTGGCAAGACGGGTGTCGAAGTCCCGCTTGTTGGATGCAATCACTTCGTCAAACTGCGCAGGGGTCCACAGGCCCTTGTCGTCGGTCAGGACGAACTTGATGGCATCCAGAAACTGCGCCAAGGCTTCGAAGCGCTGCTGCTTGGGGATGTAGGCCAGCGTCGGGGCCA
>JARXAM010000068.1 GCA_029865845.1 Rhodoferax sp. | reverse complement strand
AGCAAAACTGCAATGATGTGTTTCATAAGTACCGATTCCTCTTTTCGCTGCCCTCCCCGTGCGGCGGTAACCGCACAGCTTGGCAGACAATAGATTCTTCAAAAATGATAGCAGCTCGCGCACACTGGATGTGCGCTAGAGCACTAATTGACGTAAATCTGCTTAGAGATCCTCCGACCCGAGCAGCATCTCTGTGATGCCCTTGCCGGCCTGGACCATGGGGAACACGTTTTCAGTGGGATCTGTGCGGAAGTCCATGAACACTGTGCGGTCCTTGAGTTTGCGGGCCTCGCGCAATGCGGGTTCCACATCCTGGGGGCGCTCAATCAGCATACCGACGTGACCGTAGGCTTCCGCCAACTTCACGAAGTTCGGCAACGCATCCATGTAACTGTGGCTGTAGCGGCCTTCGTACTCCACTTCCTGCCACTGACGCACCATCCCGAGGTAACGGTTGTTCAAGGAGCAGATCTTGATTGGCGTGTTGTATTGCAGGCAGGTGGAGAGCTCCTGGATGTTCATTTGTACCGAGCCTTCGCCGGTAATGCAGAACACCTCGCTTTGCGGCTTGGCCAGCTTGATGCCCATGGCATAGGGAATGCCCACGCCCATGGTTCCCAGACCACCGGAGTTGATCCAACGACGGGGCTCGTCAAACTTGTAGTACTGCGCAGCCCACATCTGGTGCTGGCCAACATCAGACGTGATGTAGGTGTCCGCGTCTTTGGTCATGTTCCAAAGAGTTTCCACGACAAATTGCGGCTTGATCACATCGCCGTTGCCGGGGTTGTACTTCATGCAATCGCGCTTGCGCCAGCCTTCAATCGTGTCCCACCACGCGCCCAATGCACTCGCGTCAGGCTTGGTCGAACCCTCACGGATCATCGCGATCATTTCGTTGAGCACGTCCTTCACATCGCCCACGATCGGGATATCGACCTTCACTCGCTTGGAGATGCTGGATGGGTCAATGTCAATATGAATGATCTTGCGCTCATTCTGGGCGAAGTGCTTGGGGTTGCCGATCACGCGGTCATCAAAACGGGCGCCAACCGCCAAGAGTACATCGCAGTTCTGCATGGCATTGTTGGCTTCGACGGTACCGTGCATGCCCAGCATGCCGAGGAACTTGCGGTCACTCGCAGGGTACGCACCCAGACCCATCAAGGTGTTGGTGCAGGGGTAGCCCAACATGTCCACCAGAGTGCGAAGTTCGTTGGATGCGTTGCTCAGCAACACGCCGCCACCGGTGTAAATGTAGGGGCGCTTGGCGGTCAACAACAGTTGCAAGGCCTTGCGGATTTGTCCGCCATGGCCCTTGCGCACTGGGTTGTAAGAACGCATTTCCACGCTCTCAGGGTAGCCGTGGTAAGGCACCTTCTTGAATGACACGTCCTTGGGGATATCGACCACCACAGGGCCGGGACGGCCACTGCGAGCGATATGGAACGCCTTCTTCATGACTTCCGCCATGTCTTTGGCGTCCTTCACGAGGAAGTTGTGCTTCACGATGGGGCGTGTGATGCCGACTGTGTCGCACTCTTGGAAAGCATCCAGTCCGATCGCGTGCGTAGGCACCTGACCGGAGATAATCACCATGGGAATGCTATCCATGTAAGCAGTGGCAATGCCGGTCACGGCATTGGTCAGACCCGGACCGGAAGTCACCAACGCCACGCCGACATCACCGGTGGCGCGTGCGTAGCCGTCGGCAGCATGCACGGCTGCTTGCTCGTGACGTACCAGAACGTGTTGGATTGTGTCTTGCTTGTAGAAAGCATCGTAAATGTGCAGAACTGCACCACCGGGGTAACCCCAGATGTATTTGACGTTTTCGGCTTGTAGCGCTTTGACAAGGACTTCCGCGCCCCTCAATTCGGGAACAGCGGCGGATTTGGATGCGGATGCGGCCGAAGCGATTTCGGCTTTAGAAATTTCCATGATGAACCTTTGTGAATTTCTCTGACGAAAAACCTTGGGTGCCCCTTCGCAAACACTTGTGGAGTCGCGTCGGGACTTAAGATCAAAGCCATGGGCACATTGAATGTTGCGCCGGACTAGGACCCGTTTGCCTTTTAATTGCCCCGGTATTATGGCATTGGTTTGCCAAGCCTCCTGAGCGAGGCGACGTCTGCGCTCTTGCATGAATGCAATAATTGCCAGCCCAATCGCGAAACCAAGCGATGACGCCGCGCACGAGTCAGTCAATTCTGCGTCCAACAACTACCTCACTTGGCAACTGAAAAAGAACTTTCCGAGTTTCTGAAATCGGTGGAGCGCCGGGCTTTCAAGCGGGCGCTCTATCATGTGCGAAACGACGAATCTGCGCTCGATATCGTGCAGGACAGCATGATGAAATTGGCCGAGCACTACGGGCATAAGCCCGCAGAAGATCTCCCCATGCTGTTTCAGAGAATTTTGTCCAACAGCACCATGGATTGGTTTCGCCGACAAAAAACCTACAGCGCGCTTTTCTCGACACTGAGTGACTTCGAGACCGACGCAGACGACGACTTCAATCTTCTAGAGTCTCTTCTATCCAATCAGGGTAACGCGCAAGCGGAAAGTGCAGAATCACACACACAACGCGCACAAACCTTGCTTTCTATCGAACAAGAGATACTGCGATTACCGCCACGTCAACGGGAAGCCTTCCTTCTGCGTTATTGGGAGGATATGGATGTTGCGGAAACGGCCACTGCAATGGGATGCTCACAAGGCAGCGTCAAAACTCACTGTTCTAGAGCTGTACTGGCATTGGGGAATGCATTGAGAGAAAGGGGAATTCGGCTATGACAAAACAATTGCACCACTCCGGTGCCGATCTACAAGACGCCGTGGCCAGGGCAATCCGCCTGCATTTGGACGACGGTGCCGACGCCGTGCCTCGCGACATTTCTGAGCGACTCAAAGTAGCCCGGATGCAGGCGCTTTCCAAACGCAAACGAGTGGAAGAAGCCGTACGGACGAACCTTGTCGTGGACTTTGGCGACCAAGCGGCCTTGCAAATGGGCTCGGGATTGCGCAGCTTGTTGACACAACTAGGCTCATGGTTGCCATTGCTAGTTTTGATCACCGGTATGCTCGTTTTCGGCGTTGCGCAAGATGAGTGGACCGCTCAGGAAATTGCGGACGTAGACGCTGAACTACTGACCGATGCCTTGCCGCCTGCGGCCTACACCGACCCAGGATTTGTACAGTTTTTGCGCAACAACCAAGAAAACTAAGCGTTACCGTGCCTCGCGTTCTCATTGTTTACCACTATGCAAAGCGTTGAATTTCACGCCCAACTCGGTTTATTTTTGCGAACCGCGATTTGCGTGATCGCTTTGGCGGGCCCAGCCGTCAAAGCGGCGGCGCAAAGCACTCCAGCGATACCCCCGCTCACTTCGGTAACGTACTCCTCGGTCACTTGGGTAAGTCTGACCACAGCTCAAAAAGCGGCGCTTGCACCGTTACAGACTTCTTGGGAGATGCTTACGCCAGGGCATCAGCGTAAATGGATCGCCTTGTCGCAAAACTTCGCCAATATGTCATTCGAAGACAAGATGAAGTTGCATAGTCGCATGGCGGAATGGGCGGCACTTAAACCTAACGAGCGGCAACAGGCACGCCTCAACTTCGCTGAAACCAAGAAAACGCCTCCCGACCAAAGAGCAGCCAATTGGGAAGCCTACCAAGCCCTGCCTCCGGAGGAGAAGAAGAGCCTAGCAAGAACCGTCAAAGAAAAGCCCGTGGGAGCAGCGATTGCGGCAAAAGCGCCTTCGCCCCAAAAAATCACACCAGTGCCGCTCACCAGAAATTCCCCGGAAGTCAAGCGGGAAAAACTCGTGGCTCAACAACCGCTGGACCAAAACACCCTGTTGCCTCTAGCCCCACCCGCGAAAGCGACACACGCCAACTGAACAAATCTGCGGTCTCCGAGCGAGCAACTGCCCATTGGAGCTTCGTACAATCGCGCCTTCTCCCCAATGAAGGCCCTCGATCACATGACATTTTCTCTAGACACGCCTGGTTTGTGGCGCCGTATGGCATGTTGGCTTTACGAAGGTATTTTGCTTTTTGGCGTCGTTTTTTTGGCAGCTTATCTTTTCGGAACGCTGACCCAAACGCGCTATGCACTAGATAACCGGCAGGCACTACAGGGTTTTTTGTTTCTGGTTCTGGGCATCTACTTCGTCTGGTTTTGGGCGCATGGACAAACCCTTGCCATGAAAACATGGAACATCCGTGTTGTAGGGCGCGACGGTCGAAAGATTAGCCAGTTTCGTGCTTTGGGCCGGTATGTCCTTAGCTGGATGTGGTTCCTGCCCCCGCTGATAGCAGTGTCACCTTATCACCTGTCAGGCGGTGAAATTGCGGTGATTTGTTTAGGCTGGATCGCCGTCTGGGCGATACTGAGCCGATTTCATCCTCAGCAGCAGTTTTGGCACGATGCGCTGGCTGGTACCCGACTAGTCACCTACAAGCCCATTAACCGCTAGCCTATTGGGGCGAGATGCCGCCATGCAAAACTCTATCGACAACCACCCTGATCCTGCTCTAGTGAATCCCCAAAAACAGCGAACGGGCCTGAGGCGCATTCTGCATGCGACGAGATATTCATGGGCTGGACTGCTTGCCGGCTGGAACGAAGCAGCCTTCCGTCAGGAATGCTTGTTAGCGATCGTGTTGTTACCCGCGTCACTGTTCGTGGGCCGCACGTGGGTAGAGAGCGCAGTTTTGGCAGCCAGCGTGATCGCTGTATTGGTGGTGGAATTACTCAACACGGCCGTTGAATCGGCGGTGGACCGGGTAGGCCCCGAATGGCACAAGCTGTCGAAACGCGCAAAAGACATCGGTAGTGCGGCAGTGCTACTTACGTTGCTGCTATGCGCCGCGATTTGGTGTGCGGCGCTCTGGGAACTCTTTTTGCGTTAAAAAAACCCGCCTAAATTGCGGACTCGTCCTGCTCCCCGGTACGGATGCGTACGACCCGCTCGACGCTGGTCACAAAAATCTTTCCATCACCGATTTTTCCCGTATGGGCGGCTTTCACGATCGCGTCTACACAGCGATCAACCTCATCCGTTTTGACGACCACCTCAACCTTCATCTTGGGCAAAAAGTCCACAACGTACTCAGCACCACGGTACAACTCGGTGTGGCCTTTCTGGCGGCCAAAGCCTTTGACTTCAGTCACGGTCAGTCCCGTCACGCCGCACTCAGCGAGCGCTTCGCGGACTTCTTCCAACTTGAAGGGTTTAACGATGGCGGTAATTTGTTTCATCTGCGTGTCCATTGTAAAAATCAGGCCCGAAATCGGTTGGTAATAGGATAACGCCAATCTTTGCCGAAGCTGCGGTGGGTGACTCGGATTCCTACCGGTGCCTGCCGGCGTTTGTACTCATTGATCTGGATGAGTCGGGTCACACGTTCTACATCCTCCACCCGATAGCCAGCGGCGATGATGGTTTCTATGCTCTCATCGTTTTCCATGTACCTCTGCAAGATACCGTCCAGCACCTCGTACGGCGGCAAGCTGTCTTGGTCTTTTTGGTCGGGTCGCAATTCGGCACTAGGCGGGCGCGTGATAATGCGGTCCGGAATCGGAGAGGCTGCGGTGCCATACGGATCATGGGCATTTCGCCAACTTGCCAGTCTAAACACCGTGGTCTTGGCAAGATCCTTGATGACTGCGAAGCCTCCCGCCATGTCGCCATACAAGGTGCAATAGCCGGTAGCCATTTCAGACTTGTTGCCGGTGGTCAGCACAATGCTGCCGAACTTGTTGGACAAGGCCATCAGCAAGGTTCCACGAATACGGGCCTGTATGTTCTCTTCCGTGGCGTCTTCTGCACGGCCAGCAAACTCTGCCGCAAGCGACGCCTTAAAAGTTTCGAACTCTGGCAGGATAGAAATCTCGTCATAGCGCACACCCATGCGTTGCGCCATCTCGCGGGCATCGATCCAGCTAATGTCTGCGGTGTATGGCGACGGCATCATCACTGCACGTACTTTGTCTGCACCCAACGCATCTACGGCAACAGCCAACACAAGTGCGGAGTCGATGCCACCCGACAGGCCCAGCAGCGCACCGGGAAAACCGTTCTTACCCACGTAATCCCGCACACCCAAAACCAAAGCGTCCCATAGGTCCGCTTCGGCGGTTCGCTCTGGCTCGATATGCGCGACCACATTGATCGATGCAGGCGTGTGCTCTATCTGCACAACAAACAAGTCCTCTTTGAAACTCGGGGCGCGCCCGGTAACGTGCCCCTGAGCGTCCAGCGAGAATGAATGGCCTTCAAAAACCACCTCATCCTGACCTCCCACCAAATGGGCGTAGACCAATGGCAAGCCTGCCGCGCGACAACGCTCGCCCATGCGGGCTTCACGTTCATACCCCTTGCCCACGTGAAACGGGGAGGCATTGATTACCGCCAACAATTCAGCACCCGCATTCTTGGCCAGACGCGCAGGCTCCTCAAACCAGGCGTCCTCGCAAATCAGCAAACCTACTTGTATGGCGTCCACGCCCTCGCCCGCTTCAAACACACACACACCTTGGCCAGGGCTGAAATAGCGCCGCTCATCAAACACTTGGTAGTTCGGTAGTTCACGCTTGGCGTAGTGTGCGACCACCTGCCCCTCGCGCAAAACGCTGGCAGCATTGAACCGGCTTTGGACGGCGACGGAGCGGGTCCGGCTGCCTCCCCCCATGGGGTGGCCCACCACCACGCTCAAGCCCTTCAAGGTGGCAAGCTGCTGCGCCACCGATTTCACGGCATCATCACACGCTTGGATGAACGCTGGGCGCAAGAAAAGGTCTTCCGCCGCGTACCCACAAATGGACAATTCGGGCGTCAAGACCAGCCGTACACCCTGGGCATAAGCCTGGGTGGCTGCATCGACGATTTTTTTTACATTTCCGTTCAGGTCACCGACGATGAAATTGAGTTGCGCAACGCAAAGTTTGAGGGTCATGAACCAGCAGATCAAAGTTCACAGCCCGGGACCAGTTTTGGGCCCCGTTCGGCTGTCGCGCCGGGGGCGCTAAATGGGTGGGACTGATTATGTCATCCGGGTGTCGGACGCTCTGACAGACGTGGATTCAGGTACCTGGGATGCGCTACTGGCAACCCAGCCCCACCCGACGCCCTTTATGCGCCACGCGTATCTTGCAGCACTCGAACAGAGCGGCAGCGCCACGGCCACCACCGGATGGGACGCCCGCGTCATTACCGTACATCAAGGCGATACCCTGTGCGCCGCGTGCGTGGTGTACCTGAAGGACCACTCGTATGGTGAATACGTGTTTGACTGGGCATGGGCCAACGCCTACCAGCAGCATGGTCTGGCGTACTACCCCAAGGCAGTGATTGCGGTGCCCTTCACCCCCGTGCCTGGTAGCCGCTTGTTGGCGGTCGACGCGTCAGCTCGCGCAGCGCTGCTGCGTGCCGTCCAAGCATGGTGCGAGTCGGTCAAAGTGTCATCGGCCCATATGCTATTCGCCGCCGACGCCGACATGCGCAGCGCCTCGAACGCGGCATGGATGGCACGCCACACCGTGCAGTTCCATTGGCACAACACGGCTGCAGGCTATGCCGATTTCGACCATTTCCTGCAGTCGATGACCCAGGAAAAACGCAAAAAGATCAAGCAAGAACGCCGCAAGGTGGCAGAGTCGGGCGTGACCTTTCGCCACTGCCAAGGGCAGGATATCTGCGCCACCGATTGGGAGTTTTTTTACCGTTGCTACGCCCAGACCTACCGTGAGCACGGCAACCCGCCGTACCTCACACCCGACTTCTTCCGCCGCATGGCACAGACCATGCCCGAAAATTGGCTGATGTTTGTCGCCGAACGCAATGGCACTGCCATCGCCAGCAGCTTGATCGCCGTCAGCAGCCCGGGCAACCCAGGCGCTGACACCAATCAACCTTCAAGTAAGGTGGCCTACGGCCGCTATTGGGGCGCTATAGAAAACGTGAGCGCCTTGCATTTTGAGGCCTGCTACTACCAACCCATCCAATGGTGCATCGCGCAGGGTTTCACGCGGTTCGAAGGTGGAGCGCAGGGCGAACACAAGATGGCCAGGGCCCTGCTCCCCGTCAAGACCAGCAGCGCCCACTGGCTGGCGCACCCTGCGTTTGCGCAGGCGGTTGAACGCTTTCTGGCGCAAGAAGGGGATGGCATCGCGCAGTACTTGGATGCGCTCGACGCGCGCTCCCCCTTGAAGGCTTCCCCGCAGCGGTGATAGGCCTTCCGCGCGACGGTTACTGCTGCTCGTAGGCGGCGATACCGTCCAAGATTTCTTTGTGGGCTTCGTCCTTGCCCCCCCAACCTTGGACTTTGACCCATTTGCCGGTGTCCAAATCTTTGTAGTGCTCAAAGAAATGCTCGATGGCCTTCAGGCGCACGGGGTTCAAATCTTCCAGGGTCTGCCAGCGCGAGTACAGCGGGAGGATCTTGTCGGTAGGCACTGCCAGGACCTTGCCATCGAGTCCCCCTTCGTCTTCCATTTTCAAGATGCCGATGGCGCGGCAGGGCACCACCACACCGGGTGGCAATGGCACGGGTGTAATCACTAACACGTCCACCGGGTCGCCGTCACCGGCGATGGTTTTGGGGATGTAGCCATAGTTGGTGGGGTAGTGCATTGCGGTGTTCATGAAACGGTCCACAAAAATGCAGCCGGACGCTTTGTCCACTTCGTACTTGATAGGGTCCCCGTTCATGGAAATCTCGATGATGACGTTGAACGAATCAGGCACCTTGCTGCCGGGGGTGACGTTGTCTAGGGACATGCAATCTCTCTTGGTTTGTTTTGAAACAGGAAACGTACGGATTAACCCTGATTTTACTGACTTGGCACTTTCGAATTTGCCGCTTGCCTGACAAAGCACGCTACATTGCACGCGTTGGCCAATCACCTCACGCTGTTACGCAGCCATGGGGCAATGAGGAAGCAACGCAGCGGGAACAACGCGTGCGTTGCTCCCATCTTTGCGAGACAACCATAGAGGAGTATTTCTATGACGGGCAACACAGCGCTGTTACTGGCGCTTGGCTGTGGACTGATTGCCGTGGTTTACGGCTTTTGGGCACGCAACTGGATTCTTTCCCAAGACGCAGGCAACGCACGCATGCAAGAAATTGCGGCCGCCATTCAAACCGGCGCGGCAGCCTACTTGGCTAGGCAATACAAAACCATCGCCATCGTCGGCGTGGTACTGACCATCCTGATTGGGATTTTTCTGGACAGTCTCTCCGCAGTGGGTTTTGTACTCGGCGCAGTGCTTTCCGGTGCTTGCGGGTTCATCGGCATGAATGTGTCGGTGCGGGCCAACGTGCGCACTGCACAAGCTGCCACCAAAGGCATTGGCCCGGCCCTCGATGTGGCCTTCCGAGGCGGCGCGATCACCGGCATGTTGGTGGTGGGCTTGGGCCTGCTAGGTGTGACCGGCTTTTACTGGTTTTTGGTGCCGGACGGTGCCGTCACCGCTGCCAAGCTCAACCCGCTGATCGGGTTTGCGTTTGGCTCATCCCTTATTTCTATCTTCGCGCGCTTGGGTGGCGGCATCTTTACCAAAGGTGCAGATGTGGGCGCAGACTTGGTCGGCAAAGTGGAGGCCGGCATTCCGGAAGACGACCCTCGCAACCCCGCCGTCATTGCCGACAACGTGGGCGACAACGTGGGCGACTGCGCGGGCATGGCTGCAGATCTGTTCGAGACGTACGCCGTGACCCTGATTGCCACGATGGTTTTAGGCGCTCTGCTCGCAGGTGGCGCAGGTGCCAATGCCGTTTTGTACCCTTTGGCGTTGGGTGCCGTATCGATCGTGGCGTCCATCGTTGGCTGCTTTTTTGTGAAGGCTTCGCCTGGCATGAAAAACGTCATGCCTGCGCTCTATAAAGGCTTGGCGGTCGCCGGCGTGCTGTCACTGGTGGCGTTCTACTTCGTAACGCAATCGATGATTGCCGACAACGCGCTGGGCGGCAGCGGAGCCGCAGGCAAGCTCTTCGGTGCCTGCGCTGTCGGATTGGTACTCACCGCTGCGCTGGTCTGGATTACTGAGTACTACACAGGCACCCAGTACGCGCCCGTGCAGCATATTGCCCAAGCCTCCACCACCGGACATGGCACCAACATCATCGCGGGCCTGGGCGTCTCCATGCGCTCTACCGCGTGGCCCGTGATTTTTGTGTGCATAGCCATTTACACCGCCTACGGATTGGCGGGCTTGTATGGCATTGCGATTGCGGCAACCTCCATGCTGAGCATGGCCGGTATCGTGGTAGCGCTGGACGCGTACGGACCCATCACCGACAACGCTGGCGGCATTGCCGAGATGAGTGAATTGCCTGCCAGCGTGCGGGACATCACCGACCCCCTCGACGCCGTTGGCAACACCACCAAAGCGGTCACCAAGGGCTATGCCATCGGATCTGCTGGCTTGGCAGCGCTGGTGCTCTTTGCTGACTACACCCACAAGCTTGAGGCCTACGGTAAGCACGTCAGCTTCGACCTGAGCGACCCGATGGTAATCATTGGCCTATTCATCGGAGGACTTATTCCTTACCTCTTTGGAGCCATGGCGATGGAAGCGGTAGGCAGGGCAGCCGGGGCCGTGGTGGTGGAAGTGCGCCGCCAGTTCAAAGAAATCAAGGGCATCATGGATGGCACTGGAAAGCCCGAGTACGACACGGCGGTGGACATGTTGACCACCGCCGCCATCAAAGAAATGATGATCCCCAGCCTGTTGCCCGTTGTAGTGCCGATTGTGGTCGGACTCGCCCTCGGACCCGCAGCACTGGGCGGCCTGCTCATGGGCACCATCGTGACCGGTCTGTTTGTGGCGATCTCCATGTGCACCGGAGGAGGAGCCTGGGACAATGCAAAAAAATACATCGAAGACGGGCACCATGGCGGCAAAGGCTCAGAGACCCACAAGGCAGCGGTGACCGGTGACACGGTAGGCGATCCCTACAAGGACACCGCGGGGCCTGCCGTCAATCCGCTGATCAAAATCATCAACATCGTCGCTTTGCTGATCGTCCCGCTGATGATGAAGTTGCACGGCACCTGAGTAGGACATTGTGCTTGTGTCCAAATGCCCACGCTATGCCACATGGGCGTTTGGACAGGCACAGACCTTGCGGCGATCTTGCGCTAACATGTGTAACGATTGCGTTACATGGCGCTAAAAAAGAGATTGACGTGAAAATTCTTGTGATTGATGACCATGCACTGGTACGCGAAGGCTTGCATCAAGTCCTCAAAGGCTTGGATGAAGACGTCACTGTGTTGCAAGCCGGTACGGGCCTGCAAGCCTTCGATTCGATTGCCTCGAATTCAGACCTCGATTTGGTGCTCTTGGACTATCACCTTCCAGACATGACGGGCATGGAAGCGCTCAACACCCTCGGCAAGCAACACCCTGAGCTACCCATCGTAATGTTGTCTGGCTCTGCCAACACGCAAATCATGCGCCAAGTGCTACAAAACGGTGCATCGGGCTTCGTTCCCAAATCAGCATTGAGCGACGAGCTGCTGCATGCCGTTCGCTTGGTACTGAGCGGTGACGTGTACACACCCAAAGAATTACAGATTCCGGGAGACACCTCGGACACACAACCCGTCACGGACCGCACGCCCCTCACCCCCCGCCAAGAATTGGTGCTCCGGGAGTTATTGGATGGGCGATCCAACAAAGAAATTGGTGCGAGCTTGAAGGTCACCGAAGAAACTGTGAAGTCCCATGTTGCAGCCATTCTTCGGCACTTCGATGTGCAAAATCGCACCCAAGCAGTCGTGGCGGCGGCCCGCAGTGGCTATCGTCCGGCGACCGCAAACTAAGCCACACCCGCGATCACGCACCGCCCATTGCCCCTTCTGCTCCCGCTATGAACGCAGATAAAGCCGTACTGTTTCCGGCCTCTGCACTACGCGTTCACACCCGCGCATCGGCAGATACCCCGTTGGCAACCCCCACAACCTCAAACGTGCCCGAGGCAACTGTGACACCGCCATTGCATGATGCGTACGAGCGTCCGCTGCGTGACTTGCGCATCAGCGTCACGGACCGCTGTAACTTCCGGTGCGCGTACTGCATGCCCAAGGCCGTTTTCCACAAAGACTATGCCTACCTGCCACAAAGTGCGCTGCTGAGCTTTGAAGAGATAGGCGCGCTGGCCGGCGTGTTCGTCTCCTTGGGGGTTCAAAAAATCAGATTAACTGGCGGCGAGCCCTTGTTGCGCAAAGACATCGAGCGATTGATCGAGAAACTTGCAAAGATCAACACTTCCGAAGCCCGTCCGATCGAACTCACCCTCACCACCAACGGCTCCTTGCTTGCCAAGAAGGCGCAATCCCTCAAAGACGCAGGCTTGCAGCGCGTTACCGTGAGCCTGGATGCTTTGGACGACAAGGTGTTCAAGGCCATGAACGACGTGGACTTTCCGGTTGCGGATGTTCTCCACGGCATTGACAGCGCGCACGCGGTGGGATTGGCCCCCGTGAAGGTGAACATGGTGGTCAAACGTAGCGTCAACGACACGCAGATCGTGCCCATGGCACGGCATTTTCGCGGCACAGGTGCGACCTTGCGTTTCATCGAATACATGGACGTTGGTACCAGCAACCGTTGGCGTATGGACGAGGTAGTGCCCTCATCTGAGGTCTTGGGTCTCTTGCAATCGCATCTCCCATTGCTCCCCTTGATGCCCACGCGCCCGGGCGAAACTGCGCAGCGCTGGGGCTATGCCACGACATACGGCACGCATGACGCCAGTGCCGGCGAAATCGGCCTGATCAGCAGTGTGACTCAAGCGTTCTGCGGCGACTGCAATCGGGCCCGGCTCTCCACCGAGGGGCAGCTCTACCTCTGTCTTTTCGCAACCCGAGGGTACGACCTTCGCACGCGGCTTCGCGCCGGCGCTCCGCCAGAAGTGATCGCCGCCGAGATTCGCGCCATATGGAGTGCACGCACTGACCGTTACTCGGCGCTTCGCGGCTCAAACACGCCTCTCGCCCTAGGAGAAAAGCGCGTCGAAATGAGCTACATAGGCGGATAAGCGGAGCAGCCCAATGGCGCGCTAAAGACGGCGATGCAGCGCAGCCAACACCCCTTGATTGGCCAGGGCGTCAGCGCGTTCATTTCCTGGATCACCCGCATGCCCCTTGACCCAGCGCCAGTCAATCTCGTGGCCCGCCGTATGAACCAGGGCATCCAAGCGCATCCACAAATCCACGTTCTTGACGGGCTCTTTGGACGCGGTTCTCCAGCCTCTGGACTTCCAGCCCGATAGCCACTCCGTAATGCCTTTAAGAACGTACTGGCTGTCGATGTACAAAGTGATGTGACAGGGTCGCTTGAGGGCAGCGAGCGCCTCAATGACCGCCATCATTTCCATGCGGTTGTTGGTGGTCTCCAACTCGCCGCCAAAGAGCTCCTTGTGAGCCCCGTCACCGGCACACAGCAACGCGCCCCACCCGCCCGGCCCGGGGTTTCCCTTGCAAGCACCGTCCGTATAGATGGTTAGTGGTGTCATCGAAGCAGGCTTGATATATGGCATACATTCAGTTCATTTGTGTGCCGCACGTCCAGAATGGACAGCGGGCATTACTGCGCTGCGACGAGAAGCAGCGGATCTCCAAGCGCTGCCCAGCAATCGCATCCCGCGAACCCGCTTCGTTGCAACAACAAAGTAATCAGCCCCCAAAATGGGCCACCACCTGCTGCCCACCGTGTCTAGCCAAGCGAACCGATGGATCCAGCGTGCGGAATCGAGCGCTGGAATATAGCAACCAAACCGCACGGTTTCGACTTCGAAGCTCAACAGTCGCAACCAGTCTCGCAATCTCCAATAACCAATGAGGTCGATGTCGTGCGGCAAAAACGAAGCGCTCACGCCCAAGCGCTGGTACCACTGCACACGGTGGTGGCGCAAACCCCACAAACTGGCAGGGTTCAGCCCGCAAATTACCACCTTGCCTTCCGGTACCAAGATGCGCTCCACTTCACGCAGCGTGGCATGGGGGTCGTCGCTGCATTCCAAGGCATGCGGTAGAACCAACAAATCCATGCTGTTGCTGGCAAACGGTAGCGCAGAAAAGTCCGCCAATACATGCACGGCACGGTCTGACAGTCCGGCGAAATCAGCGCGGGTCTGGCAAGCAATCCATCGGTGCGGCATGCGATTGGCACGCAGCCCGTGCAACTGGGGAATACCGAGTTGCAGAGCGTGATAACCAAACAGGTCTCCAACCGACTGGTCCAGACACACCTGCTCCCATGCCAAAAGGTGCTGTGCTGCCGGGGTTTGGAGCCAATCTTGCAAACCTATAATCTGGGCGCCCATGACCCTACTTCCTCTGCCCGCATTGACTGACAACTACATTTGGATGTTGCACGATGGAAGAGAAGCATTGGTGGTTGATCCGGGGGATGCACAGGCCGTAATGGATGCACTTTCGCGTGCATCTGTAGCCCTCAAAACAATTTTAGTCACCCACCATCACCTTGATCATATCGGGGGTGTTCCGGCCTTGTGGGAATCATCGGGAGCCCAGGTATATGCTCCCGCTGGTACGGGACTAACAACACCTTTGTCCCTGGTCGACGAGGGCTCCGTAGTATCGGCCCTTGGCATGGAATTCACGGTGCTGAATGTGCCAGGACATACCGCTGGCGACATCGCTTTCTTCGGACGCCCCCCACGTGAAGCACCGCTGCTTTTTTGTGGCGACACGCTGTTTAGCGTCGGTTGCGGGCGCTTGCTTGGCGGCGCGCCCTCTCAGCTCTTGGCCTCATTGCAAAAACTCTCAACATTGCCCGTGGACACACGCATTTGCCCTGCGCATGAATACACCCTGAACAACATCGAGTTTGCAATGCAGATAGAGCCCGCCAACCCCGCTCTGTTAGCACACCAACAACATTGTCGAGCGCTACGCGCGGCGGGGCGTCCCACTTTGCCATCGTGCCTAGGGCTTGAGCAGGCCATTAACCCCTTTTTGCGTACCCATCTGCCGCACGTGGCCGAGGCTGTCATTGCCCATGATGCATATGCTGCCTCCGTCGATGGCATTTTTGCCGCGCTACGCCAATGGAAAAATACATTCCCATGATTCGTTATCTCGCTATCGCTACCAGCTTGCTTGCTGCTCTCACCGGCTGCGCAAGCAATCCTCAGATACCCCTCGCGCAGCCCGATGCATCGGTCGCTACGCCAGAGCCGTCGGGCACGCGCCAAGGCCCCCAGACTATCCAACCAGCAGACCCGACCGCGCCCGTCAAAGTGCGTCAGGCCGACCCAGACGGCAAGGTAACGCAAAGAACGGTGAGTGCCGGCGCGGGCAACGAAAGCACACCGCTGACCGCGCTTGCTGAAACTTCGTCGGCCAGAAGCGTTGCATCACTGCCCCCCCCGGAAGACCTGTGGGAGCGGATTCGACGCGGCTATGGCATGAATAACCTGGATGGCGCTTTGGTGCGAGACCGGGAACAGTGGTACGCAACCCGCCCAGACTACATCTACAGAATGACCGAAAGGTCAAAAAAATACCTGTTTCACATTGTTGAAGAGCTCGAAGTGCGCAATATGCCGACCGAATTGGCATTGCTACCCTTTATCGAAAGTGCCTTCAATCCCCAAGCCGTCTCCAGCGCCAAAGCAGCGGGAATGTGGCAATTCATGCCCGCCACAGGCAAGTACTTTGAACTCAAGCAAAACAGCTTCAGAGACGATCGCCGGGACGTTCTGGCCTCGACCCGTGCAGCCTTGGACTACCTGCAAAAGCTCTACAAAATGTTTGGCGACTGGCACCTGGCGCTGGCGGCATACAACTGGGGCGAGGGCAACATATCGCGAGTCGTGAACAAAAACACGCGCGCTGGCTTGAGCGCTGGATACAGCGATATCACCATGCCCATGGAGACGCGCCTGTATGTGCCCAAGCTACAGGCGATCAAAAACATCGTTTCCGACCCAACGAAATTCAATTCCCAGCTTCCCGTCATTGAAAACCACCCCTACTTCCAGAGCGTGCCCATTCGCAGGGATATCGATGTTGCACTCGCTGCCAGGCTGGCGCAGGTAAGCCTAGAGGACTTTAAGGCACTTAACCCCTCACAAAATCGCCCCGTCATCATCGCCGCAGGTACTCCCCAGATTCTTTTGCCCTGGGACAACGCAGAGGTTTTTCAATCCAATCTGGAAGGCTACAGCGGCCGCCTGGCAACATGGACAGCATGGGTTGTGCCCAGCACCATGCGCCCGGCAGACGTGGCCAAGAAAGTCGGGATGAGCGAAGCAGAGCTGCGCACCCTGAACAAAATTCCCCCGCGGGTTCTGGTACGCGCAGGCTCAACGTTGCTGGTACCGCGCGGAGCGCATGCGGCGGATGTGCCCGTCAAAGTCGCAGACAACAGCCAACTTGCATTGGCCCCAGAAGTGGTGCTCAAGCGAACGACTGTCAAAGCCGCTCGCGGCGACACCGTTGCGACCATCGCCCGCAGGTACAAAACTACTGCCGCCAATGTTGCCGAATGGAACCGGGTCTCCGCGTCCGCAGCCTTTAAGGCCGGACAGCCTGTCGTGATCTACCGCCCACAACAGAGCAGAAAAGATAGCACGCAAGGAAAGAAGGCTACAAGCCAGGGCACCAAGCGCGCCACCGGAAAAAATACCAGCGCAGAAAGCACTAAACGCACGAGCCGCACCGACAAGCCAGCCGCTTTGCCTGCCAACAAACGCTAACCACCCCCCAACGCTGTCATGCCACTCACGGTATGCGTGCCACAAGCGGATGACGCCGCAGTACACACCAGTGAATTCAACGGTAGCCCACCATCAGAATGCCAATGTTGACCGCGAAAGCACCACACCACAACACGGTTCGTACTGTCGCAGCACCTGCGATATAGGCCATGGTGTAGAGCAAACGCAGCACCACGAACACAAACGCAAGCACATCCAATCGCGCCTGATGCGCCCCTAGTTGATGGGCAACCACCACCGCGCCAATAAAAAACGGCAAGGCCTCAAAACTATTCGCCTGGGCCGCATTTGCCCGTGCGCGCCATTCGGTTTGGCGAGCCAACCACGCACGCGGGTTGACATTGTCAAACCCACCTTTTGCGGGCGACACCCCAAGACGCCCCGCCTTGGCCAAGCCGGCACACACAATCGGCAGTATGGATGCAATCAACACGCACCAGTAGGCGAGCGTGAAATGGGTATACGGCATAAACAATCATCCTCCAGTAATGCACCCAAGGGACTGCCCGACGCTATCGGCGATCCACCAAGGCATGGGCAATGGTGCCCAAATCCACATATTCCAACTCGCTGCCAATAGGCACCCCGCGCGCCAGACGCGTTGGTCGCAAGCCGCGCGCCTTGAGTCCCTCAGCAATCACGTAAGCGGTTGCTTCACCCTCGGCCGTGAAGTTCGTTGCCAAAATCACTTCTTGCACGACACCGTCACAGGCCCGGTCAAACAGCTTTTTGAAGCCGAGGTCCTTAGGGCCGATTCCATCCAGCGGACTGAGCTTGCCCATCAACACAAAGTACAAGCCTTTGTAGGCGCCGGTACGCTCCATCGCACTTTGATCTGCGGGCGTTTCCACCACACATAGCTGCGACCGGTCTCGCCGCTCGTCCAGACAAGTGGCGCAGACCGCGCTCTGTGTGAAGGTGTGGCATCGCTCGCAGTGAGAGACGGTGTCCGCCGCCTCTTGTAACGCCCTGGACAAAAACTGCGCGGCAGGCCGATCATGTTGCAGCAAATGAAAAGCCATGCGCTGGGCCGACTTGACGCCCACCCCCGGCAAACCACGCAGGGCCTGGATCAGGGTTTCAAGCGCGTTGGTGTCTGACACGGGACGGGCCTTGCGCCAAGATCAGAACGGAAACTTCATTCCGCCT
This sequence comes from Rhodoferax sp., assembly GCA_029865845.1. Lineage (GTDB taxonomy): Bacteria > Pseudomonadota > Gammaproteobacteria > Burkholderiales > Burkholderiaceae_C > Allorhodoferax. Next base: position 2,678 of record JARXAM010000068.1, on the reverse strand, counting down.
GGCAAGCCGGGCATGCCCGCTGTCAGCTTGCCCATCTTCTCGGCAGAGGTTTCCTCCGCTTTGCGCACTGCGGCATTGAATGCAGCGGCCACCAAGTCTTCAAGCATGTCTTTGTCATCCGCCAACAAGCTGGGATCAATAGCCACGCGCTTGACATCGTGCTTGCAGGTCATGGTGATCTTGACCAAGCCAGCGCCAGATTCGCCCGTGACTTCAATGTTGCCCAACTCGTCCTGAGCTTTTTTCATGTTGTCCTGCATGGCTTGGGCTTGCTTCATGAGGCCCGCGAGTTGTCCTTTGTTGAACATGGTCTTCCTTACGATATGAATGAAAAAATGATGGCCCTTGGTCAGAGGGCCTTGATAGATCCGGGTACGATTTTCGCGCCGAAGTCGCGCATCATGGCTTGTACAAAAGGCGCTTCCATCACAATGCGATGCGCAGCCTGGTGCTTTTCCTGGGACGCAGCCGCGTTACGGCGCGCGGGGCTGTCCACCACGCGACCGACCTCGATAGCAAGTGACACACGATACCCTGCGCCATGCAGTGCCTGCGTCAAGCGTTCACGGGTACTGGCTTGGTTCAGGGATTCGCGTTCCAGACGCAGCAACCATTGATCAGTATCGCGGGCTACCAGTTGTGACTGCAACGCCAGCACACGCACCATGGCGGTAATGGCATCCGACGCAATCAGCTGATTCACCGTGGAGTGCCAAAAGTCGCCTTCGTCGGTAGGCTCAAATACACCCGTCACTGCAGATTCCTCAAGGGCACTTTCTTGCAACTCTTGTACTGGAATCGCCAATATTCGGCTGGCAACCGGCGCGTTAGAGATGGGAGCCAAGGGTGCGACAGATGCATCGTCTTCGCCCATGTCATCTATCCAAGGAGACGCAAAGGGCTCATCGGCCTCGGTGTCTGCGAGGGGAATGTCATCGTCGTCCAGCGGTTCGGACGCCCTCTGGGGCCCACTGTCGCGCACCGCCAGGAGGTGTCCGGGAGGAATTCCGCTCCCCCCATCCGCGTACACCGTGGGGGTGCCCATAGTTTGCGCAGCTTCTGTGGGGTGCGCTTGCGTCGCAGCCTCCCAAGGGTAAGGCGCCGTGGCAACTGCAGCGACACTGCGTGGAGGCAGTGTGGGTGGGCGGTCAATAACCTTTAGAGTTTTTTTTTCCGCCTCTGGCTTGAACGCCAACAAGCGCAGCAAGACCATGGTGAGCGCGGCATATTCGTCAGGTGCCAAGCCCAGATCTGCGCGTCCATGCAGACAAATGCTGTAGAGCAACTGGGTTTCATCCGCAGGCATGGCCGCCGCCAAACGGGCGGTCTCCATGGCATCGGGGTCGCTCTCGTCCAGAGCACCCTGCCCCACCGCCTGAGCCACCGCCATGCGCTGCAACACCGTGGACATTTCCTCCAAGGTAGAGGCCGCACTCAATCCGTTCAGGCGCAGCGTGTCGGCGGTGTCCACCACTGTTTTCCCGTCACCTGCCGCCAACGCTTCGATCAGTCGGAACACATACGAACGATCCACGCTGCCCAGCATTTGGCGCACTGTTGTCTCCTGCAACTGCCCCGATCCGAACGCAATGGCCTGGTCGGTCAAGCTCAATGCATCCCGCATAGAGCCCCGTGCCGCCCGCGCCAGCAAGCGCAGCGCCTGGGGCTCCGCAGATACCTGCTCCACCTCCAGCACCTTGTGTAAATGTTCCAAAATGGTCTGGGGTGCCATCGGCCGCAAATTGAACTGCAGGCAGCGCGACAACACCGTGACGGGCACCTTCTGCGGATCGGTGGTGGCCAGTACAAATTTCAGGTACTCCGGCGGCTCTTCCAGGGTCTTCAACATGGCGTTGAAGGCCGTGTTGGTGAGCATGTGCACCTCGTCGATCATGAAGACCTTGAAGCGACCCTGCACCGGCTTGTAAACCGCTTGCTCCAGCAAGGCCTGCACCTCATCCACACCGCGGTTGGATGCAGCGTCCAACTCTGTGTAATCCACAAATCGTCCGCTATCGATATCAGCGCACGCCTGGCACACACCACAGGGCGTTGCCGTAATGCCTCCTGTCCCGTCGACACCTTGGCAGTTCAAGGACTTGGCAAGAATGCGGGATACCGTGGTTTTTCCCACCCCGCGCGTCCCCGTAAAGAGGTACGCATGGTGCAGGCGCTGCGTCGTCAGCGCGTTGGTCAGGGCCTGCACCACATGGTCCTGCCCCACCATTTCCTGAAACGAGCGGGGACGGTACTTGCGGGCGAGCACGAGATAGGACATGCGGGGATTCTACGATGTGAGCCCAAAGCAGTAATGTCCCCTTCGCCCCAAGTAGAAGTGTCCCCTTGATGGTTGAAGGGACAGGAAAGACATGGGTAAGGAAGTTTTGATGAGTGGCAAGGAAGCGCAGCGCTTTGCGCTGGTGAAGCAGGTGTTGGATAAGCAATGCACGCAAACAGCGGCGGCAATAGCCTTGGGGCTGTCGGTGCGTCAGCACAAGCGGCTGTGCCGCCAGGTGCGCCAGCATGGCGCCATGGGCTTAGGGCAATGCTGAATAAGTCCACCGCCGATGGCCATCAGACGTTATAGATTCATGAAGCAACAGACCCTAGCTATGGCCACCGATCAAGGATTTGAGAGCTATCGCAAGCCCACGCGGCGTGACGAGTTTCTCAAGACT
>JARXAM010000056.1 GCA_029865845.1 Rhodoferax sp. | reverse complement strand
AGGCTTTGCGTCCCTGCCTCTCGGCAGGTTTGCCCATGCGCTCAACGCGCAAAAGCCAGACTATAGGGGAAGCCAAGGAATCCAACAAACCGTGATTTCAAGTCGCTCACGTCTGGCAAACATCGGGAGAAATAGCCCTTGTGCGGAACGTCATTTATGTATCCACGCTTCCCTAATCTAAGTAGTTGATTGATAAGGGATGGACTTTGTGGCTTGTAAATGCACATTCCACGATCGTGCCACTCAACACTCAATTTTGTCTATTGTGTGCCACTTAACACCTTACTTTTCGCGAACCAATCCAATAAACGTCGGGATTCGACCCAAAGCGCTCTTCCAGACAGTACAAATCGCTGCCCCGAAGCGGCCATTATGGGAACACAGCTAGCCGAAATCTCTGTGGACTGCGACGGAGGGATATCGACCCTTGGCAGAAAAAGCCTATTGCTTCAACCCAAAATGCGCGTGGAGGTGTCTTCTCATCCGTCTTCACTTATTCGCGACCACTACCACGATGAACGTGAAACCCAAACAATACGAAGGCGGCTGCTTGTGCGGCGCTATCAGGTTCCGAGCGACTGGCGCACTTGGCAAACCCCATACTTGCTCGTGCACAAGCTGCCGTAAACACTCTGGCTCTTTGACACTCACATGGGTCGAGTTCCCTGCCCTTAGTGTCGAATGGACAGGCCCTAGCGGTAAACCATCGACATGGCGTTCTTCCTCTTCCTCTAGTCGAGCGTTTTGCAGCACCTGCGGCACCACTATCGGCGCAATCGACGACGAGCCGACCATCGCACTCGCAACAGGTGTATTTGACAAACCCCACCTGAAAGATTTTGCTCCGACATACCACTCTTACGTCTCGCGCATGCCACGTTGGTGGCACGTTCATTCCGACTACGAGGCAGCGAGTGCAGATTGAGTTTGGCTCTGGTTCAGGCTCGCATTGAAGTGCCTCAGCGGCACCTAATGCCTTCACTATGGGACATCGATGTGATTGTGTGCAATTATGCTTTCGGCATAGAGCGGCAATTAAACGAAGGCAGCAATTTGGGAACCTGGTTGAAGCGTTGCAGCACTTTCAAGCGAACAGACGAGCCAACTCTGCCTCTTGTTCAGCGGTATAGGAAACCATTCCGACTGGGAGCGTGTGTGGCACCTGAAGGCGAACTTGGCTAGCCTCTTCTTGCGTGAAACCGCCACAAAGTTCAATGAGCTGCGTTCCGGACTCAGCTTACTCCTTGGCGACAAGTACTGCGGACGCTAAGTTAGCCACACCGACGATCACCGTTGTGAAGTAGTCCGTCGCGAGGATGCTACGGTGAACTTTCGGCGAGTAACCCGGTGTTTTGACAATGAATGTGAAGCGAGAAATGGGCATTTGTGTGCAGTCTGCTTTGAATAGTCCGAATAGGCTCGGTACAACATGGACAAATGATCACGATCTGCTCCTCACTTTGCTGCTGTCAAGTGAGTGGTCCCTATGAGTTTCTCGAGAGTCTACTGCTGCATTTCCACGCATTCATATATCGTGATGGTCCACATGTCTTCGGTTAGGGCTGTTGCCGGTTTCAAAGACTGCGTATTCCGGTTAACTTGACCATCTGTTCTGGGAATAGCTGACCACCGACAGCTGGCATTCTCGAATTGACCAGAGTGAGTTGCTCCGCATGCGGGCAACGTCATCAGTGAGTCAAATCAACTCTCTCGCGAACGGCGACAATCATGCATAGGGGTATGCAACGCAAGATTTGGCGATGTTGGACGCCCTGCGACCCAAAGCGTGTATGGCGCATCGCTCGATAGCAGACATTCATCGGTATATGAACACTCTGCCGGAATTAACGCCTCTTTGAAATCCTAGTCAGCTAGCAGGATTCGCGTGATGACCATAGTCTGTCCAATTGGCCATCACCCTTGCTGTTCGATATAGATCCCCAAAGACAGTGCTGCAGAGAACGGGTGGAAAGTCGAGACCTGCTTGATGCCTTGCGAAATCACCACCTCATAAAAGGCGGTGGTGACAGTGGATGCTTTGCAAACCATCCCCCAGCTGACTTCATAAGCATCTTGTGAAACCCTGCATTGGGGAACTGGCGTTTGACGCTTGCAAAGTAGCGCCTGGGCACACCGCCCAAGATCAGCCCGAGAGAAAAGTCGGCCAAGTCTGCCCGCCTGAATACCTCCAGCAGTGGATACTTTTCAGCCAACTCTCCTTTGATTGCACGCACCTTGTGGTGGAGGTCAATGAGCAAAGTGACTTCCTCCTCCCATTGATTCAGTTGATTGGCATGCAGGTATGCGACCGCTTCACGGATCGAGGGCGGCAGGTAGTCGACGGTATGGTCAGACCAAATGCCGATGTCATGGTGGCAGGCGGCAATGATGAGTTTCTTGCGATCTTCGTCAGTGCACGGCGCCAGTGCGAAGCAGCAGTGCAGCATGCGATACACGTGGTTTTTGTATCCGTCGAAATCAGGGCCGATGCGAGTTCGCCAGGGTTGGAGAATATGCTCAACCAAAGGTAGCGTCGGGTAGACAGTCGTTTCATATTTCATGGAGCCCTCAACAAGTTTGTTTTCTGGCCAGAATTTTGTCGAGTGATGCGGCTGTTGCTAAGTGGCTCGTTTGACAATGATCAGTAAGATTAGGCCAATATGCCGAATCCTGAAACTTCTACAGATTCAATCGCGGTCGTTGCTTTCGATCTGATCAGCCCCTTTCACTTGGCTACACCGTGCGTGGTGTTCGGTGAAAGCCACCCGGGTTGCCCACCGATCGACTTCAAAGTATGTGCCGCTGAGTCAGGCAGGCTGCGTACTTCTGTCGGGTTCGATATCGACGTTCGTTATGGACTGTCGGCACTGCAACATGCCGCGACCATCATCGTGCCCAGTTGGCGTGATGTCGCAGAAAGTCCTCCGAAGTCACTGCTCAAAGCGTTGAATGTTGCGCACGAGCGCGGCGCTAAGATTGTGGGCCTTTGCTTGGGCGCGTTTGTGTTGGCTGAAGCGGGTTTGCTGGACGGGCGCAAGGCAACGACCCATTGGGCCTATGCCAAAGACTTTGGTGCGCGGTATCCCGCGGTTCAATTGGATGCTGATGTGCTCTATGTGGAAGACCGTGGAGTGGTCACCTCTGCCGGCACGGCAGCGGGGCTCGACTGTTGCCTCTACCTGCTGCGTCAAATGCATGGCTCACAAGTGGCCAATAGTGTGGCCAGGCGTTTGGTAGTTTCTCCGCACCGCCAAGGTGGGCAGGCTCAATTTATCGAGCAACCGATACCAGTTACTCCAGCAAATTCTCGCCTCTCTGATTTGTTTGATTGGATTCGCGAGAACCCACACCTCACTCACACCGTAGACTCCCTCGCTGAGCGCACCTTCATGAGCCGCCGAACCTTTACCCGGCAGTTCAAGCAGCTCACGGGCATGGGTGTTTTGTCGTGGTTGCTGTCTGAGCGATTGGCCTATGCCCAGCGACTTTTGGAGTCCACCGGCGGATCCATGGAGTTTGTTGCAGAGCGGGCCGGATTCGGATCGGTAGAGTCACTGCGGTTGCACTTCCGTCGCCAATTTGGCATTGCACCGACGGAATGGCGAAAGCAATTTCGGTTCTCCGAAAGAGACTATTAGAAATCCCTAACCCTTTGTGTGAGCCCGCTAGTGGCTGGCAGTTCAAGACATTGGACAAATGGATTTGTTAGCACGCAATCAACAGATGTCGCGTAATCTTGATTTTTTCGGAGCTCCTCTTTGCTTCCCAACGGAACTTAACCCTCAACATCGACCTCCTGTGGCCCTCAGCAGCTGTCGACCCAAAGTGATCATCCGCTCCTCTAGATTAGCTGCCCAAAAGCGGACATCCGATCTGATACAAATTCAGCGGGCTTATCGAGACCACTTTTGTCGAGATGAAAGTCGTTCGAGGTTTGGTGCGGTGCGATGTGAACATTGATCTAGGAACAATTGACTCATTGAGAAAATGACTTACTCCCAAGCCTGTTCTTTTTCAGTCCTAAACCCCCTAACACAACTGCCGCAAACAGTGAGATGCCTAGAAGCGCTTCGCTGACAATCAAAAAATTGGTCAACAAGTCATGATCTTTGCACAAATCTAACGAGTAGTGGAAGAGACCGTCTAGTCCACATAAACCATATAGAGCCAATAGGGGACGGGAGATCCAAAATCGACCTGACAAGCCCAACACCAAGCCAGTCAGTCCAATACCTGTCACTCCCATCCAGACAAAATAGACCCTCTCCGCCGACATCCACTCAGGCATATAAGGGTAGTAGGCGATGAAGTCTCCATTGCTGGCGAAGTGCAAACTGTTAGCCAATGCGTAAAACGCTAAGAGAATAAAGTGTGACTTCGCCATCGTCTTACTTAGCAGTACCACCCAGATGCAGTGTGGGTGTTTCGCTAAAGTAGTTCCAAGGCTTGAGCAGCACGTTCACCCATTCGGTTGGCATGATGGGCCACTCTTCGGCGCGGGCGATGTGGGTGGTTCCGGTTGTGAGCCACACAACGTTGTCGGTGTTTACGATGTTTTGATCATCTGCGCTGAACTGTCCGAGGCCCGTGTCTTTGGATGAACGGTTGGGGTACTTTCCTTCAGGGAATCGCTCTTCAGGGTTGTATTTGGTGACCCAGAGCTGCTTATCCATAAAGCTCAGGCGGTTATAAATCCACTCGTCTTTTCCGAAGTTCGCACCTTTTGCGACAGGGTGTGTTCCACCTGCGTAAGGAATGAGCTGGTAGGACACCGGGTTGCCTACCTTGTTCGTCTTGTTGGTGTTACTCAACAAACGCACTGTTGCCGGATCAAACTTCTGCGCAGCCTGCTTCTCGGTGGTCACGGTCCGCTCGACGGTCTGCATGGTACTGGTGCGAGGTGTTCCAGTGGTGTTTGGCAACACTACAGGATCGATCTCTGTAAGAGTGTTACTTTCACCGTCCACATCCATATCAAGACGGAAGTTGTAAATGTGCTGGTGGGTGGTGCCCACAATGTTGTGATCTAACAAAGTGCCATAGCGCGTATCTTCCTTGGCAGTGGCGTCTTGCATAGTGCGTGATTTCACGCCTTTGACAGCCTCAATGCCTGTAGCACCCGCATTGATGCCGATGGTGCCGTTCTCGCTAAACACCCAGTCGAACATGTAGTCGTAGTTGCCTACCGTACTGATCCAGCGCACCACCAGCTCGCGGCGTTCCGTGCTTACATTGGGTCGTCCCATTTCCTGGTGCTTGTACTCGGGGCCTGCATAGCGCTCGAAAACCGCCACTGCATTGGGGATGGTTGCGGGTGCACCGTTGAAGTCGGCTAGCGTGGCATCCAGAAATACAGCGTTCTCTGGAGCGTCTTTGCCTGGTTCGATCGGTGATGTCAGCGTACCCATGCCGTACTCACCGGAATCCAAGTATGCCTTGAAGTACCAGCCTACGTCGGGGTCGCCATAAGGCACGATCATGCCGCCCAAAGAGCCCTCGTACATCACCTTGCGCTTTGTACCTTTGTCATTGAATGTCACGGTAGACAGCGACAGTCCCACGCGTGAATCCACACGCAAATGGAAGTCCCAGTTGCGCCAGTGCAAAGAGTTTCCGGTGATGGTGTAGTTTTTACCCTGAGGCTCTGAGATCTCCAGCGGTTTTGGCGGGGTACCTGCTTTTCGATCACTGCCGTCATAAGCAGTCGCTTTCATGGGTACCGGGATGACACCTTGATCTTCAACTTTGATGATCTTTTTTTGAACCAAGTCCAGTACGGCTACCAAATTTTCAATCGGGTGAGCCCAGTAGTTGCCATCGCCAACGTCCAGATAGCTGACGATTTTGAGCAGGCGGTCTTGCTGTTGAAGCCCGTCTTTGTTGTCGAAGTAACCCACCGTCAATGGTGTGGTCACCACTTTCTTGATGTCGGTAATTCCGCGCTTGGCTAGCGCTTCAATGTAGGCCGGGCTAGATTCAATAGCCGCTTGGACAGTAGCAAAGTCATCAATCAAGACCATCCCATGAGCACCTTCCTTCGGTTCCCAGCGGGTGACTTTCTTGGCTTTTAGGTCCACTGTGCTTTCAATGACATGCTTGCCATCGAGAATGGTTACTTCTGCGGTTCGGGGAGTAGTTACCTTTTTGCCTTCCAAAGCAAAGGCCCATACCTCTTCCTTCGGCGGCATGCGTAGTGTGATTTCCGAAAACCGATAGCCGGGTTGGTACTTGCCGCTGGTTTTCAGAATCTCAACGGTTGATTTGATTTCTTCTTCGCTTAGCGGGTTCAACGGGTTAGGTGTACGTTCCACCACAAAGGTGCGGTCCAAGCTGGACTGGGTGACTTGTTGCAGAAAGTCGTGGGGAACGTATGCAGCACCTTTGCGCACCACCAAAGGTGCCGACAACTTGAATGGACTACCGTTGACGGTGATCGTGCTGGAGCCTGGCTTAGCGCGTACCAAGGTACTGTTACGGTTGAAGGTGTAGACGTTGGCGTAGCTGTCCCATTTCAGGGTTCCACCGGCCTCGTTAGCGATCTTCTTGAGAGGCACCATTTGGGCGGCGCTTCCATGGGCGTTCGCTATCTGCGGAAGAATGGCAAAGCACGCCAAAGCAACGGCACTGAGTGCACAGCTCAGCGACTTACTACTATTTTGCATTTTTTTCATATCAAATTACCTCAGAAGAAAAGCATTAAAAATTTTGATCGTCACTTCTTGATACTGATGACCTGAGGCACCGTCACGGCTTTGAGGCCTTCGATACCGAATTCCACGCCGTAGCCAGAAGCTTTAATGCCACCAAAAGGCACCATTGGATGAATGGCACCGTGTTGATTGATCCAAACTGTGCCTGCTTCAAGCTTTGTCGCCACACGCTTTAGCTCCTCGATATCATTGCCCCACACCGATGCGCCTAGTGCGACGTCCAATCGGTTGGCCAGGCGTACGGCTTCATTTACATCGCTATAGACAATGATGGGCAGAGCTGGCCCGAATTGCTCTTCATCGACAAGAGGATTCCCATCCTTCACGTCGGCCACCAACGTGACAGGGTAGAAGAGACTGTCTGCTTTTGGTTTTCCACCCGTCACGATGCGGGCTCCAGCGTTACGAGCAGCGTCAACTAGAGCGACAACCTTTTCAAACTGCATACGGTTTTGAACTGGTCCAAGCAAGATGCCTTCTTGCATACCGTCACCCATCGGTATCGACTCAGCAAGAGCCTTAAGTGCAGAAATCACATTTTCGTAATGACTTTCGTGCACGTAGAGTCGCTTAATACATGCACATGTCTGTCCCATATTAAGGAACGCACCCCAGAAAAGACCCTGGGCCATAGCTTGCACATCAGCGCTAGGTAAGACGATTGCAGCATCGTTGCCGCCAAGCTCAAGGGTAAGGCGCGCCATATTTCCCGCCGATGCCTCAATGATTTTTCTGCCGGTAGCAGCAGAGCCAGTAAACATAATTTTTTTAACATCAGGGTGACGGACAAGGACATCACCTGTCCGACCATTGCCGCTCACTGTGTTTAAAACACCAGGAGGCAATACAGCGTTAATCAGACGCACCATTTCAAGTGTTCCGAGAGGCGTATATTCAGAAGGCTTAAGTACCACTGTATTTCCGGCACGTAAGGCAGGAATGATTTGCCAAATGGCAATCATGAGAGGCCAATTCCAAGGCGCAATTGCCGCGACCACACCAATCGGTTTACGATGGATTTCGTCACGGCGAGTGTCGTCCTCAAACGCCACCTCCATTGGTAGCTCGAGACTTGCCGCTACTTGAGTCCAACCGACACAAGCCTGCATTTCAAACAAAGCGCCGGGACCAGTCAGCGGCTTACCCTGCTCACGAGTAATCCATTCGGCAAGATACTGTGAGTTAGTCGCAAGGATTTCCGCAACACGCACTACCAATGCCCTACGTTCATCGTCAGGGAGTGCCGCCCAAGCTGGCTGTGCTGCACGAGCAGCAGTCACTGCGACATCAACTTGAGCTCGCGTAGATGCGGGCGCGTGACCTAACAGTGCGCCTGTCGCTGGGTTGAAAATAGGAAACGATTCGGCATCGCCAGGAACGGCTTGACCATTGATTGTCAACGTGTAATTTGCAGTCATATTGAAATGGGTTAAGTTATTCCGCTTGGTTTCTTGCTTGATCCCCTTTGCTCCACAGGTCCGTCAACATTTGTCTCTAGCTGGATGCACCAATCGACATGTCTCCTCGTTTTAGTTGGCGCTTATCAAAGTTGAGTCAACTCATCACCGAACTCGCTAAATCTGGTCTGGCTAAAGATGAACGAAACTGCAAGGTGCTTGTGAAGGAATTTACGAGTCACCAGTATTTCAATCTTGGTTTTTTGTGCCAATTTGAGCCGCCTAGGGTTTGCACCTATAAGGGTTTTCAGAAGCGCTCAAGGGAGCATGGATGCATTTTTTTGGTAGCGGAAGACGCCCACTGCTTGCCGTGCATCGCTTGCGCTCTTTCGTGAACTCAATTAATCTGCGGCAGAGCGTGTGGGCGGTATGGCATGAGTGCTCCAGCTTGGTATGCGTTGCTTCTGGTTTTTGGGTGGTTGATTGGTCTAGAACCAGCTAGTCCCAGCAGCGGTCGGTTCCGACGACGCGCAGATCACCTTAGAGTTCATTGCGCCTCCAATCCAGTTCAGTGCCCCTTGCTAGAGCAGCAGATACCTCAGGGCCAATCCCCAAACAAAAGGAGCTCACAAAATTGCAGCAGAAAGGAGCGTCGCTTGAAGATGACATCAGGCGCTTTTAATTCAAATATGACTGAAGCCACCTCGAATTCCTGGACCAGTCAGAAGTAGAGGTTGGAGATTTTTGTCGCACGGTACTCGACCGGTGGAAACGACCCCAGAAACTTATGGGGCCGGTGGTGGTTGTAGCGATGGAGCCAGTCCGCAGTCATGTCTCTGACCCCCTGCAAGGAGTCGAAGACGTAGCAGTTCAGCACCAACCCTGATAGGGCTGCTTTCCCGCTTCCAGAGGCTGTCGGATACGCGCAGGCACGTGCCTCTCACACCGTCGTGGCAGATTCAGATTGAGCGGTAGTACACCCGTCACAACACTGTCTTGCCCCAGGGCTGATCTGATGGCATGCGCTGGCGTAAAGCAGGCCAAACCCATACCGTGGATAGGTAGCCAACTATGTCTGCATAAACTGGATTACCCCGTAGCCGTCAGACTGTTTGTGGCAATAGCGCAGTGTTGAACGGACAATGCCACTGGCAACACAGGCTTTACGTTGGCTCATGCCATGGTCGCCCATGAGCGTTTGCACCACATCAATCCGACGCTGCGGGGTCAGAGCTTTCGGTCAACGACGTCCTTCAACGCATGGTGCATGAGGGCAAGGTCGGCATACATGCGCTTGAGCTTGGCGTTCTTCTCCTGCAGCTCTCGCAGCTGAGAAAGATGCGGGACAGTCATCCCGTTGAACTGATTCTTCCACATGTAGTAGGTGGGTTCGCTGACGCCATGCTTCCTGCAGGTCTCACCGACCTTGACTCCCAATTTGACCTCTTTCAAGAGGTCAACGATTTGACTTTCATTGAACTTTGATTTCTTTAAATAGAGAATCCGTTGGGGGAATTTTCTCTACTTCTGACTGGATCAAGTTTTCAAGGAGGTTTCACATTAACTTCAGCGAAGGTCTATCAGTTAACCTTAGTTTGATTTTGAGTCAAGTAGGCCGTAAACCCCGTAGCCCACCAAGTAGGGTAGTGCAAGTCCCGGCATTTGCTCGTCAAACTCAGCTTGCAACGCTGAGTAGTGCTTTTGTGCTTGGGCTGGATCTTTCAAATCGGCCGCAGGTGTTTTCTTTATGTAGCTGTCCACTAATGCTTCGGCTCTAGTCAGGTAATCGTCCTGAAAAGCTACGACCTCGTTCACCGTTCCAGATGCCCCGCGGCCCCCATAGACCTTTGATAGCTTGGGCTGAGGTGTCAGGCTTGGGAGTTCGGCCAATGCTAAGCCCCATGCTTTCAAATCCGGCTTTGCTTTGCCGTTCACGATTCCACCTTCTAGCCATGCGTGGGCCTTGTAGTGCACCAAGTCACCAACGATAAGGTCGCCAGTTCGATCAATACGTACAACGGTCTGTGTGCTAGCTACACCACTGTTTTTCAGTTCAATCAACGATATGGTTTCGCCAGACTTGAGCTTGATGGTTGTTTGGCCAATAAAAGTAGACTTGACCGCTTCAAACTTGGGGTAGCTCTCTTCAGTGAAAGACTTCGCGACCTTCGTCCAGAAGTATTTTTTGTAAGCGTGTACGCCAAGCATAGCATCTGCTGTAGCTTTGGATGCGATCGACTCGATGCCCATGCTGTGCAGCAAGGGCAGGCCGTTGAACTTATCAGGATTAGGGTGGGTGACAATCACCCGCGTGATCGGGTTAGAAGAAGATTTTTTGATTTGATCGAGCATCGCTTGAGTGAGCAAGGGCACGAATTGTGTATCGATGATAGTCACTTCTTGTCCGTCGTCATACCAATAGGTTTGTGTGTCGAAGCCATTTGCATCAGAAGTGAATTTCCCCAGAGCGCCTGCTGTGGCTGGGCTTGCAGCGACTACGCCTAGTGAGAGTAGCGCGCCAGCAGAAATGAGTGATTTAAGGAGTTTCATAATGGTTCTCAATAGAAAGAAAAACAACATGTCTTTCGATAGAGAGAACTGTATTTGTCGCCTCCGGTGCGCGCCCAGCCAAAAATGCCAAGTTCTATGCCGAAACTGCCAAACGCCTCCCCAGTTCCTCAAAAGTTCATCAACCCCGACGATGTGTTACGGCCTTTTTTTGTTTTGCGTCAGGCCTATGTGCCTTCGCATATTGCGCCACATCAGCATCGCTTTGCCCAGCTGATTCATGCATCTAGCGGTGTGCTGGAAGTTCGCACCGAAGGGGGACGCTGGATCGTGCCTCCGCAGCGCGGAGTATGGATACCTCCTGCCACCGAGCATGCCGTACTGTCCAAGAAGCGCTTTGACTTTTGCACCCTATATGTAAGTGCACTTCACGCCAAGAAGTTAGGAAGCGATTGCCAGGTGGTGCAGGTTTCGCCATTACTCTCCGAACTATTGCTCAAGGGGGCAGGCTTTGGCGTGGACTGGCCTCGCGGCGGTGCTCAAGAGCGCTTGCTACGCGTGGCATTGGATCAAGTTTCCGTGCAACGCAGCGAACCATTGAAGCTCCCGCAGGCTAAGGACAAACGCATTGCACGCATTTGTGATGCGTTGTTAAGCGACCCCGCAAACTCTACGGAGTTGCGTGAGTGGGCTGCGTCTGTGGGCGCTAGCGAGCGCACGTTGACGCGTGCCTTCAAGCTCGACACGGGGATCGGTTTTGTGCAGTGGCGCAGACAATGCCGGTTGCTGCACGCTGTTGAAATGCTCGCCGGTGGAGCGCCCGTCACACAAGTGGCGTTTAACGTCGGTTACGGCGATGTTTCTGCTTTTTCCCGAGACTTCAAGTTGGCACTCGGCATAGTGCCAGGCAAGTACTTTGATTCGTCCACAGAGGAGGGGTAAGTTTGTGACAAAGTCACGGTAGAGTTATCAGGGCTGTGGCATGGGTGTACCGAGTGCTGGACTCGCTGCTTGGCAGATAGCTCCACCGTAGACGCAGTTCAAAGAAATGTGAAGGCTCTGACGGCGTTGTACTGGTGCACTTTGGCCAGCATGAACGCTACGGTTTAACCAAATCGGGACTAGACGATCACACCTCGTTGCAAACAGTTGACTGTGCAGATGTCCATCTGCTGACGGTTGATGCGCAGGGTGACACAGTTGTTCATGAAGCCGATGTCATTGGTCCAATCCCTATCCAAATTCACTATCACCAAGTATTGCGTCGGATATGCACCCTCGCAATGGTCTGCTGCTGCACACAGACAGAGAACTTAACCGCATGAGGCCAAGTATGCCCCGGGGTTGGTGTGGAGGAGGTCAACGACCACTCTCATCTCAATGCTTGGTAATTAGCTCGCGCGGAGTAATACCAAAGTTGGCCTTGAACAAATGATTGAAGTTGGAAACATCACTGAATCCAGCTTGATAAATCAGTGAACTAACAGTCGGGCGAACTGGACTCTGGGCGTGATTTTTACAGAGTTTGAGAAATCGCAATAGGCGAATGTATTTCAGCATCTCACCTATCGATGTATCGCGTTTTTCAAAAATGCGGAAAAGCGTGCGTCTAGAACTTGCGCTCATATTCGCAAGAAAATCTACACCACTCGCCTGTGCACCCGCTTCCTTCAATAAGTTCGACATGATTTTCACAAAACGATCTTGATGCCGATCTGTGTAGAACATGTAGGTAAACGCTTTCAGAAACAACTCACGAAATGCGTCTGAATACATTCGCGAATCGCTCAATAGGCTGATCACCTCCTCTATGGCCGTAAGCTGAACCCAAACACAATGCGCTAAATCAGAATTAGCTTCAATTCGTTCACCGAACTGATGCTGTGACAATTTACCCTCCAAGAATGTTCGAGGAACATGCACGGATAGTTGATTTGAAATAGATTTCGACTCGCTATCAGCGTAAATGAACTTGGACTCTTGTGACGAATCCACCAGGACCATATCACCTGCGGCCAAAAGCACACTCCGACCACTATGCTGAATGTGAGCTTGTCCTGCGATCTGCCCGATCAAAAAATAGTACTCTGCTCCATCACTTCGAACGTCTTTTTGACTTCGAATAATGTGTGAAGGACTCACATTGACGTTGACAATCTCCATCCCCATGAATGAGCGCGTCGAGATGCTTCCAGTAATTTGCTCGGTGGCAGCCACTGTACGGAATGCACCACATACCGAACCAAGCTGAACATTCCAAGCATCAAGCAAGAAGTTTTCATTCGACGAGGCCGTCGGCATCGCGGCTGTGAATGTCATCAACGTTTACTCCCCATAAAAAGATCAACCGCGCTTGATGGCAATAAGCGGCCTTACCGGTGGCGCAAGCACTGAGGGACGATTATCCTCAACCTCTTCGAGCGGATCTACTTTCTTGAGCGAGGCTAGGCAACGCCGGGTCAAGTCTTGGTAGGTCTCAGTACCAGCAAGCTTCCATTGGACTTCCTCTTCGGTTAGTTGGCGTATCGCTCTAGCTGGTACACCAGCTACCAATGTCTGCTCAGCCACCCGCATACCCGCAGGAACGAATGCACATGCGGCCACTATGGCTCGTGGTCCTACCTCAGCTTCGTCCATCACCACCGCGTTCATACCCACCAAAGCATCGCGGCGCACCGTGCAGCTATGTAGTACGGCGCCGTGACCGATGTGGCCATTTTCCTCGACCAAAGTGTCCTGCTGCGGGAATCCATGCATGACACAGTTGTCCTGCAAATTTGCTCCGGCCAGCAGCACGATGCGACCGAAGTCACCGCGCAAACTGGCGTTGGGTCCTACGTAGCAGTTCGGGCCGATATGCACGTCACCGATCAGCACGGCTGTCGGATGTACGTAGGCGCTGGGGTGCACCACGGGTATCACCCCTTCAATCGAATAGCAAGGCATTTAGTTCCTATTTGCGCTTGGCCACCAGCGTAAGAATGTCGTAGCTGGCGACCAACTCTCCGAGTTGATTCGTCACTTCCACATCCCACGCGACGACGCCCTGCCCCACGCCCTTAGCGTCTATCTTGTTGCGGTCGATCTTGCGCTTGGCTGTTAGGCGCGCTTGGATGGTGTCACCAATGCCTACCGGTTTGACAAAGCGCAGCGTATCCAGACCGTAGTTGGCCAGCACCGGTCCGGGAGCTGGCGAAACAAACAAGCCGGCGGCGGCAGAGAGTACAAAGTAACCATGCGCAATACGCTTACCGAACGGCGAATCCTTAGCAGCAACCTCATCAAAGTGCATGTAAAAGTAGTCACCCGAAATACCACCAAAGGCCACAACATCAGCCTCGCTCACGGTGCGGCGGTGCGTCAGCAGTGAGTCGCCGATCTTTAAATCTTCAAAGTAGCTTCTAAACGGGTGCACTACGGTGTCAGTGACTTTGGCACCGCGCACATGCTCGCCGGTGATGGCTGCCAGCATGTTGGGCGAACCTTGTAAGGCGGAGCGTTGCAGGTAATGCTTCACGGCACGAAGACCACCCAACTCTTCACCACCACCCGCGCGGCCCGGGCCGCCATGTTTGAGAGTTGGTAAAGGTGCTCCGTGGCCGGTGGATTCGATTGCTGATTCGCGGTCAAGAATATGTAGGCGGCCGTGCCAAGCAGCCATGGATGGAATTGCTTTAGCAGCCACTGCGCTGTCGTGCGTTACAAGCGTGGCGACTAGGCTGCCCTGACCGCGTGCGGCCAAGGTCAACGCTTCATCCAAATCGTCGTAGGCCATAACGGTACTGACAGGACCGAATGCTTCAACCGTATGCACGGAGTCCACGTCCATGGGTTTCCGGCAGGAGAGTAGCGTGGGTGCGCAGAAGGCCCCTTGGGCAATGTTTTCACCAATCCAGTCCTCCTTACCGGAGTACACCAGCTCCGCATCCTGGCGTAAGAGCGCAATACGCTCGGCAACATCAGCCTGCTGCGCATGCGAGGCCAATGGGCCCATGCGTACGCGCTCATCAGCCGGATCTCCCACCGTAGTCTTGGCCAAACGTACGATCAATTGCTCGCACACAGCATCCAGCAGATTTGCGGGCACGATGGCACGCCGAATCGCTGTGCACTTCTGACCGGCCTTGACCGTCATTTCGCGCGCCACTTCCTTCACAAACAGATCGAACTCTTCATCATCGGGCGTAACGTCCGGTCCGAGTATGGCGCAGTTGAGCGAGTCAGCCTCGGCGTTGAAGGGGACCGAGTTCGCGACCAGATTCGGATGCACCCGAAGGCGCGAAGCGGTATCGGCTGAGCCGGTAAAGGTGACCACATCACCACCATTCAAACGGTCCAGCAAATCACCCGTACCGCCAATGACTAGTTGTAGGCTGCCCTCCGGCAGGATGCCAGATTGCACAATCAAGCGCATGGCGGCTTCGGTCAAATAGCTGGTGGCGCTGGCTGGTTTTCCGATACACGGCATGCCTGCCAAAAAGCTGGGCGCGAACTTTTCCAAGAGACCCCAAACCGGGAAGTTGAAGGCATTGATGTGCACAGCCAGTCCGCCACGGGGTACAAGAACGTGGGTGCCTGAAAAGCCGCCTTTTTTACCGAGGGTAAACGCGGGACCTTCGTGCACCAAATTGCCGGACGGTAACTCATTGCTTCCAATGGATGCATAGGCAAACAGGGTCCCAGCGCCACCGTCGATATCAATCCAGCTGTCCAACTTGGTGGCGCCAGTGTGGGCAGAAATGGCGTACAGCTGTTCTTTGTGCTCTAGCAGATACTTGCCAAGCGCCTTGAGGCGCTGGGCGCGCTCCTGGAAATCCATGGTCATCAGGGCAGGCAGGCCCTTGCGGCGGGCGTACTCCACGGCCTCGCCAAAGTCGAGTGCGTCGGCGTGGGTGTGAGCCACGGTGACGCCATTAACTGCACTGCGCAAGGCGCCTGAAGCTTGCATGCCCTGCCAGCGACCGCCAATGTAGCTTTGAAGAATTTGGGTCATGATGTGTATTCAGAATGAAGGCTTAGCGTTCGTCGAAACTGATGGTCACGGCTTCAGATGTGGGACGCGACTGGCAACTCAGCACAAAGCCCTTTTCGGTTTCCCAAGCTTCCAGACCATAGTTTTTGTCCATGGCCACGCTTCCAGTCATCACCTTGCAGCGGCAGGTGGCGCAAACGCCGCCCTTGCATGAAAATGGTAGGTCTAGGCCGGCAGCCATGGCTACGTCCAGCACGTGTTCATCGGGGTTCATGTGAAGGGCGTGCGCCTTACCGTCCAGCACAACTGTTAGTGCAACTTGACCACCAGTAGGAAGATTGAGCTTGGCGACAGCCGCCTGGCGCGCCTGAGGGGTGAGCGTTTCCAAGACAGGTGAGGTAAAGCGCTCAGTATGAATTTGTTTGGCCGGAACACCGGCCGCCAGCAAGGCCTTTTCCGTCACTTCGATCATCAGTTCGGGGCCGCAGATAAACACTTCGTCCATACTGGCCACTGGAAGCAAGGTGTCGATAATGCTCTGCACCTTGTCGGCGTCGATGCGCCCTTGCAGCAGATCCACTTCTTGCGCTTGGCGCGAGAGAACATGGATCAAAGTCAGTCGGTCAGCGAAGCGGTCTTTCAGGTCTTGCAGTGCCTCGTTGAACATCACCGAGTTCATGCTGCGGTTACCGTAGACCAACGTGAATTTAGACTCCGGCTGGTCTTCAAGGGTGCTGGCCATGATGGACAGAATAGGAGTGATGCCAGAGCCAGCGGCAAAGGCTACCCGGTGTAGGGCACGCGGACGCTTTGAGACGAAGCGGCCTTCGGGTGGCATCACTGACAAAGTATCGCCAGCCTTCAGGGTGTTGGCGGCCCAATTGGAAAAGACTCCCCCCTCCATCGGGCGAATGCCCACCACCAGTTCATGACATCGCTTGAGGTGACTGTGGGTAGAGCAAATTGAATAGCTGCGCCGCACATCTGCACCATTAATCTTGCTACGCAGCGTCAGGTATTGGCCGGGTTGGAAGTCAAAGCGCGACAACAAATCGTCGGGTACGTTGAAGGCAATGGCGACCGAGCCAGCCGCCTCAGGGCTGATCCGCGCAATGCGCAGATCGTGAAAACGGGAAGATGCAGTCATGGGGTGCGGGTAGGAATAGGGTTAGCGGATGGGGATTAATAAGGTTTGAAGTAATCAAACGGTTCCATGCATTTCAAGCAGCGGTACAGAGCCTTACAGGCTGTGGAGCCGAAGTGCGAAATCTCGGTGGTGTTATCGGAGCCACATTGCGGGCAAGCCACGGTTTCCCGCTCCACCAGACCCTTACCAGCAACTCGGCGGGCGGCAAACGCCACCACTTGGGTATCGGCGGCGGCAGCGCAGGCGCTTTTCACGGGCGGTGCAATACCATAGGCGCGCAATTTCTCGCGACCCTCGGGTGTCATCCAGTCGGTTGACCAAGCAGGTGCCAGTTGAGTGACCACACGAGCGGTCACTCCGGCTTGCAACAGCGCGTTGGCCACATCGTCTTCCATCTGACCCATGGCCGGACAGCCACTGTAGGTGGGGGTAATCACCACCTCCAAACCATTCGGCCCTTGGCGCACGGCACGAAGAATGCCCATTTCGCGTAGGTTCACCACCGGGATTTCCGGGTCGGTCACTGCCTCCAGCAACTCCCAAATGGCGTGGTGCGCATCAGTCTCTTTACTTTGCGCCAACGGACCGTTTGGTAACACACCAGGTGGCAGAGGCACAGCGCTGGAGGAGACTTGCATAGACATGGTAATTACCACACGGCCTCAGGGTGAGCTCGTGCAAGGCTCTGCATCTCTGACAGCAAAAAGCCCAGGTGCTCGGAGTGCACGCCGTGTTTACCAGTAGTGATGAAGCCGGTGCTGGGAGAAACCTTCAGCGTGGCAGCCTGCAGCGTGTCGCTGACCATAGCTTCCCACTCGCTCTTAAACACAGTCACATCAACACCGGCACCAGTCTTGACGGCGACTGCTTCCATGGCACTGGGAGTCCAAAACTCCTGAGTAAATGGCATCAAGTAATCAAACGCCGCCTGCACACGCACATGGGATATGTCCGTTCCATCGCCCATGCGTAGCACCCAGTCATGCGCGTGGCGCAGGTGATATTGCACTTCTTTGAGTGACTTAGAGGCAATCGCGGCCAGTTGCTTATCGGTCGACTCCGCCAACTTGGCCCAGACCTGCACCATAAGGGCGCTGTACAAAAAATTACGCGCTATGGTGACTGCATAGTCGCGGTCGCCACGTGATGTTGGCAGGATCGCAGTGCTGTGCGGCAGCTCCAGCAAAGTGTAGTTTTTGAACTCTGGCACATCGCGGTAGTAAGCCAGCAGGTCTTCATTACTTTTCCCGTCATTGCGCACCGCAGCCACGTGCTGATAAAGCAAACGGGCCTGACCGATAAGGTCCAAACTGTTGTTCGCGAGTGCCAGATCTTCCTCTAGGATAGGACCGTGGCCACACCACTCGGCGTTGCGCTGACCCAAGATCAGGGCGTTGTCTGCTAGGTGCAGCAGATAGTCTTGATAAGCTGCCATTACATGTGCCCCACTTCTTCAGGAATGTTGTAAAAGGTGGGATGCCGGTAGATTTTGTCGGCAGCTGGCTCGAACAGCGAATCCTTGTCATCCGGTGCACTGGCAGTGATGGACTTTGAGGGCACCACCCAGATGCTCACACCTTCCTGGCGGCGGGTGTAGACATCGCGCGCCATTTGCAAAGCGTGTTGCGCTTCCGATGCGTGCAAGCTGCCGCAGTGCTTATGCTCCAGGCCCTGTTTGCTACGAACGAAAACTTCCCAGAGAGGCCAATCTTTCAAAGCTGTGGTGCTCATGCTGCTTCCTTGTGCGTTATGGACTTGTGTTTTTGGGCATAGGCCAAGGCGGCATCGCGCACCCATTGGCCGTCGTGGTGGGCTTTCACTCGCGTGGCTAGACGCTCCTTGTTGCAAGGGCCGTTGCCGTTTACCGTATTCCAGAATTCATCCCAGTCAATCTGGCCATAGTCGTAGTGCTGGCGCTCTTCGTTCCACTTCAGATCAGGGTCGGGCAGGGTCACGCCCAGCACTCGAGCTTGTGGAACCGTAGCGTCAATGAACTTCTGGCGCAGGTCATCGTTACTAACGCGCTTGATACCCCAACGCATGGCCTGCTCGCTGTGCGGACTGTTGGCATCCGGAGGTCCGAACATAGCCAAGCACTTCCACCAAAAGCGGTTCACGGCGTCCTGGACCATGGCCTTCTGTTCGGCCGTTCCTTGCATCATTACCAGCAAGGCCTCATAGCCTTGACGCTGGTGGAATGACTCTTCTTTGCAGACCCGAATCATGGCCCGCGCATACGGTCCATAGGAGCAGCGACAAAGCGGTATCTGGTTCATGATTGCCGCGCCATCCACCAGCCAGCCGACCACGCCGACATCTGCCCAGCTGAGCGTGGGGTAGTTGAAGATGGAGCTGTACTTGGCTTTACCGCTGTGCAGGTCAGCCAACATCTGGTCACGACCCTGACCCAGTGTTTCGGCAGCGCTGTAAAGGTACAGGCCGTGACCGGCCTCGTCTTGCACCTTGGCAATCAGGATGGCCTTGCGCTTAAGGCTGGGAGCGCGGCTAATCCAATTGCCCTCAGGCAGCATACCGACGATCTCGCTGTGCGCATGCTGGCTGATCTGACGCAATAGCGTTTTGCGATAGGCCTCAGGCATCCAGTCTTGTGGCTCAATTTTGCCGTCGGCATCAATCCGATTGTCAAAGCGCTTTTGCGATTCGACGTTCTCCAGCGAGACCGGCAGGCTTGCAGGCCTCTGGCCTGGTTTTTCTTGCACGTTAAATGATTGGGTGTACATCTGCACTCACTCCTTGGGGGTTATCAGTGGTTTAAGGGGTCATCCAAGCGGGGGACCGCTTGTCGAGAAATGCCGACACGCCTTCGCGTGCTTCATCAGTTCGGCGCTGACGCGCAATGCGCTGTGATGTGTCTTCTAACGTCAGCTCATTTAGTGCTTTGCCATGCACGGCTGAAATCAAATCCTTGGCGGCCTTTTGTGCCAACGGGCCACCAGCAAGCAAAGACTTCACAAGTGCAGCAACCGCCACATCCAGCTGCTCTAACGGCGCGACTTCATGCACCAAGCCTATGGCTAGAGCCTTCTCGACGCTGATACGCTCAGCCGACTGGAAATAGCGCAGCGCCTGACGTGGCCCGATAGCCCGCAGCACGTAGGGACTGATGACGGCCGGGATAATGCCGAACTTCACTTCGGAAGTACTGAACACCGCATCCGCACTGGCCACGGCCATATCGCAAGCAGCAGTCAGTCCGGTGCCCCCCCCTAATGCCGCTCCTTGCACCCTAGCAATGGTGGGCTTAGACAAGGTTGAGAGCGTGTGCAGCATGCGGGCAAAGCAGCGAGCGTCCTCCAAGTTATCTTGCTCACTGGCGTTGGCAGCTCGACGCATCCAGTTCAGGTCAGCACCAGCCGAGAAATGCGGTCCGCGTCCACCAAGCACCACCACTCGTACGCTGTTGTCCTGTTCAAGCAAGGCATAGGCGGCGGTAAGCTCGTTAATAAGTTGCTCGTTGAAAGCGTTGAAGACATCGGGCCTAGTCATCCAGATTGTGGCAACCGGGCCAGAATGTTCAATCGTGAGGGTTTCAAACATAGTGCAAGGCTGAATTGATGCGGGGTTTACTTGGACAGAATCCAGTCGCCGTTCTTGATTTCAAATATGCGAAAGGCCGACAGGTCCAGCCCCATGTGGTCGGTGGCAGACATATTGAATACGCCACCGGTACCTACAAAGCCTTTGGTGGCTTCGATGGCGTCACGTAC
Organism: Rhodoferax sp.; assembly: GCA_029865845.1. Lineage (GTDB taxonomy): Bacteria > Pseudomonadota > Gammaproteobacteria > Burkholderiales > Burkholderiaceae_C > Allorhodoferax. Next base: position 19,295 of record JARXAM010000056.1, on the reverse strand, counting down.
CTTGGCCTTGTCGGTCGAACCGGCGCGCTTGATGGCATCGACTGCCAGGGCCAGAGCGTCATAGGCATAGCCGCCAAACGCAGAAACGTCTGTCTTGTACTTGGCTTTGAATGCCTTGGTGTAGCCCTCGGCTACGGGGCGCTGCGGGTCGTTAGCGGCCAGCTTGTCCGGTGCCAGCAAGGCAGATGTAGGCAGGCGCACGCCTTCAGATGCAGGGCCGGCGAGCTTGATGAAGTCGTCAGACGCAACACCATGTGCGTGGTACAGAGGCAGGGTGATACCGAGCTGCTTGTAGCCCTTGGTAACCAGCGCCGGGCCCTGACCTAGGCCGAACACAAACACTGCTTCTACGCCGGCAGTGTTCCGAATTTTGGTTAGCTGCGGGCCCATGTCGGTGTCTTTGGGACCGTAGGTTTCGTTGGCCACCAACGTGATGCCGTACTTGCCGGCAACGCCTTCGGTCTCCTTTTTGCCTGAAGCGCCAAAGCCGCTGGTCTCGGACAACAAAGCTACTTTGGTAATTCCGCGCTTCTTCATGTCGTCAAACACTTTCTCCGCGGCCATGCGGTCGGTGTGCGGCGTCTTGAAAACAAACTTTTTCACCGGCTCAATCACTACCACGGCACCGGCCAGTGAAATGAATGGCACACCGGCTTTCTCGACCAGCGGCACCATGGACATGGTGGCGCCAGTAGTCGTGCCCCCCACGATGATGTCGACCTTGTCGTCGTCAATCAGCCGTTTGCCAAAGCCATTCGCTTTGCTGGCATCGCTGCCATCGTCGTAGTGCACCAGCTCCAGGGGGCGGCCCAGCACGCCGCCTTTTTTGTTGATGTCTTCCACCATCATCTGCAAGGTTTTGAGTTCGGGGTCACCCAGGTAACCGGCAGGGCCGGTGATGGACAGGACTGAGCCGACCTTGATCGGGTCTGCAGCCAACGCTGCACCAGTCAACAGCGCCAATGCCGTCGTCATAGAGCACCCGAGGACGAGTTTTTTGAAACGAGAAATCATGCTTTGTCTCCTTTTGGGTTTGTTTTAAACACTCAGCTCAAACGCGCTCTATCACCAGCGCAATCCCCTGCCCTACACCGACGCACATGGTGCACAGTGCGTAGCGACCATTTCGGCGGTTGAGTTCATACATAGCGGTGGTGACCAAGCGCGCACCGCTCATGCCCAGCGGGTGGCCCATCGCAATGGCACCGCCATTGGGGTTGACGCGGGAGTCGTCGTCGGCCAGATTCAGGTCACGCATAACGGCCAGGCCTTGTGCGGCAAACGCCTCATTGAGTTCAATCACATCCATCTGCGCCAGCGTCAGTCCGGTTTGCTGCAGCACTTTGCGCACGGCGGGTGCGGGACCGATACCCATGATGCGCGGTGCTACACCGGCGGTGGCCATACCGACCACACGCGCTTTGGGCGTCAGGCCGTAGCGCGCTGCCGCATCTTTGGATGCCAGCAGCAGGGCGCAGGCACCATCGTTCACACCAGAGGCATTACCGGCGGTGACCGACAAGTCCGGACCGTTGACGCCCTTGAGCTTGGCCAGCATGTCCAGCGTGGTTTCAGGGCGGGGATGCTCGTCTGTTTCAAAAAAGACCGCATCGCCCTTTTTGCGTGTCATCACAACAGGTACTAGCTCGTCCAGAAAGTGACCCGCAGCGTGAGCTTTGGCCCAGCGCTGTTGCGAGCGCAAGGCAAATGCGTCTTGATCTGCGCGCGAGACATTAAAGTCTGCAGCTACGTTGTCAGCGGTTTGCGGCATAGAGTCGATGCCATGCTGCGCTTTCATCAAAGGATTGACAAAACGCCAGCCGATCGTCGTATCAAAAATGGCAGCGTTGCGCGAGAAGGCCGTCTCAGCCTTGCCCATGACAAAGGGTGCGCGCGACATGCTCTCCACGCCACCGGCAATCATCAGTTGCGTCTCGCCCGACTTGATGGAGCGGGCCGCCAGTCCCACAGCGTCCATGCCCGAGCCGCACAGGCGGTTCAGAGTGGTGCCGGGCACTTCGATCGGCAGGCCGGCAAGCAGACCAGACATGCGCGCCACATTGCGGTTGTCTTCACCGGCCTGGTTGGCGCAGCCATAGAGGATGTCGTCCACCGCTGTCCAATCGACCGTGGGGTTGCGCTGCATCAGCGCTTTCAGGGGCACGGCTCCCAGATCATCCGGGCGCATGCTGGCCAGCGCGCCGCCGTAGCGGCCAATGGGTGTGCGAATTGCGTCGCAAATCAGGGCATCAATCATGTTTTTCCTTCAAACCAGTTTGGGGCGTTCGTCGATCACGCGGCGAGCCTTGCCGGTGACAGTGCGGGGAATGCCCTCAAAGGGCATGACCGTGACGCGGGTGGAGACGCCCACGTTGGTCTTGATGTGGTGCTGCAGTTCCTTGGCAATGGATGCGATCAGGTCCTGGCTCAAGGTGGCAGAGATCTCGCGCTGCACCTCGCAACGTACCTCCAGGTTGTCCAGCGGGCCGTCACGCGTGAGCAGCACCTGGTAGTTGCCCGACAGGCGCTTGTCGCGCAGGATCTGCTCTTCAATCTGCGAGGGGAACACATTCACACCGCGCACGATCAACATATCGTCCGACCGACCGGTGATCTTGCCCATGCGGCGGAAAGCGCGTGAGGTAGGTGGCAGCAGGCGCGTCAGATCCCGGGTGCGGTAGCGGATGACGGGGAAAGCCTGCTTGGTGAGCGAGGTAAACACCAGTTCGCCGTCTTCGCCGTCTGCCACCACTTCGCCGGTGTCGGGGTTGATGATCTCGGGATAGAAATGGTCTTCCCAGATCACCGGGCCGTCCTTTGACTCGATGCATTCGCAGGCCACGCCCGGCCCCATCACTTCGGTCAGGCCGTAGATGTCGATGGCGTCGATACCGAGCTTGCGTTCTATCTCGGCGCGCATGCCCTCGCCCCAGGGCTCGGCACCGAAGATGCCTACCTTGAGCGAAATGTCGTCGGGCTTGATGCCCAGTCGTTCGAACTCTTCGGCAATCACCAGCGAGTAGGACGGCGTGACCATGATGATCTGCGGCTGGAAATCCAGAATCTGTGCGACCTGCTTTTCGGTCTGACCGCCGGACATGGGCACCACGGTGCAGCCCAAGCGCTCGGCGCCGTAGTGCGCACCCAAGCCGCCGGTGAACATGCCGTAGCCATAGGCGTTGTGCAGCATGTCGCCCTTACGGCCACCGGCGGCGCGTATCGATCGCGCCACCAGATTGGCCCAGTTGTCGATGTCTTGCGCGGTGTAACCCACGACAATGGATTTGCCGGTGGTTCCGCTCGATGCATGCAGGCGCAAGACCTGCTCACGTGGCACGGCAAACAGGCCAAATGGATAGTTGTCGCGCAGGGCGTTCTTGGTCATGAAGGGGAACTTGGACAGATCCCCCAGCGTCTTCAAATCGTCCGGGTGCACACCCTTGTCGTCAAAGGCCTTGCGGTGAAAGGGCACGTTGTCATAGGCATGGCGCAGCGACCATTTCAGGCGCTCAAGTTGCAGCGCCGATATCTCGTCGCGGCTGGCGGTCTCGATCGCTTCGAGTTCACCGGGCTGGGGGAATTTGACGGTCATGTTGTCTCCTGCATAGATTTTTTTGATTGCGTGAAATGGGCTTAGGCCTGCACCAAGCTGGCCGTGACTTCACCCTTGATGCGTGCGGACTTGCCGCGAAACAGGGCCACTGTCTTGCCCTTTGCCGTACTGACGGTCACGTCATACACGCCGGCGCGACCACTGAGAGCGCGTTCGTGCGCTTCGGCCACCAAGGTTTCGCCCAGGTGCGAGGGCGCCAGAAAGTCGATGTGGCAGGCCGAGGCCACAGTGTTGTGGTTGTGGCTGTTACAGGCGTATGCAAAGGCGGTGTCGGCCAATGTGAACAGCATCCCGCCGTGGCAGATGGCGTGGCCATTGACCATGTCCTGGCGAATCACCATGGAGAGGCGGGCGAAGCCAGGTCTGACTTCATCCAGTGCCATGGCCATGGACTGAGCCACATGATCGCGTGACCACATCGCATTGGCAGCGTCTTGCGCCAGTTGCTCCGCCTCGGCGGGTGTCAGTTCGGGCACATGCGCGTGGGCGTGTTCAGACATGGATGTTCTTCCCTTGATAAACCTGTCGCTGGATCAGCGGCGAAATGCGGTAACGGTCTTCGCCATAGGCTGCGTTCAAATGGGTGAGCACCTGCTGGATGCTGGCCAGGCCCACTTGGTCGGCCCAAGCCAGCGGCCCCTTTGGATAGTTCACGCCCAAGCGCATGGCGTCGTCTGCAGCGCGAGCTGTGCATACGCCCTGGTAGACCGCGTCCGCCGCTTCGTTGGCCAGCATGGCCACGGAGCGCATCACGGCCAGCCCCGGCACATCAGCCAGACGCGAGACCTGTGCGCCGGCGGCTTGCAGCGCGGCGCAAGCGGCGGCAAAGGCGGCCTCGCTGCACTGGCCGGCAGGGGCCAGAGCGACACGGGTGGCTTTGCTGTAGTCCAGCGCCAGATCGATCAGCACTGTATTGGCAATACCACCTTCGGCTGCACGCTGGGTGGCACTGCGGCCGTCCGTTACGAAAAGCACAGTGTCATCGGCTTCGGCAATGCGACCATCAATAGAGACGGTGCGTTCAAACGCCACGCCGGCTGCTTGCAGTCTTACGCCCAGCGCTTGGGCTGCGGGCGCATCGCCACAGACCACGAGGCGGGTCGGCGCGGAATGGCGCGGCTCAGTTTGCGGCTGGGGTTTGGCGGCACCTTCGCGGTAGTCGTAGAAACCTCGGCCACTCTTCTTACCCAGAAAACCGGCATCGACGAGGTCCTGCTGAATTAGCGACGGCAGGTAGCGCGGGTCGTTGAAATATGCATTCCACACCGAACGTGTGACCGCGAAATTGACATCCAAGCCGATCATGTCCATCAACTCGAATGGACCCATGCGAAAGCCGCCGGACTCGCGCATCACAGCATCCAACGTGGCGCAGCTTGCCGCGCCTTCGGTGCGCAGGCGCAGCGCTTCGGCGTAAAACGGTCGAGCCACGCGATTCACGATAAAGCCGGGAGTGGACTTGGCGTGTACAGCCGTCTTACCCCAGGCAGTGGCGGTGGCAAACAGCGTGTCAGCCACGGCTGTGTCAGTGGCCAGGCCGCTGACGATTTCCACCAGCGCCATCACCGGCGCGGGGTTGAAAAAGTGCAAGCCGGCCAGCCGCTGCGGATGCTTTAAGGCCGAACCAATCGCGGTAATCGAGATGGAGGACGTGTTGCTGCCAAAGAGGCAGTCGGTGGACACCAGTGCTTCCAGATCTGCGAACAGGGCTTGTTTGGCGCTCAGGCTTTCGACAATGGCTTCGACCACCAGGGCGGCGGCGGAGAGATCGCTGAGTTCCGTGGCGGCCTGCAGGCGTTGGCCAGCAGTCTGCGCGGCTTCTGCTGTCAGCTTGCCCTTTGCGGCCAGCTTGTCGAGTTGGGCGCGCAGTCCGTCGATTGCGGCTTGAGCAGCGCCCGGACGGTTGTCTAGTAGCATCACGCGGTGCCCGGCTACGGCAGCCACCTGAGCAATACCGGCACCCATGGCACCGGCGCCGACCACCGCCACCAAGGCGTGTTGCGGAAGTGCTGTCGACGATGCAGTAGACATGGCAGACGTTAAGGGAGTAGTGTTCATGCGATCAGTTACCGGTGAAACGCGCTGCGCGCTTTTCCATAAAGGCGGCGACGCCCTCAGCAAAGTCGGGGCTCCAGCCGAGTTCGCGCATAAAGCCCCCTTCCATTGAGAGCTGTTGCTCCAGCGTGTGCATGGGCGCGGCGTGCATGGCCTGGCGCGTGCGCACCAGCGCCTTGGTCGGCATGGCAGCGAGTTGTGTGGCCAGTTTGTCGACGGTGGCAACCAGTTCGGCATCTTCCACCGCTTGCCAAATCAGGCCCCATTCGGCAGCTTTTTCAGCTGGCAGCTTGTCGGCCAACATCGCCAACCCAAGCGCGCGAGCCATGCCCACGCGCTGCGGCAAAAACCAGGTGCCGCCGGTATCAGGAATCAGGCCGATCTTGCTGAAGGCCTGCAGGAAAGACGCCGATTTGCCGGCAATCACCAGATCGCAAGCAAGGGCCAGACTGGCACCGGCACCCGCTGCTACGCCATTGACCATGGCGACCGTGGGCACGCTCAAATTTTGCAGGCGTAGGATCAGCGGCTTGTAGTTCTGCTCAACTACATTGCCGATGTCGGGCGCCGTGGCACCCACGGCCATGTCCGGATCGGCCAGGTCTTGCCCGGCGCAAAAAGCACGGCCGGCACCGGTGAGCACTAGCACGCGGATGCTCTTATCGGTCTGGATGCTGTCGAGTGCAACGCGCAACTCCACATGCATTACACCGGTGAAGCTGTTGAGCTTGTCCGGGCGGTTCAGCGTCAGGCGGGCGACGCCAGCTGTGACTTCAAAGCGGATGTTCTGGTAGTCCATGGGCCGTCCTTAAACGTGGTAACGGCGCTGGATCACGCGGAAGCGATTGGCCACAAAGGCCGAGTCGCAATAGGAAGCATTGGCTGCCGGGTTGCCACCGGTGCCGTGGTAATCGGAGAAGGCGGCCGACTGGTTGACGAACACGCCGCTGGTGAGGTTGATGGACAAGGCCACCTTGGCATTCCAACTGGCTTGCGTCATGGCGTCGACCACCGCGCTCTGTGTGGAGTACACCGCCAGCGTCAACGCGCCATGGGTGTGAACGATGCGCTCGGCCAGAGCGATCGCAGCGTTGGTATCTGCGGCTTTGACTACAAAAGTAATGGGACCAAAGCGCTCTTCCATGTAGGCGGACTCGGCACTGGCATCCACGGCCAGCAGCACGGGCGAGCGCACAACGGCAGCCGGGAATTCGGCGTTGTGCAGGGTTTGCGAGGCACGCACCACGGTACCCAACTCACCGCTATTGGCGTGGTCGATTCGGGCAATAGTGGCCGGTGACTGGATCGCACCCAAGACAGCACACGCCACCTCCGGCTTAGCGAGGGCTAAATCGATGGCGGCGGCCAGATCGGCACAGACTTGCTCGTAGCTCTTGGCGCCTTCGTCGGTGCCAATGCCGGCTGCTGGCACCACCAGCAACTGGGAGGTGGTGCACATCTGGCCTGAGTAAAGGCACAGGCTGAAGGCCAGGTTGCGCAGCATGGCCTGGTAGGAATCAGTGGAGTCGATGACGATGGTATTGACTCCCGCTAGCTCGGCATAGACCTGGGCTTGGCGGCAGCGGTCTATGAGCCAGTTGCCAAAGGAATTGCTGCCAGTGAAGTCAACGGACTTGACATCTGCATGTGTGACCAGGGCTTGAGTGATCTCTTGGTTGGCGGGCACACACAAACTAACCAGATTAGGACTTACGCCCACTTGGCTCAGTACCTCGCGCAGAATTTTGACCGTGATTGCCGCAGGCAAGATAGCCTGTTCATGCGGTTTGACGATCACGGCATTGCCGGTGGCCAACGCCGCGAATAAACCGGGATAGGTATTCCAAGTGGGGAAGGTGCCGCAGCCCACGACGACGGCCACACCACGGCCGACAATCTCAAAATGTTTTTGCATACGCAGTGGCGGGTTCTTACCCTGCGGCTTTTCCCACATGGCATCCTGCGGCACAAAGCTCTGCTCGCGGTAGGCGTAGGCCACTGCCTCCAGGCCCCTGTCCTGGGCGTGCGCGGCACCGGCCTGAAAAGCCATCATCCAGCCTTGGCCCGTGGTCATCATCACGGAGTGGGCGAGCTCAAAACTACGCTGGTTCAAGCGCGCCAGCATTTCCATGCAGACGCCCGTTCTGCCGTTCACTCCCAGTGCTTGCCACGACGCCATGGCGGCCTGCCCGGCATCGATCAGTGCCTGGATTGCGCATACCGGATACTGCACATCCAGTGCCACCCCGTAAGGAGACTGCTCGCCACCAGCCCATGCCTGTATACCGGGTTGTGTCAAGTCAAAGTGCTTCCCAAGGTGCGCCTCATAGTCGGTTTTTCCAGTTGCGGGCGCCGTCTCTCCGTAGATTTTCGGGCTGGGCATTTCTGCGTAGGCAGACCAGTAGCAGCGACTGCCAATGGCGTCCAACGCAGCGTACAACGTGGTCTGATGCTTCTCAAAAAAGGCTTGAGGCATAACGTATCTCCGAATCATTTTTTGGTCGATGAAAAAAAGCGCCGTGTTTACATACCCAAGTAGGCAGCGCGCACTTGTTCGTTGTGGATCAGCTCTTCTCCCGTGCCGGTCAGCGTCACTGTGCCGGTCTCCAGGACATAGCCGCGGTCGGCAATGGCCAGTGCGGCGAAGGCGTTTTGCTCCACCAGCAGAATCGTCATCCCCTGGGACTTGAGTGTCTTGATGACGTTGAAGACTTCTTCGACCAAGAGCGGCGCTAGCCCCATCGAGGGCTCGTCCAGCAGCAACAGGCTGGGGCGGCCCATCAGGGCGCGGCCTATGGCTAGCATCTGCTGCTGCCCGCCGGACAGGGTGCCCGCAGGTAAGGCGCGCTTTTCTTTCAAGATGGGAAACATGGCAAATATCTTTTCCATGTCGCCGGCCACCTGGTGCTTGGGCTGGGTGTAGGCACCCAGGCGCAAGTTATCTTCGATCGAAAGCGGCCCGAATACCTGGCGGCCCTCGGGACTTTGGCAAATGCCTCGGCGCATGCGCTTGTCAGAGCGCAGCTTGCTGATGTCTTCGCCATCAAAGTGGATGCTGCCGGCGCTGATGGATTGCACGCCCGACACCGCGCGCAGAAACGTGGTCTTGCCGGCGCCGTTGGCACCCACCAAGGCCACGGTCTCGCCCTTGCGCACTTCCAGGGTGATGCCCTTTAGCGCCTTGATGCGGCCGTAGCAACTCTCCAGCCCTTCCACTTTGAGCAGCACCGATTGTTGCGTCGTTGCCGTGGTGACTTGCAAGCTGCCCACACAGCTGGCACCCAGGCCGACCGAGTCGGGGGCCAGGCTTGCAATACGGTGAAACAGTTCGCGGAATTCGGCCTTGTCGTGGTCGCCAAACACAGGGTCGCTGTGAGTGCGAAAGGCTTGGTCGATCTCGGCCCAGTCTTGCGGCAGCAGCGCTTTGCGTGCCAGCGGCAGCACATGCTCTTCTTCGGTCTTGATGTGGCCCTTGAGGCCATCGGTGTAATGCTTGACGGCGACCGCCAAGGCTGCGACGGGCAGTTGTCCCTGGGCCGCAGCGGCCAGTTTGGAGCGCAGCTGCGCCAAATTCGCCGGGCCCTGGCGGTGGTCGGCTTCCAGAGCGTCCAGCACATCCGCCGCTTCGGCGCTGCGCAGGCGCAGCAGGCGAAACAGGAAGTGGTCTTCCTTGGGGTGGTGCATGCGGTCGACAAACTGCGTCATGTAGTCGAATGCGGCCTCGAAGAAGGCGATCTCCGATGGCGCCACCGCCTGCATGTCGGAAGCCACCTGGTCCAGGGTGGTCGCCAGGCGCCACATATTGCTGTGTTCCTGGCTGATGATGGTGAGTGCGTCCATGGAGGTATTCCGTTCAGGCGTGGGCGCCCAGATAGGCGGCAATCACATCGGGGTTGCGCCGCACTTCGGCGCCAGTGCCTTCGGCCAGCTTGCGTCCGTAGTCCAGCACTAGAATGCGGTCGGACAGGTTCATCACCATCTTCATGTCGTGCTCCACCAGCACCACGGTCACGCCGGTGTCGGCCACCTTGCGGATCAGGGCATCCACCTCGATGGTTTCCTTCGGGTTGAGGCCGGCAGCCGGCTCGTCTAGAAACAGCAGGCGCGGCTTCATGGCCAGCGCGCGGGCAATCTCCAGGCGTTTGAGGGCTCCATAAGACATGCTGTCGGCGCGTGCCGTTGCATAACTCTCCAGGCCCACAAAGCGCATTAGCTCCAACGCCTCGGCGTGCAGATCGCGGTCACGCGCCTTGAGGGCGGGCCAGCGCAGCGCGGACTTAAACAGGTTGCGGTCCAGGCGCAAATGGGCGCCGACCATGACGTTTTCCACCGCGCTCATGTTCATGCAGATCTGCAGATTCTGAAAGGTGCGCGCTACACCGCGCTGCGCCAGTACATCGGGCGATTTGCCCTGAATGGGCTGGCCATCGAGCAAGATGCTGCCGGAGGTGGGCGTGTAGATGCCCGTAATCAGGTTGAACAGCGTGGTCTTGCCGGCGCCGTTGGGCCCTATCACTGCATAGACGATACCGGCATCGATACTGAACGACACGTTCTGCACGGCTTTGACGCCGCCAAACTGGATCGAGAGGTCTTGAACTTCAAGCAAAGCCATGTTCATTCCCCCTTGCCGAAACGGGCGGCCAGCGTGGGCACCAGACCCTTGGGCAGGAAGATCATGCAGAGCATCAGGATGGCGCCAAACACCACCGTCTCCCAACCCTCACAGGTGGCCAGTGCTTGGGGCAAAGCGGTGAGCAACACAGCGCCTAGCACCGAGCCATAGATGGAGCCCATGCCGCCGATAACGACCATTGTTACCAGTTCGATCGAATGGAAAAAGTCCGCTAGATTCGGTGTGACGAACCCCACATAAAGTGCGGTAACGCTGCCCATGATGCTGGCAAACATGGCAGACATGACGAACACGCTGACTTTGTAACGCACCACATGCACACCCACCACCTTGGACGCCACCTCGGACCCATGCAAGGCCCGCAGGGCGCGGCCAAAGGGTGAATCGATGATGTTGATGGACGCCCAGATGCTGACGCACAGCAGACTGGCAACGATCCAGTACCAGGGCTTGTCGCCGGAGATTTCAAAACTGCCAAAGGCCATGGGAGGCACGGCCATGCCGTCGGGGCCACCACTCCAGGCGGCTTCGTTGCGCACAACGATGTTGATGATGATGCCGAGACCCAGCGTGGCCATGGCCAGGTAGTGGCCCTTTAGACGGAAGATCGGGCGCGCCAGCACAGCAGCTAGCACTCCTGCTGCGAGTGCTCCAACCACCACGGCTAGCAAGGGGTGCCAGCCGAGGTGCGTGGGCAAGGCAGCCGAGGCATACGCGCCAATGCCGATAAAGCCCGCATGGCCCAGGCTGATCTGCCCGGCAAAGCCAATCAGCAGATTCAGGCCCAGCACGATGACGGCGTTGATAGCCATCCGAATCACTAAGTCCACATAAAAGCTATTGGGCAGCACCAGCGGCAGTAGTAGGAGCACAGCGGCGATCAAATACAGACCGCGGTAGGGATGTTTGCTCATGCTCTTAAACCCGGTCTGTGGCTTTGCCACCAAATAGGCCGCTTGGCCGGAAAAACAAAATCAGAAGAATCAGCACAAAGGGCATGGCGTCCTTGTAAGAGGATGAGATGTAGCCGGCGCCCATGGCCTCGAGCACGCCTACCAGCAGACCACCTACCACCGCGCCCAACCCATTCCCAAGTCCACCCAACACCGCACCGACAAATCCTTTGAGGCCGAGCATGATGCCGGCGTCATACGAGGTAAGCGTGATGGGCGTGATAAGAACACCACCCAGTGCGCCCAGGGCCGCTGACATAGCAAAGCTTAGAAACAGCACGCCGTCGGTGTTGATGCCAACCAACTCTGCAGCCACTCGGTTAACAGAGGTAGCCAACATGGCTTTACCCATAAGGGTGCAGGCAAAGAAGTACCAAAGGGAGAGGACCACCACTGCTGAAACACCTAGCACCCAAAGGCTTTGTGGCATGAGCGTTGCACCCAAGACGTTGATGGGCTGCTCGCCAGAGAAGGCCGGAAGACTGAAAGTACCCTTGCCCAACCAGACTTGCACAAGACCACGTATCACCAGCGAGGCTCCGATAGTGATGATGATCAGAGTGACTGGCTCAGCACCTTTCACCGGCTCAATGGCTGCTTTTTCCATTAGGAGGCCAACGATAGCCGGCAGCATGATGGCCAAGACCAGCGACAGCGGCAACCCCAGACCTGAGTTGGTGAAGTACACGGCCAACATGCCACCTAGCATGATGAACTCGCCTTGAGCGAAGTTGATCACATGGCTTGAGTTGTAGATCAGCGTGAAACCCAATGCGGCTAGCGCATAGGTGGAGCCCACTGTGATGCCTGAAAACAGGAATTGCAGGAATTCGGCCAACATCAGGCGCTCACCCGATTGCTATGACGGCATTCAATTGTTTTTTGACCGAGTGGCACAGAAGTCTCCTTTTAGCCTCCCCCGACTTTTGAAATCTCAGGGTGTTGTGTCTTTCGCTTGGGTGAAATTCTGGCATTCGGAATCGACTACGTCAAATAAAAAGATACAAAAATTAGACATTTTTTGTATATTTTGTATCGAATCAGGGTTTTCACCTAGATGCCAAGACGTCTCAAAAGGAGGCTAAACCTCGCTCCGGGGGTAGAAAAAACAAGGGGTATCGTAGGAGAGCGCGTTTAAACAAGTGATAAAAAAAGCCGTCTGAGACGGCTTTAATTAGACACGTTATAAACTATTTTTTTATTATTTTTGAATCATTTTTAAGGGCTGGCGCAAACACATACCCTCGGCCTATGCTCTACGCGTGAGTTCTATCGAAGCCCGACTGTTGGGCCCAATGCCTTACACCCCCTCCACACAAACGAAGGTAATCGCCGTGGGGATGTTGTTGTCGAAGTTACGCACCTGAGCAACAGACCTTTCACGAGGCCGAAAAGTCACTGACCCACACAAATGAAAAGTGATTAGCAAGTACCCTCTGTATAGATAAGTCACTTGGTCCACGCGCCCTGGATTCAGTGTGGCGCCTTTAACGCAGTTCGTTCGCCATACGGGGCCTAACTACGTCTTCTGGCCTCCAGACTTAGAACAAGTGTCGAGTTGAGGTAGCAAGCGAATTGACGGAAGAGCCGGTAACTACACTGAATGAAGTTGGACAGCGCGAAGTCGTTCCCAGCGGATCATCAACGGACCAAGCTAGCTCCACGCTGACTAGCTTGCGATCTCATAGATCCGGTCCTCTACCGACAGCCCATTGGAATGACCGGCGAAGTCGTGCCAAATTTCTCGTTTGCGAGACCCAGCACTACGAGATCGAAACGCACCATACTGAACCGCTTACCGTTGCGCCTTGGTCGCAAACATGCCAGACGCGACGACACATTACCTGAGCACCGAGGTCGAGACGAACCCCACAAAGCCTTGCGCCAACCAATACTGTTCGACAGTGATTGCACACCGTGGCTACCCGAAGCTCGTCTTCAATGGGTTTCCCCTTCAGACTACGCTCAGAGTACCGGTATAAAGATCTATGCCGAATTCAAAACGACTGGTCAGTGCGCGTGACGGCTGTGGCACTGTGCCACTTGACAGTCGCACATTGGCATCCAGATGGCGCTCGGACGGCGGCAACAGCTTACGGTACAAATCCCGACAGAGAAGACGGGCACGACTTCCCGGCCAAGTCAACGGGAGCAGGCTCTCCGGCAACTGGGGATCACGTAGTAAAAGCCGGCGCACATCATGGATCAGCAGGGTACGCACCAGAAATGCGCTTTCATCCGAAACTTCCTCCTGGGTGCCTGCAAGCAGCGCATCGCGAATAGGTTCGTACTTTTGTAGAAAGCCTTCGTAAGACGAAGCCAAGTCACTCAAGTTCCAAGCCTTTTGCACCATGTCGATGTCACTGGCACCTTGTGGCGCACGCGCATTTACGGCCACCATAGGCATTAGGTGAGCGCGTACCTCTTCCAGTCCTTCGGACTCCAGGCCTTCCATAACTTTTTCCAGATCGGCTGTTGGATGCACGAAGCCACCCGTCGCCGTTTCGCCAAAACCGTGCCAAAACAATGCACGGCGCAGCTGTTCGCGCAAGCGAATGTCCAAGTCCCCCACAATCAGAATCAGGCGCCAGCGATGGTCCCAACTGGGGATATCAGCGGCATAAATTTGTCGGGATGCCTCATCGAAGCGGCTCCGTCCCGAAGGAGTGAGCATGTAGTCGGTCTTGCGCCCCAATGCCTCGGACTGCAGCCACTCCTCTTTGACTAAGCGATACACAGCGGTGCGCACTAGCCGCTCATTGACGCCCAAGGGTTGCAACAACTGAATCATGCTACCCAGAGACACCCTTCCACCCCGGGGCAGGATGGCATCACCAAACACCGTGGTAATCAACGACCCGGCCTGGATACGACTTTTTTGGCGAAACCGCTCCAGTCGCGCTTGAAAGGCTTTTGAGACTAAATCTTGCACAATAAAAGAAGTGTAATCGTGACGGTACCTAGCAATGAAGTATCCGCCTTCTCGACTACTAAATGCGGATCTGAAACACAGGGATGCAATCGGAGAGGGTTTGACTTAGCAAGGAGGTAAACCGCACGCCGCTTTCCCTTGAATCGCTAGACCCAAAGCCGTGTACATAGGGTGAAAACTCAATTCGACTTGTACCTCTGCCCCCATATCTCTGAAACGTGTTCATGCGTGAGACCTAATGCCAATCTTGAGATCACCGCTTTAAGAATGAAATTGTCACTAGGCTGTACTCGAGGCATGAGGGCCAAGACATCGGGGACAAACGACTAATCCCGACCCACAAACTTTCAACTATGGAGAGATTGATACCTGACACTTGCAATTGACTGCAAAGGTTAGAACTTCCAGTCAAGGCAGTTACCCGAATGTCAGGCTCCAGCCCAACTTCGAAGTTCGCTCGGACAGGCCCTGCGAATTTGGCGCTCGAAAAACAGTACTCCAAAGCAGTCATTCGCAAATGACTGCGACTGGCCCGAAGCGGCTGTCGACTCATAGCAGACTTACACAACTTCTAAATCTTAGCTCTATGGTAGACATTCAAGTTGGCGCGCTTACTGTCCATCTGTATAGGGTGTAAGTGAACGGATCCCAAACCCAAGTGATGCTGAGGATGGGAGACTTCGGGTTTACGCTGAATTTCCTAAAACAGGTATCACCACGCGATTCGACCCGTCTCGCCAAAATGTGAGCCCCCTCAAAAAGCATGGTGTTGGGCTAGACGCAGTTATTGTTCAGTGTTTTCAGATACCGTCTGGTTTTTCGCCCACGTGCATTTCCATGAAAAAGTCACTTAATCAGCCCTCAGATACTTGCTTCGAATTGATGCGCTCGCGGCGCGACAAAGTGGTCTTTCTTTTGGCGGCACTCGCCTTTTCAGGCGCTCACGCTCAACTGTTCTCGCTTGAGCAGCCGAAGTACCAGTCACTAGAGAAAGACGCCGAGTATGAATTACGCCTTTACAGGCCAATGCTTGTAGCTGAGGTAGTCGTTGAAGGTGACCTGACCTCTGCAGGGAAAGAAGGTGCCCGTTTGGTCAAACAGTACATCTTTCGAGAGGGCCCGAATGCTTCTTTAGACACAAAAAAGCAGGCCTCCGAACAGATTTCCATGACCCTGCCAGTCACTATGGAGAATAAGCAGGAAAAGATCTCTATGACTCTGCCAGTCACTATGGAGGCAAAGTCGAAGTCCACTTACCGCCTGCACTTTGTTATGCCGTCTAGCTACACACTGGACACCTTGCCAAAATCTGCAGATCCGCGAGTAACAGTTCGCGCCATACCCGAGCAAAAAATAGCTTCCATACGTTTTTCCAAATTCAGCACTGAGGCCAATGTGGCAGAGCAAACCTCATTGTTGATGAATTGGATGGACAAAAAAGGACTGGTTGCCAATGGAGCGCCTCAGTTCGCACGCTATGACCCTCCGTCGGTGCCCCCTTTGCTTCGACGCAGCGAAATCTTGATATCAGTCAATTAGAGTCAATCTGGCAGACTGAAAGGTTGGCGGCATCGTTATGCCTTTGCCTTTGCCTAAATAGAACGTCTTCCTTCAATCCTCAAAAAAAAGTTGCTCAGTAGCGGTCATTCTCCGAAGTCAGCAACTGGCCCCGTACGGTAGTCAAGATATCCCACCAACTCCTCAGCGAAGTAATCTGTTACGACTTCCAGGGCATCACACTATTGCCGCCAAACACCGCATATTGACGAGCAGTGGGGGTGAACAGGGTGTACAGCATTCGTGCATCTGGAGCGCTCACCGCGTCAAGTTCTGCTTTGTGTTCCGCTGAAATGACCAAATCTAGGGATGCGATGTTCTCCCCTATTTGGGAAACTCGACTAACTCCCATGAGAGTTGAAGAAACAGAAGGCCGGTGAGCAACCCAGGCCAGAGCTACACGGGCAGGCGTTTCTCCAGCGTCTTTAGCTACTTGCTTTAAAGTTTCCACAATCTTCCAGTTCCGTTCGGTAAAGAGTGAGTCACCGAATGGATTTGTGCCATCCAATCGTTTATCGCCTTCAGGGCGTTGTTCACCAACAGCTGCCGCATCGCTTGGCAAGCCCGCGCTGCGAGGTGCAGCAGCTTCAACGGTAGTGCGGTCATATTTGCCGGACAACAATCCGAAAGAAAGTGGACTCCACGGCACAATGCCCAAACCGAATTCGGCAGCTAAGGGAATATGCTCATCTTCAATGTCGCGATTGGTCAGTGAGTAAAAGTATTGCATTGCAATGGGCCCCACTAGACCGCGTACTGCCGCAAGCGTCGCGACCTTTGACACGTACCAAGCCGGTGCGTTAGACATCCCCCAATAACGGATCTTGCCGTTGCGCACCAAGGCGGTCATTGTTTCCAGTAGTTCCTCTGCAGGAGTCACCGAATCCCAAACATGGACCCAATACAGATCGATGTAGTCGGTGCGTAGACGCTTCAATGAACCTGCCAATGCGGCGTGGATATGTTTGCTGCCATTGCCTCCTTTATGTGGTCCCTGTCCTGCCGCGAAACCAGACTTGGTAGATAGAACAATGCTGTCCCGTAGCGACCGCTCCACAATGAAGCGTCCCAGCATTTCCTCTCCGAGGCCGGCGGAATAGACATCCGCGGTATCTACAAAGTTTCCGCCCGCATCTACGTACGCGTTAAAGACGGCACGTGAATCGTCTTCTCCAGAGCCCCATCTCGCTGCTCCAAACGTCATGGTCCCCAGCGCCAATGGACTGACCGCAAGCCCGGATCGGCCAAGAGTTCGGTAGTTTGTAAGTGACATGATCTTTATTTCCTAGTGATTGATAGGATAATCATAGGGCAAGCTGCGGATATTTACTAGTGACTACTACAAATATAGATCTGACAACAACTCAACGTAAAAAGGGTCGCCCCCTGTCCTTTGATCGCGAGGATGCGTTGAACAAGGCCATGTTGCTGTTTTGGCAACATGGTTACGAAGCCACATCACTGAATGACTTAACGACGGTGCTGGGTGTCAAACCCTCCAGCATTTACAGTGTCTTTGGAGATAAAAAGCGCCTCTTCCTTGAAGCGGTTACCAAGTATTTGTCTGGACCCATTACGTCTGCGTCCATCATTGATGAGGCCGCGGATGGACGAGAGGCAGCGCGGGGACTATTAATGGCAGCGGCAGAAGGCTTCACAGGGGAACACACTCCCGCAGGTTGCTTGTTAGCGAGTTCCGCTATCAGTTGTTCTGAAGGGGCGAACGACGTGAAGGAGGAGTTGGCGGCTATCCGGCGTGGGATTGAGGGGCGACTTCTGAAAAAGGTGAAAGAGTCCGTGGAGGCCGGTCAACTTCCCAAAGACACGGCTGCTGAAGCATTGGCAAGTCTGACTATGGCAGTTATCCAAGGTATGTCGACTCTTGCACGCGATGGAGCCCCCAGAGAAAAGCTTCTCAGAATGATCGACACTGTCATGGTCACCTGGCCCGACCCAACGAAAACAGAGTAGTCAAGTGATGAAGGGTTCAGGAAGCTGACATTCGCCATGGCCTACAACTGGCCCAAAGCTGTCTCTGCAGTCGCTGCATAGACGACCTTGGCAGGCCCGCCTTATTTGTAACAGATCGGATGTCCGCTTTTGGGGATCTATTCCAAGAGTGCGGAAGACCGCTTTGGGTCGCTTGCTGCCATCCAAATGACTGCCGTGATGGCCCACTTTCAGCCTGCAGCCATTCCATGAGCGCAAGCCGCAATTCCCGCACGGTCTACCTTTTATCCTATGGCTACATTAACTCCAGCATTCCACGATACGAGAAAACAATAAGCCACAGGCCTAATTTGGGAATGAAGGTGGAAAGATGCATGGCGCATAGTGGAAGGTCAAGTGTCATTCCGCAGAAATAGCCCTTGAGAACCGCCGGCTGCCCTTGAAACGGGCGGAAAACCCCTTATCATTAGCACTCACTGGCATCGAGTGCTAACAGCACCCGCCGGGTTAGTTCTCAGGACGTTGCCGCTTTTTGGCAGCGCCTGGTGTTCCTTGTTTCCAAATTTAGGAGATTTTTCATGAAACTGCGCCCTTTGGCAGACCGCGTGATTGTGAAGCGCGTTGAAAACGAAACCCGCACCGCTTCCGGTATTTACATTCCTGATGCCGCTGCTGAAAAGCCAGATCAAGGTGAAGTGTTGGCTGTCGGCCCCGGCAAGACCAATGACAAGGGCGAAACCAAGGCCTTGACCGTGAAAGTCGGCGACCGCGTGTTGTTCGGCAAGTACTCCGGCCAGACCGTCAAGGTCGACGGCGACGAGCTGTTGGTCATGAAGGAAGACGACCTGTTCGCAGTCGTCGAAGCCTAAGCTGAACCGCTACTGAATTCATAGCTGGTGGCGCTTATTTCATGCGCGCTGGCAGTCCTTTTTACTTAAATCTTAGGAGCCAAACATGGCAGCAAAAGACGTAATTTTCGGCGGCGAAGCCCGCGCACGCATGGTTGAAGGCGTGAACATTTTGGCCAACGCGGTCAAAGTGACTTTGGGCCCCAAGGGCCGTAACGTGGTTCTGGAGCGCTCTTTCGGCGCCCCTACCGTGACCAAGGACGGTGTGTCCGTGGCCAAGGAAATCGAACTCAAAGACAAGCTGCAAAACATGGGCGCGCAGATGGTCAAGGAAGTGGCTTCCAAGACTTCTGACAACGCAGGTGACGGTACCACTACCGCTACCGTGTTGGCCCAAGCCATCGTTCGCGAAGGCATGAAGTACGTTGCCGCCGGCATGAACCCCATGGACCTGAAGCGCGGTATCGACAAGGCAGTGACTGCTTTGATCGCCGAGCTGAAGAAGGCTTCCAAGGCCACCACCACTTCCAAAGAAATCGCCCAAGTCGGCTCCATCTCTGCCAACAGCGACCACAGCATTGGCGAAATCATCGCCAACGCGATGGACAAAGTGGGCAAAGAAGGCGTGATCACTGTGGAAGACGGCAAGTCCCTGCAGAACGAACTCGATGTCGTCGAAGGCATGCAATTCGACCGCGGCTACCTGTCCCCCTACTTCATCAACAACCCCGAAAAGCAAGCTGCTTTGCTG
>JARXAM010000017.1 GCA_029865845.1 Rhodoferax sp. | reverse complement strand
AGGGTGAGGGTGTAGTGAAAGAGTTGGTTGATGCCTTCGTGGCCCACCAGCTGCACGGCTTGCAGCGCCCCGGGTGCGCACTGGGCTTGCAGGCTGGCGCTGCTGATGTGCAGGATGCGGGGGGCGGGGTTGAGGGTGGGGAGCATAGGGGCGCCTTGTTTATTAGCCGTGCGAAAACGCGACCGTGCCGATCAAGCGGCAACCGCAGGCCGTGGTGTGTCCTTCGAGGGCGACGGGTATGCCGTCTACCAGGTGCGAGGCATCGCCCTCGACAATCGGGTTGACCCCGTGGGGAGCGCCACCGGGGTAGGTTTGCGGGCAACTGACCTTGTCCCCCTTGCGGGCGATGCCTTTGCCATTGATGATGCGCGTGGTGGAGCCGCTGATGACGGTTCCGCCATGGCTAGTGAGATCGCCCACCACGATGATTTTTCGACTCATCACCGCACTCCCCATAGTTCCATGCGCAGACCGGGAAACGGGGTGGCGATGTGCAGGCCAATGCCACCGTGGGTGAGCATGTGTTCCCACAGTGCGCCTTGGGGCTCGATTTGGAAGTAGATGTAGCCCGCGTTAAATGGAATCTGGCGTGGTGGCACCGGTAGCACGCGCAGCGCGAGACTGGGCAGGTGCAGTCGGACGAGTTCCGGTAGGCGATCGGCTGGGGCCACTTTGGTATGGGCGACAAAGTTTTGTGCCAGTTGCTCTGCGGGTACGTTGGCACTGACCACGAGCACCAGGCTGCTGAAGCTGCGCAGTTGTTGCGGGTCGAGGCTGGCCAGGTGCATGCCGTGCTGCTTTTCTTGCAGTTGAATGTGTTGGGCGCTGCGCACCAGCAGGTTGTTGAGCAGTTCGCGGGTGTCTTCAACCAGCGCTTTGAAGGTGGTGTACGGGTCGCGATGTTCGTAGGCGGGAAGCGTGTTGGGGCGGCGCGTTTGCACGCGGATGAAGGTGGAGATTTCTCCGGTCATGCTGCGTAGCAGGGTGTAGGCATGTTCGGGCGATGTTTCCTTGACCCGCAGGAGGTGGTCGAGCAGGGGCTCGTAGCGGTTGAGGATTTGCAGTAGCAAGAAGTCGCTGATCTCGGCGGCCTGGGTGGCCCCGGTTCCTGCGCTGCCGCTGAGCCGTTCGGCCAGGTTGTCCGCGCGTTGGCGCGCAGTGCCATGGAGTTGGGTAAGCCACTGGGAAAGCAATTCGCTGGCCCCATAGCGGTTGACCGGGGGGATGAGGGTGTCGTCGAGTTCGGCACTGCCGTCGGAGCGCAGGGAGGTGACCTTGGTCAGCGGAAGCCCCATCCACGCGCTGTTGAGCTCCTTCTGGGGAATGAGCTGGATGCGTAGTTGGGCGATCTGGACCGTTTTGGCACCCTGCCCAATCGAGTTGGAGTCCCGCACCTCAGCGTCCACCACGTTGTAGCGGGCCAAGGTTCCGGGCGACGCCTCGAAGGTCGTTTCCTCGGCGTTGGGGGTGCGTATGGGCAGGGCGAGGTAGATGGTCTGGTCCAGGTGCTCAGGCAGCAAGGTGAGTGGCGCGGGGGGGGGTGTGAGCCCGGGCAGGTCGAAGGGGGTGCCGTCCGGAAAAATGCCACCCGCAGAGGCCACCACCAGTTTGCCCAAGGTGAGGGATTCGTGGTCGATGCGGAAGTGACTGAACCCCCAGAAGAAGGGTGACAGGGGCTCTGTGCGTTTGTGCGCGAAGCTCTCGAGGTAGCGCTCTTGCTGCTGAAAAAGCTGCGGACGAAGGAAGAGCCCTTCGCTCCAGGTGACTTTGTTGTGCCAGGTCATTGCGTGGTGTCCAGTGCGGTGCGGTGGGTGCTCAGGGCGTTTCGGTCAGCACGATGCCTTGGGGCTGTAGCTGGATGAGTAGCACGGCCTTGTTGGCCGGCAGCATGGCGCGATACCACGCCGCCTCGGGTGCTTCGGGTAGCTTGAATGTGGTTCGCCATACCGAGTTGGCTAGATCGCGGTAGCCCGCCAGTACGCCGATGGCGGTGGTTTGGGCATTGCTTTTGCGTTCAATTTTTTTGCTCTCTCCGGGGCGCAGGATGAATTCGTCTTTGGCCAGCAGGTCGGCAGCAAGTACGGTTTTGTCGCTCTTGTCCAGGCTGAAAAAGTCGGCCTCGGTGAAGCTGCCGCTGTCTTTGAGTTCGTAGAGGCGTACCTTGATCGGGGACGGTCTTTGGCTGTCGTCCGGATTGACGCCCGCCGCGGCTTGCACGGTGAGCACGAGCTTGGTGGGCTCACGTGCATCTTGTGCGATTGCGTGGGAAGCAAGGCAACACAAGAGGAGCGCCAGTGGCAGCAACGAACGGTTCATGGTTTTCCTGTGCGGTGGTTGGTCACGTTCGAAAGGGGGCCGGTGTGCCAAGGCGGCGTGTGCGGTGCGCACCCGTCGCCCTGGTGTGGCGCTTAGGCCTCCTTGTTGAGCTTGATGTCAAAGCCTGCGGTGACTGCGCCGCCGGAGCCACCTTGCTGGTTTTGCACGGTGTATTCCTGCTTGACCTTGGCAAACGAGAGGCTGACCTGTTCCAGCAAGGCTTCGTCTTTGTTGGAGCCCGATGGCTGCACGTTGGTGATGACCACGTCGGTCATGGTCAGCTTGAGGTACTCCAAGGGCGTGCCACCGGCTTTGCGCACGACCAGCACCGCCTCGGTGATGTGTTTGCCTGTGAGGCAGAACTTCATGAGGTTGGGACTGGCGCGGTCCACTGCGTGCACAAATGAAAGGTCTTTGACGGTGGCCTTGCCGGAGCCACCCCCGGAGCCTTGGTGCATGTTGGACTCTTGCAAGATTTGCCAGGACCAGCTACGCAGGTCAATTTCGTTTTTGTGGGCAGAGTCCAGGCTCTCGCCGTCAATACCGGTGATCTTCAAAAAAATGTCTTGTGCCATGTGAGGCTCCTTGGTGCGTTGAGATAAGAGAGAGCAGCGACGTGCTTAGGCAGCGGCCTTGGCTGATGGCAGCTTGGCGACCAGCCGCAGGCTGACGGTCAGGCCCTCGAGCTGGAAGTGGGGACGCAGAAAGAACTTCGCGCTGTAGTAGCCGGGGTTGCCCTCGATGTCGTCTACCACTACCTCTGCGGCGGCCAGTGGGCGTCGTGCCTTGGTTTCTTGGCTGGAGTTGGCAGGGTCGGCGTCCACGTAATGCATGATCCATTCGTTGAGCCAGCGTTGCATGTCTTCCCGCTCTTTGAAGGCGCCCACTTTGTCGCGCACGATCGATTTGAGGTAATGCGCAAAGCGGGTACTGGCAAACAGGTAGGGAAGCCGCGCAGACAAATTGGCGTTGGCCGTGGCATCGGGGTCCATGTATTCCTGGGGCTTCTGCATGGACTGCGCACCGATGAAGGTGGCGTGGTCGGTGCCCTTGCGGTGGACCAGAGGGATGAAGCCGGCTTTGGCGAGCTCGGCCTCGCGGCGGTCCGAGATGGCGATCTCGGTGGGACATTTCATGTCGACGCCGCCATCGTCCGTGGGGAAGGTGTGGCAGGGCAGGTTTTCTACCGTGCCGCCAGACTCCACGCCACGGATCATGGTGCACCAGCCGTAGAGTTTGAAGCTGCGGTTGATGTTGACGGCCATGGCGTAGGCGGCGTTGTTCCACACGTAGTTTTTGTGGTCCGCGCCCTCGGTGTCTTCTTCAAAGTTGAACTCGTCTACCGGGTTGGTGTTGGCACCGTAGGGCAGGCGGGCCAAAAAGCGCGGCATGGCCAAGCCGACGTAACGGGCATCTTCTGTTTCGCGCAGGGAGTTCCATGCGGCATGGTCCAAGTTGCCGGTGATTTTGGCGAGGTCACGCGGATTGGCCAGTTCTTGCCACGATTCCATTTGCAGGTTGGATGGAGCGGCACCGGCGATGAAGGGCGCATGGGCTGCCGATGCAATTTTTGCCATGGCACCCAGCAGCTCGACATCCGGTGGGGTGTGGTCAAAGAAGTAGTCGGCCACGAGGCAGCCGTAAGGCTCGCCGCCAAGCTGTCCGTATTCTTCTTCGTAGAGGCGCTTGAACAAGGGGCTTTGGTCCCATGCCACCCCTTTAAAGCGGCGCAAGGTGCGTCGCAAGTCGATCTTGCTGATGTCCATGAATCGGATCTTCAGCATCTCGTCGGTCTCGGTGTTGGAGACCAGGTGCGACAAGCCACGCCACGCGGATTCGAGCCGCTGGAAGTCTTCGTGGTGAAGAATAAGATTGATTTGGGCGGTGAGCTTTTGGTCAATCTCGGCAATGATGGCTTCGATGCTGGCGTACGCATCGTCACTCATGGTGACGGTGTTGCTCAGCGCTTGCTCGGCCAGGGTGCGTACCGCCGCTTTGACGGCCTCGCTTTGCTCATCGCCTTTGGGTTTGAATTCGCGGTCCAAAAGACCGGTGAATACGTCGGGGTCTGCAAACGCAGTGGGTTTCTCGGCGACTGCCATGTCTGTCGTCATGATGGGTCCTGTGTCGTGTGTTGAGTTGTGGAGTGCATGCCCGCTCAGGCTCCGGCCGCCGCAGCGGAGGGCTTGGGGGTTGCGGCCAGTGCTTTCATCAGCGCCGGGTCTGCCAGGAGGTTGCGCACCAGATCCTCTGCGCCGGATTTGCCGTCCATGTAGGTCTGCAAGTTGGAGAGCTGTGTGCGAGCGTCTAACAGTTGTTTGAGGGCGTCCACTTTGCGGGCGATGGCGGCTGGGGAGAAGTCGTCCATGCTCTCAAACGTGATGTCCACCATCACGTGGCCCTGGCCTGTCAGGGTGTTGGGTACGCTAAAGGCAACGCGCGGGGCGATGGCTTTCATGCGCTCATCGAAATTGTCGATGTCGATTTCCAGAAAGGTTCGTGCGCCTACCTCGGGCAGTGGCTCTACGGGCTTTCCGGACAGGTCTGCCAGTACCCCCATCACAAAGGGCAACTCGATCTTTTTTTCGCTGCCGTATATCTCGACGTCGTATTCAATCTGCACACGTGGCGCTCGGTTGCGTGCGATGAACTTTTGACTGCTGTTGCTGGCACCCATGGTGGTTCCTCCTGGTTAATGGAAAAGTGCCAGATCACTACTTCTGGCGTGGGGAAGTCGCAACCGATGTGGCAACGACGGTGACCGGATAGCGCGTTGCAGGGGCATCTCATGGCTCCTGCTGGCTCTTTGAATGGAATCGAAGCCCCGCGCGGTAGCTCAGACTGAGCTGTTGCCCAAGTTCGGGCGCGTCATTGGTGTCCTCCGATTGGGCGAACAGGCGAACGTGGATGAGCGTGCGGTGTGTATCCATGGCGAGCAGCCACTGTTCGGCCAACTCGCTGGCGATATGCAGTTCGATGAATTGGCCTATCCGCCGTGCGCCGATTTCGTGTGTCCCGCACACGGCCGCAATGTGCTCAACTGCGCGATCCGAATACTCCAGTACTGCGTCGTGCTGGTCATGCAGCCGCTGTGCGACCTTGTCGAGTTGCAGGCGCACGATGGTTTGCAATATCGCTTCGCCCAGCGGCCAGTAGGGCACTACACGCATGCGCCCAAGGAACGCTGCGGGGAACACCTTGCGCAACTCTGGCTGCAATGCGTCGGCCAATGTTTCTTGATCGGGTGCTAATGCCGGGTCCTCACACAAGCGGGTCAGTACGTCCGATCCGGCGTTGCTGGTGAGCAGGATCAAGGTGTTTTTGAAATCAATGACGCGGCCCTCGCCGTCTTCCATCCAACCCTTGTCAAAGACTTGGTAAAACAGTTCGTGAACGTCAGGGTGCGCTTTCTCCACTTCGTCAAGCAAGATGACGCTGTAGGGGCGACGACGGACTGCTTCGGTCAATACACCGCCTTCGCCATACCCGACGTATCCGGGCGGTGATCCCTTGAGGGTGGAGATGGTGTGGGCCTCTTGGTACTCGCTCATGTTGATGGTGATGAGGTTTTGTTCGCCTCCGTAGACGGCCTGGGCCAATGCCAGCGCGGTCTCTGTCTTTCCCACCCCCGATGGACCCACCAGGAGGAATATGCCCAGTGGTTTGCTGGCGTCGCCAAGCTTGGCTTTGGCGGTCTTGATGCGTTCTGTGATGATGGACAGGGCGCCGTCTTGTCCGACGATGCGTGCGCGCATTTGGGCCTCCAAGCCCAACACTGCTGCGACAGCGTCACTCACCATGCGGCCCACTGGTATGCCGGTCCAGTCGCCGACGATGGAGGCAACAATTTGGGCATCCACCTGAAAGTGCTGGCTGGGCTGGTCTCCTTGTGATTGATTCAGTGCGCGCTCTATACCTTTGAGTGCTGTGAGCAAGTGCGCTTTGTCGGCGGGGTCTGTGCTGCTGGCAATGGCTTTTCGGGTGTCCAGGACTTTTATGCACAAGTCGCGTTCAACTTGCCATTGACTCCGCAGGGATTCGATCGTCTGCGCAAGGCGCATCTTTTCTTCGGCGATGCGTTGGAGTTGGGCGGATTTATCGCGCCCAAAATCTGCTTCTTGTTGCACCAGGCGTTCCTGGATGTCCAGCCCGGCTTTTTGTTTTTGCAGAACTTCAAGGTCAGAAGGGGTGGCGTGGATCGACAGGGCCACCCTGGCACAGGCGGTGTCTAGCAGACTGATCGCTTTATCGGGCAATTGCCTTGCCGGGATATAGCGATGGGAGAGCCGCACGGCGGCCTGGATTGCTTCATCCAGTACATCTACCCCGTGGTGTTGGGAAAACACATTTGCCAGTCCCCGTACCATCTGGGTGGCAGTGTCTTCATCGGGTTCTTGGACTTGCAGTACTTGAAAACGGCGGGTGAGGGCGGGGTCTTTTTCGATGTGCCGCTTGTACTCTGACCATGTGGTTGCGCCAATGGTGCGCAGGCCGCCGCGTGCCAATGCGGGCTTGAGCAAATTGGCCGCATCGCCCGTGCCCGCTTGCCCACCCGCGCCCACGAGGGTATGAATTTCGTCGATGAACATGACCACCGGTGTCGGTGACTCGGTCGCTTCTTTGAGCACCGCTTTGAGCCGCGCCTCGAATTCGCCGCGCATGCTCGCCCCTGCGAGTAGTGCGCCCACATCCAGGTTGAGCAGCCGAATGGCGCGCAAGCTGGGCGGGACATCGCCCGCGCTGACGGCAAGTGCGAGACCTTCGACCAAGGCAGTTTTTCCCACGCCGGCCTCGCCTGTCAGGAGCGGGTTGTTTTGTCTGCGCCTGAGGAGCACGTCAATCATCGAGCGAATCTCATGCTCACGGCCGATGACGGGATCGATCTTGCCCACACGGGCTTGTTGTGTCAGGTCGCTGCAGTAGGTGGCGAGCGCCGATTTGTCGGAGGCCTGCTCCTTGATGGCTTGGCTTGCTTCGCCGGGCGTAGCAGCCGGCAGTCCCGAGTCGTCATGCGAAGGCTCCGCATGCTCGTGGGACTGCGCACCCGAAGCCAACATGACGTCGGTAATGCGCTGTGCAGTCAGGGGTTGAAAGGTCGCAGAAATGTTCACCAGCACGCGCTTTAGCTCGGGTGTTTGCACCAGCGCCGCTAACAACCAGGCACCGCGTACGCGGGTGTCTGCGACACACAGGCTGGTGTACAGCCAAGCGCGTTCAATCGACAGCTCAATGTCGTGGCTAAAGTCGTAAATGGCTTGGGCACCCACGGGCAGTTCGCCCAAGGCTCGCACGAGATCGCGCTCCAGCAGGTGTTCATCCAAGCGCAGTTGCTTGGCAAGCAGGCGCAAGTCGTTGTCCGGTGTTTGCCATAGTTGATGCAACCAGTGCACCAGCTCGACGTAAGGATTGCCGCGCAATTTGGCTAGCGCGGTTGCCGACTCGATGGTTCGGAACAAGGAGAGGTTTAGCTTGCCAAACAAGCTCTTGCGCGGGATGTTCATGGCATCACCGCAACGCCACGAAGGTGGCAAGCCTGATTTTTCAGAACGTGGAAAACGGGCTGCAAAGCCCCGGTGGACTGCATCGCCGCATAGCGATGAAACGTAATGACAAAGTGATTCACACTGGCACCCCCCTTAGGTTGCTACCGCAGTACGAACAACTTATGCGTTGCTTTGGTGCACCGTGGCGGGCCCAGTGTCTACCGGGAAGTGTGAAGCTGCGCTTATCTAACGAAAATGTTGCTTTGCAATCGCTGACGCGAGGTCGCGAGGCCTCGCGCAAATCTGCCTGTTCCCCACCACCCTACCGGCTGCGTCGCGCGGCTGTCATGCCTTTGTCACCCGGAGCGTGGACAGTGCGAAGGCTATGCGCGGCCTGTGCGCTGCGTCCTGTTTGTTGTATCCATGACCTCCGGAGTTTTTCATGTCCATTCGTCTTCTGTGTGTGCTGGCC
>JARXAM010000049.1 GCA_029865845.1 Rhodoferax sp. | reverse complement strand
TCTGCACCGTGCTTCTCTCCGCTCATGTCAATGTCTCCGCCCTTGCTCAGGATGAACAGGGCCAAACCCGCAAATACCGCAAAACCCACTGCAATTTTCCACATACCACTTCTTTCAAAAAAAAAGCCCTCCGGAGCGGAGAGCCTGGAAATTGCCCCGGCATTACAGCCGGGGCGTTAACTCACTTCACTCGCAGAAATCAGTCGTTGGCGTAGATATCCACGTCTTTAGTTTCCTTGATGAACAGGCCACCAATCACCACGGTTGCACCCGCAATGATGATGGGGTACCACAAGCCGTTGTACATGTTGCCGGTCTGCGCCACGATCGCAAAGGCGGTGGTGGGCAACAAGCCGCCAAACCAGCCGTTACCGATGTGGTAAGGCAAGCTCATAGAGGTGTAACGGATACGGGTCGGGAACATTTCCACCAACATGGCAGCAATAGGACCATAGACCATGGTCACCAACAACACCAGGTAGGTCAGGATGATGATCACTTTCACCTTGTCAAACTTGGCCATGTCTGCCTTGGCGGGATAACCAGCGGTCTTGAGTGCAGCGCCCAGGTTGGAGCCCAGCAGCGTAGCGCCCGCAGTCTTTTCGTTACTAAGGTCAGCCACGGTCTTCTTGGCAGCCGTCACGGCTTTTTCGTCGACAGGGTTAGCAGCAGACAACTCAGCCAGCTTGGCTTCCGCCTTGGTTTTGGCTGCAGCGATTTCTTCGGGGGTGTACTTCACGTTGACCACGGTCTCGCCAACCTTAATCACCGCAGGTGTACCGGCAGGCGCTGCTACGTTGTCATACGACACGGAGGCACCAGCCAGACGTTGCTTGGCAATGTCGCAGCTCGAGGTGAACTTTTTGGTGCCTGTCGGGTTGAACTGGAACGAGCACTCAGCGGGGTCTGCAGTCACCGTCACTTTGGCGGACTGTTGAGCGGCGTACAGGTCAGGGTTGGCGGCCTTGGTCAAGGCTTCGAACACGGGGAAGTAGGTCAAAGCACCCAACAAGCAGCCTGCCAAGATGATGGGCTTGCGGCCAATCTTGTCCGACAGGGCGCCGAACACGATAAAGAAAGGCGTGCCAATGATCAGGGAGATCGCCACCATGATGTTGGCCGTAGGACCATCCACCTTCAATGCCTGGGTCAGGAAGAACAAGGCGTAGAACTGGCCAGAGTACCAAATCACCGCCTGACCAGCGGTCAAACCGATCAACGCCAAGATCACGATCTTGAGGTTTTTCCACTGACCGAACGATTCGGACAGGGGGGCCTTGGACGTCTTGCCTTCGGCTTTCATCTTAGTGAAAGCAGGAGACTCGTTCATGCTCAAGCGGATGTACACCGAGATACCAAGCATGATCACGGACACCAGGAAAGGAACGCGCCAGCCCCAGTCGGCAAACGCGTCTTCACCGATCAGGGTGCGGGTACCCAAAATCACCATCAGGGACAGGAACAGACCCAAGGTTGCAGTGGTCTGGATCCAGGCAGTGTAGGCACCGCGCTTGCCGTGGGGGGCGTGTTCTGCCACGTAAGTTGCAGCACCACCGTACTCACCGCCCAATGCCAAGCCTTGCAACAAGCGCAAGATGATCAGGATGACGGGAGCCGCCACGCCAATCGCGGCGTAGTTTGGCAAGAGGCCCACAATGAACGTGGACAGGCCCATGATCAGGATCGTCACCAGGAAGGTGTACTTGCGGCCGATCATGTCGCCCAGACGGCCAAACACCAGCGCGCCAAAAGGACGCACGATGAAACCAGCAGCAAATGCCAACAGCGCAAAGATGAAGGCGGAGCCTTCGTCCAGACCGCTGAAGAATTGCTTGGCAATGATGGCTGCCAAAGAGCCGTAGAGGTAAAAGTCGTACCACTCAAAAACGGTGCCGAGTGAGGAAGCGAAGATAACTTTCTTCTCTTCCGCAGACATCGGCCGTGGGGCTGCGTTTGCCATGTGTGTCTCCAATACTGTATTGAGCCCTCGACATGAAGGCTTGGGCGTATTCTTGGAGTAGCCACTGACCCCGCTCTGACGCGAAACCAACGCTAGCTTTCGCGCAACTGACGCATCACTGACGAATTAGGGTCTAACCCTGCGGGGTCTTTTCACATGGCGACAAATCACACCGTGCGCGCGGGTATACCCGAAGGGATCGCCTGTACCCCATTCCAACGCGTGTCCGCTTGTGTGTCAGCAAACCAGACGTCACCTTCGAGGTAAGCCCGCACCATGGGCAAGGCATCGAGCCCCCAAAACACCTTGCCGTCCACCTCCATGCTGGGCACACCAAACACGCCCAGCGCGATCGCCTCATCGCTGTGCGCCTGGAGCTGGGCTTTTACAGCGGCGTCTCTGGGATCGCGGCCAGGCGCGAGCTGGGTGGTGAGCGCGTGTAGCCGTGTGGGGTCCGCCGCGTCTGCCCCACCGGTCCACACATGCTTGAACAGCGTCTCGCACACGTAGCGGTTGGGCAGCCCCTGGGCTTGGGTGGCGACGGCGAGCCGCAACAAGCCCAGCGGGTTAAAGGGATGCGTGGCCGGGAACGCCAGCTCCACGCCCTGGCGCTGCGCCAACCACTGCACATGGCGGTAAATCCAGGCCCGTTTGGGTGGCACCTCGGCCGGGCCCAGCACTGCGTGGTGCTTGAGCAAAGCCCCCAAAAACACCGGCTTATAGCGCACGCTGTAGCTCAGGCCCATGAGGGCGGTCGGCAACTCCTGAAACGCAAGGTAAGCGTAGGGGGAGATGAAATCCAGATAAAACGTGATGTGCTTCATGCGGGCTCCGGGGAGTGGGTGGATCTGCGGTGCAGGGTCAGGCCAGCATGCCGGGGTGTGTTTGGTGCAGGCGCTCGGCGATTTGGCCCCACATCACCTTCTTGGCCGCGTCATCGCTGCGGCCCCATTCGCGGATGTCTTCGATCGTGCGAAAGCAGCCTTCGCACAGGCCACTGCCGGTATCCATGCGGCACACGTTCACACAAGGGCTTGGCAGGTTGTCGGTCAGGGACGCCACGGCCAGGGCGCGGGCCGCCAGCGCACGAATGGCGTTTTCGCGCGCCAGCGTGTCCAGCACGTTTTCGGCTTCGGGCGCTTCCACCACGTCGGCCACCGGCGCGCCGGTCAGCGCCACCAAGTCTTGCGGGTGCAGTTCAAACACCCCGTGCGGGTGGCCCGCTGCGGCCCACACCTGGGTAAAGCGAAACAGCTCGCGGTCAATCAGGGTGACGCCGGGCATGGCATGCGCCACCGGGCTCACGCCCCCGATGGAAAAGCCGGTGCGCTCTTTCACAAACGCGGCATTGGCGCGGGCCAGTGGCCCCACCAGCGCAGCCACCTTGGCCTCGTCCACGCGCCGGTCCCCCGAGGTCACGACCAGCACCGCTGCATCGTCTGCGACACGCTTAAAAATGATGCTCTTGGCAATTTGTCCAACGGCAACGCCCAGCACCTCAGCCGCCTGCTGCGCGGTGCGCGCAGCACCATCGAGCATGACCGGGCTGTGGGGATGGTTGTTGGCTTGCAGTGCAGCAGCTACGCGCTGCACGCCTTCGGGTAGTTCAGTCAATTCAGCTCCACACATTGTCAAATATCACCCGCGCGCATGCTGCGCAGCGGCCCTCTACAGGATGCCCAAGCCGCTTGGGACGGCACAGCGGCGCGCATCATCCCGCCCTCTTGGTCCGCAGGGCATTGGCCGCGCGCGACTGCGGCTTGCGGCCCAAAAACCCGCTGATAAACACGCCCGCGTCCAGCAGCTTGTCCAGGTCTATGCCTGTCTCTATGCCCATGCCGTGCAGCATGTACACCACGTCTTCGGTTGCCACATTGCCGGTGGCCCCCTTGGCGTAGGGGCAGCCCCCCAAGCCCGCCACCGAGGTGTCAAACTGCCAAATGCCCATCTCCAGCGAGGCCAGCGTGTTGGCCAGCGCCATGCCGTAGGTGTCATGGAAATGCCCAGAGACGTGGTCCATGGGGTACACCTGCAAGGCGGCTTCCAGCGCCCGCTGCACCTGCGCGGGCGTGCCCACGCCAATGGTGTCGGCCACACCCACATGCTGCACGCCGATGTCGCGCATCAGGCGCGCCACCTGCGCCACGCGCGCAGGGGCAACCGCACCTTCATAGGGGCACCCCACTGCGCACGAGATAGCACCGCGCACCGCAATCCCGGCGGCTTTGGCAGCCTGCGCCACCGGGCGGAAACGCGCGATGCTTTCCTCCATCGAGCAGTTGATGTTTTTTTGGCTAAACGCTTCGCTGGCGGACGCGAACACCACGATCTCATCGGGCTGGCAAAGTGCCGCTGCCTCGTAGCCCTTCAGGTTGGGGGTGAGCACCGCATAGCGCACGCCGGGGCGGCGCTGTATACCGGCCATGACCTCGGCGTTGTCGCCCATCTGGGGCACCCATTTGGGGCTGACAAAACTGGTGACTTCAATGTCCTTGAGGCCAGCCTCCTGCAAGCGGTGCACCAGCTCTACCTTGATGGCCACCGGTACCGCCTGCGGTTCATTTTGCAGCCCGTCGCGCGGGCCGACGTCGGTGAGTTTGACGCGAGTGGGGGTCTTCATGGGCAGTGTCGCAAGTTCCAGGGGCTAGCGGCGTATTAAACCGCGAACCCACCCGCGCACCATCAGGGCGTTGGTATAGTCGCAGGCTTTTGTGGGCCTACTGCCGCCCAAAAAACCTACGAGGCGCCCGTTTTGCTCACCCTCTCCAACGCCACTTTGGCGCGGGGCACGACCCCGGTGTTCGACGGCCTGAGCCTGCAGTTGAATGAGCGCCGCATCGGACTCATTGGCGACAACGGCGCGGGCAAAAGCAGCCTGTTTCGCATGGCCTGTGGGCTGGATGCGCCGCAAAGTGGCACGGTGACCGTGCAAGGGTTGCCAGCCTCGCGCATCAACGCACAACGCCCCAATCTGGTGGGCATGATGTTCCAGAACCCGGACGACCAAATCGTCTTCCCCACCGTGCAAGAAGAACTGGCGCTGGGCCTGACCGCCACCGGCCTGCACCGGCGCGACGCCATTGCGCAAGCCCGCGCTTTTTTGGCCACGCGCGGGCTGGACGCCTGGGCCGAACGCGCTATCAGCAGCCTCAGCCAGGGCCAGCGCCAGCATGTGTGCTGGCTGGCCATTTTGGTGTGCCAACCCGCACTCATTTTGCTGGACGAGCCCTTTGCCAGCCTGGACCTGCCGGGCCAGGCGCTCTTGCATGCAGACATCGCCCAGGCTGCGCAACAGATCATCGTGTCTACCCATGTACTGGAGCACTTGCGCGGCTTTGACCGCGTCATTTGGCTGGACCGGGGCCGCGTGCGTGCCGACGGCGCGGCGGATGATGTGTGCGACCAATACCGCGCGGATGTTGCGAAACGCACAGCAGCCCACGCGGCCACCCCACGCTAACCATGGGCAGCCTCTACAGCGAACACCGCACCTGGCTGCACGCCGTGCCCGCCGGCTGGAAGCTGGGCCTGCTGGTGGTCTTGGGCACCGGCATGTTCTGGATTGACTCACCCACCACGCTGGGCCTGGCCTGCGGCCTATGCGCAGGCGTCGTGGTGTCGCTGGGCAAAGCCGTGGCCCCCAGTCGCGGCTTGCTGCGGGCCTTGCTCATTGCATCGGTGCTGGTGCTGGCATTTCACGCCCTCTTGCGCCAGCCCATGGTGGGCGTGGTCAGCGTACTGCGCATGGCCGGGGCTTCGCTCCTAAGCATCGCCCTCACCCTCACCACCCGCAGCGGTGAACTGCAGGCCGTGCTGGAGCGGCTGTTGGCCCCCTTGCAACATGTCGGCGTGCGACCCGACCGGTTTGCCCTGCAGCTCGCGCTCATGCTGCGCTTTATCGAACATTTCTTTGTGGTGTGGAAGCGCCTGGACGATTCGCACCGCCTGCGCACTGGACGCGGCGGCGGCATGCGCCTGCTAGCACCTCTGACCATCCACATGCTGCAAACCGCGCGCCGCGTGGCCGATACACTCGACGTCCGCTTGGGCGAGTAGGGCCTGCCCTTCGCCCCTCTTTTTCACCCATAAGAAGAAAGCCACCCACCATGCAACGTAACCATTCCATCGCTCTCGTCGCCCTGTTTGCCGCCCTGATGGCGGTGCTGGGCCTGATCCCCAAAATCGACCTGCCCTTGGGCGTGCCCATCACCTTGCAAACGCTGGGCGTGATGGTCGCAGGCTGCCTGCTGGGCCCGCGCTTGGGCGTGCGCGCGCTGGTGCTGTTTTTGGTGGCAGTGGCCATCGGCCTGCCCTTGCTCTCCGGTGGGCGCGGCGGTTTGGGCGTCTTTATGACGCCTTCTGCGGGCTACCTGTTGGGCTGGCCCTTGGGCGCCTTGGTCACCGGGCTGGTCATGCAGGCCTTGCCCACCGGTTCGCCCCGGCGTATTGCCCTGAGCGCCTTTGCCGCGTCGGCACTGGGCGGCTTGCTGGTGGTCCATGCTTGCGGCGTGGTCGGCCTGATGCAAATCGCCGGCATGGGCCTGACCCAAGCCCTGGTGGCGACCACCGTGTTTGTGCCGGGTGACCTGGTCAAGTGCGGGCTGGCCGCAGCGGTCTGCCACACCGTGGCGCGGGGCCTGCCCGACTGGAAGTTCGGCCGCCAAGGCGCCTGATGCCGCCCTCCCCCGCGCTGGTGCACAGCCGGTTGTCCCGCTGGGCTGCGGAGCGGGGAACGGCCCTCGCCATCCAGAGCGAGGCTGGCAGCCTCACCTTTGCCGCGCTGGCGCCGCAGGTACAGGCCCACGCCGATGCCCTGAGCCGACGTCGCGCACCCGCCACGGTGCTGCAAGACAGCAGCCTGCCGCTGCCGCAACGCTTGGTGGCGTTCTTGGGCACCATTGCCAGTGGCCGCTGCGCCGCCGTGAGCGACCCCGCCTGGCCAGCGTGCGTGCTGGATGCCGTGCGCGCCTACCTGCCCAACACCCCGCACGACAGCAGTGCGCCCACCCCGCAAACCCCGTTCTACACCGGGTTTACTTCGGGCAGCAGCGGCTTACCCAAGGGTTTCCGGCGGCACCACCAGTCGTGGACACAAAGCTTTGAGGTGTGCCTGAACACCTTTGGCGAGGCGGCCTCTAGCCGCATCCTTGCGCCGGGGCGGGACTCGCATTCTCTCTTTCTGTTTGGCATGCTGCTGGGCCTGTGGACGGGCGCGGGCGTGGTGGTGCAAGAGCAGTTTTCGGCTGCCGCCGCCCTGGCCACACTGGCCGATGGGCACACGCCCTGCCTGGTCGCGGTGCCCAGCCAACTGCTGCTCATGCTGGAGTGGGCCGCCCACCGCCACCTGCCCCCCGTGCGCGAGGTGCACCTGGTGCTGATCAGCGGGGCACGCTGGCCGCGCCACCGCACGCTGGACTTGCAGGCGCTGTTTCCCAAGGCCCGCATCATCGAGTTTTATGGGGCTTCTGAGACCAGCTTTATCGCCTGGACCGAGTCCCACCCCGACCTGCCCGACCCGGTAGTGGGCCGCCCCTTTGACACGGTGGAGCTGGAGGTGCGCGGGGCCACCCCCAACAGCCCGGACGGCCTGATTTATGTGCGCAGCCCCATGGTGTTCATGGACTATGTGGGCGCGGCCCACGACCCGAGCGCAGCGCTGCGCGATGGCGAGTGGGTCTGTGTGCGTGACCTGGGGCACCTGGACGCGCAGGGCCGCCTGTGGGTGGCCGGACGCGAAAGCCGCATGCTGGTGACCCTGGCCAAAAAGCTGTTCCCCGAGGAACTGGAAGCCGTGCTCGAAGCCCACCCCGCCGTGGCCCGCGCCTCCGTACACGGCCTGCCCGATGCGCAGCGCGGCGTGCAGATCGTGGCCATTCTCCAATGGGCGACCCCGCACGGGCACATGGACACGGACACGGACACGCACCTGCCCCCGCGCCCGGACTTGCATGCCCTGCAAGCCTGGTGCCGCGCCCGGCTGGAGGCCTACAAAGTGCCTCGCCACCTGTGGGTGCACCGTGCGTGGGCCTTTACCGCCAACGGCAAAACAGACCACCCCGCGCTGGGCCGCGCGCTGCCTGCGCACCCCCACGAGGCCACGCCATGCCTGACACCGCTGCGCTGATCGCCGCCTGGGCCCGCAGCGCGGTGGCCCCCCATGGCGGCGCCTTCCGTGACTTGCACCCCCACCAGTTGGCGGCACCTGTGTTGCAGGCGTTGCTGCAACGCGCCGGTCTGCCTGCCGACGCGGTGGACGCGGTGGTGCTGGGCAACGCCTTGGGCGCAGGCGGCAACCCGGCGCGCATGGTGGCACTGGCGGCGGGGCTGCCAGCGCGCTGCGCTGCATTGTCGGTAGACACCCAATGCTGCGCCGGGCTGGATGCCGTTGCCATGGCGGTCGGCTTGCTGTCCAGCGGACAGGCCGACGTGGTGGTGGCCGGGGGCGCAGAGGCCTGGAGCCGTGCGCCCATTCGCCAGCACCGCCCCACGGTGGCAGGCGAACCCGCGATGCCCTACGAGCGTCCGGCGTTCGCCCCCGACCCCGCGCAGGACCCCGACTTGCTGCAAGCAGCCGCCGACTACGCAGCGGCCCACCACATCAGCCGGTTGCAGCAAGACGCCTACGCCCTGCACAGCCACGCACAGGCCGTGGCGCACCGCGACACGCTGGCCGCAGAAATCGTGCCCGTGGCCGGGCTGGCAGGGGATGCCTACCCCCGCACCCTGCGCCCTGCGTCGGCCGCACGGCTGCCGGTGCAAGCGGTGGGTGTGCCCCCAGCGCAGGCCATACCCGCGCTGGACTGTGCCGTCAGCACCCTGGCCATTTCCACCCGCGCCGACGGCGCGGCCCTGGTGCTGCTGATGACCGAGGCAGCAGCCCACCGGTATGGCGTACGCCCTGCCGCCCGGTGGCAAGCCAGCGCCTCCGTGGGCCACGACCCGGCCATGCCCCTGCTGGCCGCCGAGTCCGCCACACGGGCCGTGTTGCAACGCGCCCATGTGCAGCGCGCCAGCGCCTGTGAGGTGATCGAACTGCACGACGCCTTTGCCGTGCAAGGCCTGGCGTATTGCGCAGCTTTGGGGCTGGACCCGCATGCCATCAACCGCTGCGGCGGCGGCATCGCACGCGGGCACCCCATTGGCGCGTCTGGTGCCATTGCGCTGGTGCGCGTGTTGGCAGATTTGCAGCGCCTGGGCCGCCCCGGCGCACGGGGCTTGGCCGCCATCGCCGGTGCCGGCGGCATCGGGTCCGCCACCTTGGTGGAGTGGCTTGGCAGAGGCACACGCCCCCCGCAATAAGTTTGTAATTTGAAAGAAATAGTTTCAAAATACAAACATGAATCTACAGCGGTCACTGTACCCCCAGCTACTTGAAAGCCTCCAAACCTTCCCCGTCGTAGGTTTGATTGGGCCACGCCAAGTCGGAAAAACCTCCTTGGCACGCCAGCTAGCGGCAGACCTAGGAGCCTCTGGTACAGCGGTTTTGATGCTGGACTTGGAGCGCCCATCGGATTTAGCCAAGCTGACAGAGCCGGAGCTATTTTTAGAGCCTTTGGCCGACCACTTGGTCATTTTGGACGAGGTACAGCTCAAGCCTGATCTGTTCAGCATGTTGCGCTCGCTGGTCGATGCGCAACGTACACCCGTTCGATTTTTGATTTTGGGGTCGGCGGCCCCCACGCATAACCAACACGCCTCTGAAACCCTGGCCGGGCGCATTGAGTTTTTAGAGCTTGCGCCCCTGAGCTTGGCGGAAGTGCGCACGGAAGCGACGTCACAGACTTACAGCACAGCATCCACTACCTTGTGGAGCCGTGGTGGCTACCCCGACGCCTACTTGGCGCGCAGCGATGTTGCTGCCATGCGCTGGCGCGAA
>JARXAM010000047.1 GCA_029865845.1 Rhodoferax sp. | reverse complement strand
CACAACGATGTGTACTCACCTCGATGCTCATGCACCATGCGAACAGCACGTTCGCGGACTTCCGGGGAAAACTTTGTTGACTTTCTCATGGATCCATCTTCTCAAAGGTTGGAGCCTCCTCAAAACCCGGGGCGATTCAGTTTTGCAGTGGGAAATGACCCTGGAAAAAATTGAAGCCCGTCGGAGAGCAGCGCAGACTATTCGTTTGGACGCAATGCAAAAACTCGTAGCTGAAGAAGAAAACGGTTGCCTTGAACAGGCAATGCGGCAATCGCAAAACAAAATCAAGTAACTTCTTATATGGACTCCCCCACACGTACAAGTAAATGACTGATGTTTGGGCTGTTGTAGAAGCGACTGCCGCTGTATGTTAAACCGTGATGGAGAGGTCACTAGGCGGATCGATCCGTGAAAATTGGCGCATAAAGAATCGCGAGACATACGCACAAGCTCAATGACCGAACACGAACTATTTAACTTGGCTGGAGTGGTGGTGCCTATCGGAATTTCACTGTGGTCGCTGAAGGTGGCGCGGCGCGCAGAGAAGGGGCAACGCGAGGCCGTGATCGTCGCTGACGCAAGGGAACACAGAAACTCCGTCGCAGTGCATCTCCAGAAATACAGCGACCTACTTATAGATGTGCGCGAGGCTTCAAAAGCTGCGAAGCTGGAACTTCAGAAATGCGCTGACGACGCATTGAAGACCCTGTGCAACCTGGTTGACGATCACACTACGCCGAAACAACCTCGTCCAAGTCGACATCTTTTCCATGGGATGAGCGAGCAGATCTTCAAGTCTTTTTTGCCGGAGCTTCCCACTCAGTACGAGGAGAACATCCTTATGCGTTATGCAGGGGTAAGACGGGGACTGCGGGAGTTAAGCGACGCTTGCAAGCGGCCTGAATCAAACAGCGAAGCTGTCGGAGGGATTGCGCGCGTGCTGCCACGATGGATTCGTCGTAGTGCAGTGGCAAGGCGAAGCGCGCCCGAGCAGCGCCTGCTGTCCTCGAACGAATTCTTCGAAGCATACCGCGACCTAGATGCGCGCCTGGACAGTCCTTCCGCGCGGCAACTGCTGCTTACGGCGATCGATCACATCGAGAAATTTTGCGAAACACAACACCGGCTTCGCCTCGTTTTCGAAGCGAACCACGACCGGCTCGTGGCAGCCATCGATAGAAACATGGCAGAGGAATACAAGCTGAGAGAGTCTCCAGATCTCTGGTCGAGGATCGAAGGGGAAATGAGGCCCCTTGGACTGATGGCTCGTCTGGGTCTTGCCGACATAAAGTACTTTCGAGACCACGACGTCCTCGATGCGTTGCCGGAGTTCGTTTACGCCGGTGCCGTGCTCTACACAATCGTGATTATTTCGGATCGTTCGATATATTCCAGCGAACCAATTTGGTACTGAACATGCGTCGCCGTCCGATGCGACCAAGCTGCGGATACCATCGAGGCTGACTTGCGAGAGGACGACGTATATAAGGCGTCCATAACGGAGAAGACAAAATGGGCGCAACTCGACCCGTCAAACAGGCATTTCTCGTCGGCGTTTCCGATTACGGCGACCCTGAGCGCGACCTGCCTTTCTGCAAGCGCGACGTCAAAAGCCTTTCCCAAGTACTGTCTCGCAAGGGCTTTAAATGCAAGTCTTGGGTCGACAAAGCACTCCAACCGTTAGTTCCGAACGGAGAACTCAAGAAGTTCTTCGCGAAGGCGAAGAGTGCCGACGACACGATCGTCTTTTACTTCAGCGGTCATGGCATTGACATTGATGGCGTGCAAATCCTGCGTGGACGCGGCGTCGCGACCGCCGACCTCAAGAAAAGTCTAACGGGCAACGGCAACTTGCTGGCACTGTCTACTGTATTGGACGAGATGTCGACTTCGCCTGCGCAGAAGGTGGTCATCATCGATGCCTGCCGAGTTCCTGAGGAAGTACCTGGGCTAAGCGAGTCGTTGCAAAAGGCCCGCAGAACGGCGTTTGAAAACATCTCCAATTGCGTGGTGATCTACGCGTCAGCTGACGGGACCAAATCATTTGGGATGCCGGATAACAAGGCGAGCCGCTTCACACTGTCGCTGACAGAAGAATTGAAGCAGTACGGTCGTGGCGTGCTGCCAACTGTGGAGGCTGTGATCTCGCGCGTCTCCTCATTCCCGGATCTCAAGCGGCAGACGCCCTGGCTGTACGCGTCGCTGCGTGACCGCCCGCTCGATGGTTTCCGGATCGAACAAGAGGCGATGGACACCTCCCATTCTCCAAGACTTCTGGGCCAGTCAGGAAACGTGGTACGGGCGGTACTTTCGGGCTCAAGAGCACTCGCCAAATACACGGCGAATCAGTTGCTCCCGGAGGCGAGATTGCCGGCCGCGTTGTCCGGGAGCATGTACACCTTCGAGCCGCATCCTGGCGGTAGCCGCCATGCGTTCGTGAAACCTCTCAGCAAGAGCGTACACCTCGTCGAAGTTTTGACTGCAACTGCTACGTGGCAAAAAACCGCCATAGAGGCCAATGCCAAGACAGTGCCGGGCATGACGCGTGTATTTGGAGCTCGGTGGTCACCTGCAGGGGCATACCTCGCGGCATTTGGCTCACCCGATGCCAACAAGCTTGGGCTGGTTCTCTGGTCAGACACTGCCGGCAATTTCAAGAGTGAGAAGGTGCAAGGGCTGCCGCTTGGTCTCGAGATCAACGCTGCCACCTGGATCACGGGCACTTCGCTTCTGGTCGCCGGCACACGGGACGCGTCTTCGCGAAGCTATGTGTACCACTTGGAAAAAGGAGCATTGCGCTGGGAGGCAAATTGTTCTTGGGTCAGTCAGTCGCCTATGCGAATTACCTCAATGTTGGTGGCGGCCGACCATGACCGTGTGTATCTGGGCGCCGACAACGGCAGCGTCGCTGAAGGGCGGCTCAGCCTTGAGGGTCAGCCTGAGTATGTAGATCGCAAGCATCGAACGTCCGGATTCTGCTCTATGGCCGTCCTACCCTGGAAGGGTGATTCCACACAAAAGGACTTCGTCGAAGTCGGGGTGTGCGCCATGGCGTTCGATGAGCAACACGAATTGCTGGGCCTGACCTATTTCGACGGGACGGTAGCATTCTGGGATCCGATCTTTCGCAGCTTCGTCACTTCCTTCCAGCTTTCACGCGGGGCACGAAGGCCGGGCATCGTCTGCGTTGAGCCAGGGTTGTTTCTCTGCTCCGACGGCGATAAGGGCAGTATTTTCAAGATCGTCGAATGTTGAGAGGATTGAGTTCAGCCGAGGATAGTGACTCGATTTCAGGACACTAGATGCTAATGGGTCGTTAACGTCTCAAAGATGAGACCGTAGCGGCTCGCGCTACTTGAACGGCGTGCTGACCGTGTACACGCTCAATCGATAAATGGGCTCTCCGAGGCGACCAAGTCGAGGCCTCCGTGAGTAAAGGCCTGGCCTCGTAGCTTGGCGAGTTCCTCCACGCGAAAGTGGGGGATTTAACAATTAAGGTTGTGCCTTGCTAGGCGTCCACGCCGACCGTCAAGGAGAAGGTCCATATCCTCAAGGTGGCCAAAGACAGCTCCTTCTTGCCTGATCGGCACAGATATGCTTCCCATTGCGGCCCAGTTATGGTTCCAGCGACACCCATCCCCGCAGGGACTGCACATTCAAAACAGGTGCTTGCAACACGCAAGCATGTACAAGGTCAGATGCAAGGGGCACCCAGAATAGTACAGAAGCGTATGCGTTAACGTACATAGGTATAAGGTTCGCGCAGAGTACCTATTCGCGGTGGAATCAATAAATTCGCATAGGTTTTGCCCCGAGCGCCGGTGACATAAAAGCCGAAAGTTTCGAGCGCTACCATCCAAAAGCATTGAGGTTGCATGTGGTCCCTCCCTGTGGAATGGATGCTAGCTCGGAGCACTCCGCGGATGAATCGCCCCAGCGCCATTTCACTTCACCTTTTCTATCCCCCTAAGCGATGCATGAAGCAAAAAATGCTTAAAGCGCGCAAGAGCCTATTGCCAGAGTTCGGCGGCGGGTGAGTGGTCGGGATCTCCCGAAAATGTTGGTGTGGACGGCGGAGGGTAACGACGTTAGGTAGCGGATCGGATCGGATAAACAACTGCTTGGGCGACACGCTTTCGGCAGGAAGCAGTTCTAGCCGCCCGCAAGCGGTGTTTACAGGGTAGACCACGTTATGTGCGCGACGACTGCATGCTACGTTCAGAATCCGGGTAAGCTTGACAGCGACGGCCAATTCGGTATATTTCATTTGCAACGTTTTAGGTACTTCAAAAAAATGAACCAAATTTGTAAACCATTGGAAACGATTGTTTCTGGCTTTCACCTCAATCCCAATTTCCCACAGCGGATCGTGACGGGCTTCGCGAAATGCCTAGAGAAACCGATTGAGATTAATGATCCTGCACCGGAATTTGCGCTCACTGTACCGGCTGATTTGGGGGGTGAAATGGAAAAAATGCTAACGCCGACATCTGTGGACTTTAAGTAGTGGCGAATTCCCTGCATTGAATTGGCGAATTTCACAAAAAAAGATTTGTAAATAAAATGCAAAAACTAAAAGTGATGTGCTCTATGGGGTTTGAAGTGAATAAAATATATCTATCGCACTGGCCCTGACGCGTGTTGTGTCTGAGGCGAGTCTGGACTCTAACAACAGGCTAAACATGACTAATAGCACCGACGTCTTGACCACACAACAAGCGGCCCGAATTCTGGGCTTATCGACCACTTCGGTGCAGAAAATGGTCATCAGTGGAGAGTTGGAGGCGTGGGTAACACCCGGTGGGCACAGGCGGATTTTCCGGAGTGCGATTGACAAACTGGTGCAATCCCGTGGAACCAGTACGCCAAATGAAGTCGGCTCTCGTCCCATGCGAGTGCTGTTGGCTGAGGATGATCCGGTCCAGGTGGCTTATTTCCAAGCACTCTTGGCGCGGGGTGGGCATCAGGTCACACTGACTGTCGCCAGTGATGCATCACAAGCACTTATCCAGCTAGAAAGACAGCGTCCGGATTTGGTGGTAACCGACCTCATGATGTCCCCGTTTGATGGCTACCACCTGATCAATGCCATGTCTCAGGAAGCGGCCTATCAATCTATTGAAGTAATTGTTCTCACCGCGCTCACGCACAAAGAGGTCGATGACGATGGACGATTGCCCAATTGGGTTACTTTGTACCAAAAACCGCTGCAAGCGGAGCGGCTGTTGGGTTACTTAGATGCACTGGCCACACGCCTCAACCGAAATGGGCAGTTTATTCAATCTCCCTCGCAAGCCAAAAGAGCGGTGGCGGCTTGAGCACGCAGGGGCCACCAGCGGTCCCATGCGAGGTGAGTTTTTCTCAACTTGACCTCCATCCTTTGGTTCTTGTTGCGTTGGGGCGTCTACAGCATATCCGTCCTACGCCCGTTCAACTAGAGGCGATACCGCCGATTTTGCAGGGGCGGGATGTTTTGGTACGCGCACCAACCGGGAGCGGCAAAACGCTGGCCTTTGTGCTGGCGCTTTTGAATAGCTGGGTGCTCAGAGCTGTGCAAGCCAAGCGGCTGCCCTATGCTTTGGTGTTGGTTCCTACGCGCGACTTGGCAATCCAGGTGGGAGCAGTAATGTCCCAGGTTAACCTGGGCCTTGGTAAACCCGCAAAGGTATCCGTGGTGTTTGGTGGCGTGTCTATCAACCCCCAGTTGATAGGCTTGCGCGGTGGAACCGACATTGTCGTTGCTACGCCGGGCCGGATACTGGATCTTGTGGATCGTAGGGGCTTGTGTTTAGATGGCGTGCGTTGCTTGGTCCTCGATGAGGCAGACCGATTGATGGACCAGGGTTTTGCAGACGAGGTACATCGAATCAAGGCCCTTTTGCTATCAAAGCACCAAAGCTTGTACTTTTCTGCCACATTCAATCCAGAGTTTCAACAACTGGCCCGTACAGAGTTATGCAAGCCCGTAGAAATCGGGCTTGACCCAGCGAGTCAACCCAAACCGGACATCGTTCATCGCGCCATTTTGGTGGAGTCGTCACGTCGCACGCAGTTGTTATGTCACTTGATTCACCACGAAACCTGGTCCCGCGTGCTGGTGTTCGTCGCGAGCCAATATGCCGCAGAAATCATCGCTGACAAACTGCGACGCGCGGGCTATGCCGCCGAGCCGTTTCATGGTCGCCTGAGTCAGGGCAAACGCAGCCAAGTGCTGTCCGACTTCAAAACAAAAGTGGTGCGCGTGGTTGTGGCCACGGATGTTGCAGCGCGTGGATTGGATATTGCCGACCTTCCTGTCGTCGTGTCGTATGACTTGCCACGATCCCCGGCGGATTACGTCCACCGCGCTGGCCGAACAGCGCGGGCTGGCCGAGCGGGTTTGTCCACGAGTTTCATCACATCTGACAACAGCGCACATTTCGCGTTGATTGAGAAGAGAAACCGTTTGGAAGTTTCGCGCGAATGCGTGCCTGGATTCGAAGTGACTATGCCGCTGCAGTCGACCACTGCGGACCAAGCGAACGGCGGCATCAAAGGACGCAGGCCTAGCAAAAAAGACAAGTTGCGCGCAGCGGGCCTTCGCCCGCCCTTGGGCTGAGGCGCTGCGCACGCGCCATTCTGTGCACTACCGCGCCGGTGCGTGCGCGGCGTCGGTGCCGCTATTGCGTTGGCCTACCCCTCGTCATTCCATATTGTGTTGCGCCTCGTATCACGGGGAAGTGGGCGTCGGGGCTTTGGGTGGCACCGCAAGGCGTACCTCGCGTTCGATATGACAAAAACAATCGAAGTGACATAAATCGCCAAAAAAAGGTTACCCATGTAGACTGGGCATCGCGCCGTCGCCGGACTCAGTCGGCTCGTAGTAGGGCCGTGTGAGGCTGCGTATGGATGCGAGTGTGCTGCTCGCACGCGCGCAGCTAGGGGGTGCAACCGCGCGCTGGAACCGTAATCGTGAGGTAACTGAGTTGCGTAATGGGTCTCAAAGACGGATGCAAGATTGAGAAAAATTGTCCTTGTACAAAATCGCTTTTGAAAATGATGGAAAATTTGCAAAACTGTCCAAAAACTAG
The DNA here is from genome assembly GCA_029865845.1 of Rhodoferax sp. Lineage (GTDB taxonomy): Bacteria > Pseudomonadota > Gammaproteobacteria > Burkholderiales > Burkholderiaceae_C > Allorhodoferax. The sequence continues at coordinate 44,089 of JARXAM010000047.1, read as the reverse complement.
GGTTTGCCCGTAGATCAACTGAAGGTAATTAAATTACCATTCGAGCGATTGGTCAGTCACTAAACGCTAGATACGCTATACGTCAGGAGCACGTCTATGAGTCAGTCCGATGTCCGTCTGCGCGGAATCATCAAAAACTATGGCAAGGCAGATGTCATTCATGGCATCGATCTTGATATCGAGCCCGGTGAATTTGCCGTTTTTGTCGGTCCATCAGGATGCGGAAAAACGACGCTGCTACGGATGGTTGCCGGTCTCGAAGAAATCTCCGCAGGCGACTTAAATATCGGCGGAACGCGTGTGAATGACCTTGGGCCCTCGGAGCGTGGCGTTGCCATGGTGTTTCAGAGTTATGCGCTGTACCCACACAAGACCGTGTTTGACAACATGGCTTTCGCTTTGAAGATTGCGAAGACGCCAAAAACAGAGATTGAACGCAGGGTGCGTGAAGCTGCCGACATTCTGCAATTAACCGAGTATCTGGACCGCCTACCCAAAGCTCTGTCCGGTGGGCAGCGCCAACGGGTTGCCATTGGTCGCGCCATTGTGCGGGACCCCAAGGTGTTTTTGTTTGATGAGCCACTGTCTAATTTGGATGCGGCCTTGCGTACCAAGATGCGCGTAGAGCTTGCTACCTTACACCGCCGACTGGGGGCCACCATGGTCTATGTGACGCACGACCAAGTGGAAGCCATGACGTTGGCTGACAAGATCGTGGTGCTCAACAAAGGTCGGGTAGAGCAGGTGGGCAAACCGCTTGATCTCTACAACAAGCCCGCCAGCTTGTTTGTCGCTGGGTTTATTGGTTCCCCACAAATGAACTTTTTGGGCGGAGAGTTGGCTGCCCGCCATGGCGTGACCACGATAGGGTTGCGCCCGGAGCATCTCAAAGTGACGGACGGCGGACCCATCCAGGGAACCTTAAGGCATTCCGAGCAACTGGGAAATGAAACCTTTGCCTATGTCAGCGCCGGTGCGTTTGGCGACATCACGGCACGCATGGACGGCACCCTGGGACTCTCGCCTGGCTCAGCGATTTCTCTGGGCTTTGCGTCAGAGCACCTCTACAAGTTCAACGCCGACGGAAAGCGCGTCGACTGAGTTCCATAGTTTTTTTACGCGTTGCGGATGGGCTGCAATGCACCACGAGGAGAAGACGATGATGAAGAAAACCACGATTGCCGGAGCGTGCGCTCTGGTGGCAGGGGCCTTTGCCGTTCCGGCAATGGCTGCGGATTACAAAGGGCCAGATTTGAAGGGTGAAGTCATTACCATCACCTGCCCTTGGACGGGTGCCGAAGAAGGCATGTTCAAGAAAGTGATTGCGAACTTTGAAAAAGCCACCGGCGCTACCGTGAAGCATTCTTGCTCGCAAAGCTCCGAGCAGCAGATCGTGATCGATATCAAGGCCGGTTCGCCCTCCAACATCTCTGTGTTCCCGCAACCGGGTCTGGCGGCCAACATGGCAGCGATCGACGGCTTGAAGCCACTGGGCTCCAAGGCGCAAGAATGGGTGAAAAAGAACTACGCAGCAGGCAGCTCGTGGGCTGATCTGGGCACCTACGCCAATAAGGCCGGCAAGAAAGAGTTCTATGGCATGTTCTACAACGTGAACGTCAAGAGCTTGGTCTGGTACATCCCCGAGAACTTCAAGGAAAAGGGCTACAAAGTGCCCAAGTCCATGGAAGAACTCCAAGCCTTGACCAAAAAGATCGCAGCAGATGGCGGCAAGCCGTGGTGTATTGGTCTGGGTTCTGATGCTGCAACCGGCTGGCCCGCCACCGACTGGGTGGAGGACATGATGTTGCGCACCCAGCCTCCAGAGGTGTATGACGACTGGGTCAGCAACAAGATGAAGTTCAACGACAAGCGCGTGATCGAAGCGATCGAAGCCTATGGCTGGTTTGCCAAGAACGACGCCTACGTGGATGGCGGCGCCAAGGCCGTGGCCACCGTGAGCTTCAAGGACAGCCCCAAGGGCCTGTTCGGCTCCCCACCCAAGTGCTACATGCACCGTCAAGCGTCGTTCATCCCTGCTTTCTTCCCCGAAGGGAAGGCGGACGAAGCAGACTTCTTCTACTTCCCTTCATACAGCAGCAAGAAGCTCGGCAACCCTGTATTGGGCGGTGGCACCATCCTGACCATCACCAAAGACAGCAAGGGCGCACGGGCCTTCATGGAGTACCTGCAACACCCTCAGTCGCATGAAATCTGGATGGCTGAAGGCGGCTTCTTGACACCGCACAAGGGTGTGGACCTGGCCAAGTACAAGACCGCTTCGCTGAAGAAGCAAGGCGAGATCCTGCAAAACGCCACCACCTTCCGCTTTGACGGCTCCGACCTGATGCCCGGAGCAGTGGGGGCAGGTAGCTTCTGGAAGGGCATGGTCAACTACTCGGGCGGCGCATCTGCCAAAGAGGTGGCTGACGAAATCCAGAAGAGTTGGGATGCTCTCAAGTAAGTAGCTTCCCCGACGGTGCGCCTCAACGGCGCGCCGTTGGGCCGGCAGCACTGGCTGCCGGCCTTGGCAACGTCAACTTTAACGCGCAAAAGCATGGCACCCATGACTGATCACGTCCTTCAGACCCTACTCGCTGTCCTGGTCAGCATTGCGTTCTGCCTGCTGTACTTTGCCGGCTCCAACTACGTGTTGGACAAAATTACCCAGCTCCCTATGGGCAGCCCGAATGGCCGCAACGCAGTGCGGACCAAGGTCCGTCCGTGGTTGTTCATTGCGCCGGCCTTGCTGTTGTTGGGTACATATTTGGTCTACCCCCTGTTTGAAACCTTCCGCCTGAGCTTTTACGACGCCACGGGCGAGCAATTTGTCGGCCTCGCCAACTTCCGCTGGGTGTTGGTCGACCAGAATTTTTTGCTGACTATTCGCAACAACTTCATGTGGTTGCTGGTGGTTCCTGCGGCTGCTACCGCGTTCGGACTGGTCGTCGCCGTGCTGGCGGACCGCGTGTGGTGGGGTGGATTCGCTAAATCCATGGTGTTCATGCCCATGGCCATCAGCTTTGTGGGGGCCAGTGTGATTTGGAAGTTTGTGTACGACTTCCGTGGCCCCGAAGCAGACCAAATCGGCATCTTGAACGCCATCGTCATGGGCATGGGTTTGCAGCCACAGGCATGGGTCACCATTCCCTTTTGGAATAACTTTTTCCTCATGGCCATCCTTATCTGGATTCAGACTGGTTTTGCCATGGTGATTCTGTCCGCTGCACTGCGCGGGGTACCCAATGAAACGATTGAGGCCGCGCGCATTGACGGTGCCAGTGAAATCCAGATTTTTTTCGAAATCATGGTGCCCCAAGTCATGTCCACTATTCTGGTGGTCTGGACCACCATCACCATCACAGTATTGAAGGTGTTTGACATCGTGATGGCCATGACCGGAGGCCAATGGGACACCAGTGTGCTGGGCAACCTGATGTATGACTGGATGTTCCGTGGTGGTGGTGACTACGGTCGCAGCTCCACGCTGGCGATGGTGTTGATGTTTGCAGTGGTGCCGGTCATGGCATTCAACATCCGTCGCTTCCGTACCGAGGAGGCTCAACGATGAAAAAGTATTTCTCACTCCCTTCATTGATGGCGCAGGCACTTTTGCTGGTCATTGTGCTCATGTGGGTGTTGCCGACATTCGGCCTGCTGGTATCGAGCTTCCGCGAGAAAACGCAGTTGGTGTCCAGTGGTTGGTGGACCGCGCTCTCCACCCAAACGCGTGCGGACATGCGTCGCACTGCGGGTGCCCAAAGTCTGGTGAAAGAGGGGGATCGCTATGTCATCAGTGGCCGCCTGTTCCCAGAAGGCGGCGGCATCCTGATCAAGAAGTTCTCGCTCAAGTCGTCCAACCCTGATGAGTTTGCGGTGGGTGCCGCGGTTGAGGTGGCAGATGGCCAGATCTTTGATGAAGAAGACGGCAAGCCCGATGGAACGCTGACGGTGCAGGCCGATGGCAGTTACCGTTTGGAGCTCAGCCAGCCTTATGACAAAGACCGTGGGGTCCGCGTGTTTTACGTGGCAGAGTCGCCCCCGGTGTTTATGACACAGAACTACGAAAAGGTGATTGCAGGCGAAGGCGTGGGACAAGCATTTCTGAATACCTTCAAGGTAACGATTCCCGCCACCTTCATCCCTATCCTGATAGCCGCATTCGCCGCATACGCCTTTAGTTGGATGGAGTTCCCTGGACGGAAGTTTCTGTTCATTGTGGTCGTGGGGCTGCTGGTGGTGCCGCTGCAGATGTCGCTCATCCCCTTGCTGCGCCTGTACAACCAGGTGGGCGAGGCGTTTGGGACCGAGTCAAAAACCTACCTGGGCGTGTGGCTGGCGCACTCGGCGTTTGGACTGCCTTTGGCAATCTACTTGCTGCGCAACTACATCGCCTCACTGCCCAGGGACATCATCGAGAGCGCGCGCATGGATGGGGCCACCCACTTCCAGATCTTCACGGGCATTGTGCTGCCCTTGTCGGTGCCCGCGTTGGCCAGTTTTGCCATTTTCCAGTTTCTATGGGTGTGGAATGACTTTTTGATCGCCTTGGTGTTTTTGGGCAAGGCGCCGGACCAGGTGGTACTCACCATCAAGCTCAATGACTTGCTGGGATCACGCGGCGAGAGTTGGGAGATCCTGACGGCCAGTGCATTCGTGTCGATTGCGGTGCCGGTGGCGGTCTTCTTCTCTTTGCAGCGCTTCTTTGTGCGCGGCTTGTTGTCCGGCTCGGTCAAATAAATCCGCAGGCATTACCTACAGGCGAATTTGCGTAAGCAGGTTCGCCGTTTTTATTGAAGGAAAACTCAACTATGGCAAAGGCATCCAACAACAATTGGTGGCGGGGTGGCGTGATCTATCAAATCTATCCCCGCAGTTACGCAGACAGCAATGGAGACGGCATCGGCGATCTGGCGGGCATTACGGCCAAGCTCGACTACGTGGCCGACCTCGGCGCAGACGGCATCTGGTTGTCCCCGTTCTTCAAGAGCCCCATGAAGGACTTCGGCTACGACGTTAGCGACTACTGTGACGTCGACCCCATGTTTGGCACCGTGGCGGATTTCAAAGCCCTTGTGGACCGCGCCCACACGCTGGGCTTGAAGGTCATGATTGACCAAGTGCTGTCGCACAGTTCTGACCAGCACCCCTGGTTTGTGGAAAGCCGCTCTAGCCTTAGCAACCCCAAGGCTGATTGGTACATCTGGGCAGATGCCAAAAGTGACGGCACGCCCCCCAACAACTGGTTGTCCATTTTTGGCGGTAGTGCGTGGCAGTGGGATACCCGCCGTTGCCAGTACTACATGCACAACTTTCTGACCAGCCAGCCGGATTTGAACTTCCACAACCCCGAAGTCCAGGACGCCTTGTTGGCAACCGTGAAGTTCTGGTTGGAGCTGGGTGTCGATGGCTACCGCCTGGACACCGCCAACTTTTACTTCCACGACGCCCAGTTGCGAGACAACCCCGCGCGCGGACGCCCCGATGGCGAAGACCCAGCGGTCAACGCCGTCAACCCTTACGGCTGGCAATGGCACCAGCACGACAAAAGCCAGCCCGAAAACTTGGCGTTCTTGCGTCGCTTGCGCGCCTTACTCGATGAGTATCCCAACACCACCATGGTGGGCGAGATCGGGGATGATGATGGCTTGGCCCGTGTAGCCGAATACACCAGTGGCGGTGACAAGTTGCACATGGCTTACTGCTTTGATTTGCTGGGTACTGCGCACAGTGCTGCACACTTTCGCAGCTTTGTGCAGCGCTTTGAAGATGTGGCACCCGGCGGCTGGCCATGCTGGGCGCTGTCCAACCACGACGTGGTTCGGGTGGCCACCCGGTGGGGTACGACCGCGCCCACCGCCGCCCCTGCGCTGCTGCGCCTGGGCGCAGCCTTGCAAATGTCCCTGCGCGGCTCCCCCTGCATCTACCAGGGCGATGAACTGGGTTTGCCCGAAGCAGACATAGCTTTTGAGGATTTGCAAGACCCCTACGGCATCACCATGTGGCCTGAATTCAAAGGCCGCGACGGTTGCCGCACCCCCATGCCCTGGACGGCAGGTGCTGCTGATCTCGGCTTCTCCTCGGCACCCTCCACCAGCCGACCGTGGCTGCCAGTGGCCACGACGCACCGTGGGCTGACGGTGGATGCGCAGTTGCGCGATACCGGATCGCTGCTGCACTTTTACCGCCAACTTTTGCGTTGGCGCAAAGGCCGCCCCAGCCTGGTGTCCGGTACCCTGGAGGTGCTGCCGGCACACCCGCAGGTTCTGGCGTATGTGCGCCGCCATGAAGGCGAGACGACTTTGTGCGTATTCAACTTCAGCGCTGAAGCGGTCCGCTGGCCGGTGCCAGCAAGCTGTGCGGCGATGCAGCTCCTGAAAGAAAGTGGCCTGCAGGCGGCCACCATGGCAGCAGGCGCGTTGGAGCTTGCGGCATGGGGTGGGGCCTTCTTGGGTACGGACTGAGTCAATCCCATTGAGCGGTTTGGGCAACTCAGCGGCGCATGGGGGCGTGCCTGCGCCCATGCGCCTCAACACCATTGCCGGGCCCTTGCTGGGTGAGTTTCTCTTGGGCATGACCGTGGCGATGGGGGGCTTATGGCTCGCGTCGCAGGAGTCTGACGTTGCAGCGGGTGCCTTCGGGTTAGTCAACCAGATACTGGAAACCCTGAATGTGGCCTTTCGGGTGTTGGCTATTGGCCTGGGGGTCGTGGTCACGCAGTATCTTGGCGGCGGGCAACACGCAGCGGCCCGCCGTGCAGCCCTGCTCGCTTTGGGGGGCGGCACATGGACAGGCGCAGTGGTTGCGGTGCTCGTGGTGGTGGGCGGCGGGCAGGCGCTGCAATGGCTCAACGCCCCGCCGTCTGTGACGCTGCTGGCTGCACCGTATTTGCAATGGTTTGTGCCAGCGTTACTGTTGGAGGTCTACAACCTGAGCATGGCCGCCGTTTTGCGCGCGCATTTGATGGCCAAAGACTCGTTGCGCATCATGGTGGTCATGCATGCCATCCACTTGGGGTTGGCGCTTGTGATGATGCGGGGCTGGGGCGCGTGGGGCGGTATGGGGCTAGAGGGCTATGCCATCGCCATGTTGATCAGCCGCGCCTGCGGCCTGGCCATGCATCTATGGTGCTGGAGGGTGCGTTTGCATTTGGTGCCCGGTTGGCGCGATTGGTGGACCTGCGCTTGGAGCGACCTGCTGCCTGTTCTTCGGGTGGGCCTACCCGGCGCAGCGGTGGAGGTAACCTACCGTGGCGCATTCATGGTGTCCTTGGCCGCAACGGCACGCCTGGGCGTGACCGCGCTGGCGACCCATTCCTACACCTTGCAGCTACTGCGGTACGTGCTCTTGACCAGCATGGCCATTGGCTGGGCCTGTGAAATCATGGTGGGCCGCTTGATCGGGGCAGGCCAGTTGCGGGCCGCCAACACCTTGGTGCGCAAGGCCGTGCGCAACGGATTGTTGGCATCCGGCTCGCTGGCACTGGCGGCCGCACTCAGCGCGCCTTGGCTGATGCAGGCCTTCACCCACGATGCGGCGGTGATCGACGCCGCGCAAACGCTGCTGTGGCTGTCCTTGGTGCTGGAGACCGGGCGGGTGTTCAATCTGATTTTGAACGGTGCCTTGCGCGCTACCGGGGATGCGATGTACCCAGCTGTCTCTAGCGTAGGCTCCTTGGTCATCGTGTTGGGGGTGGGGTCGTTTTGGCTCGGGCGGTGGTTCGGCCTTCCGGGCATTTGGATGGCCTACGCGATTGACGAATGGATACGTGGTCTGTTGTTGCTGGCCCGCTGGGGCTGGCGCGGCTGGTTGCGCAACGCGCGGCACAGCCGACGCCAGCTACGCGAGGAATCGCGTTAGCCAAAGGCCATGGGCAACACGCCCCCCACCGCGCTGGGCATCGAAAAGACGCTGCCAGACAAGGGGTAGAGCTGCAACATGGCATCGCTCAAGCCTGTGCGTGCCGTTGTCACAAAGAGCGTGCGCAAGTCGTCCCCGCCAAAGCACACGCTAGTGACCTGCAAAGCGGGTATGGAGCAGGTTTGCAAACATTCTGCAGAGGGCGTGAACTGGCGGATGCACGCGCCACCCCAGAAGGCGACCCATAGGTTGCCATCCCGGTCCATCGTCATGCCATCGGGAGTCCCTTCCGCGTCGGAAAAAACCCGCCACACGGATTTGTGGCCCAGACGGCCCGCGTCGTCCAAGCTATAGCGGTAGATCGTATTGAGGTAGCTGTCGGTATGCAGCATCCACGTTCCGTCGGGTGCAATCACCGGCCCGTTGGCGATAAAGATATCTTTGTCAGCCACTTCCCACTGCAAATCCGGCGCCAGCCGGACCAACTGCCCGCGCCGGAGGCTGGGTTCATCGTTGTCCATGGAGCCGGCCCACAGGTTGCCACGGAGGTCGGCCTTCGCGTCGTTCATGCGTACGCTGGGGTAGGCCGCGTGCGGTTGCGCAACGGGCTCCCACCGCACATGTGGCTCCAGCCATAGCCGCACAAACCCGCTTTGAAATCCGGCCATAAAGCCATCGCCATCCCGGCGGGGTATTAACCAGCCCACACGCTCAGGCATAGCCCAGCTTTGTCGCTCCAGCGTGGCCGGACTCCATGCATGCACCGCGCAGCCCAGGATATCCACAAAAAAGAGGCGTTGGCTGGCTGCGTGCCACAGGGGGCCCTCGCCAAGCTGCAACTCGGCTGGCCATATGGGCGTGGGGTTCATCTCGATCAGGTCCATCCCGCGTCCACCACAAAGTCTTGCGCAGTCACCATGGCGCTGTCCGCAGCAGACAAAAACAGGGCCATGTTGGCCACATCGGCTCCCAAAATTCTTCCGGGCAGGCAGTGGTTATCCCGCATGGCCTGTTCGCCCGCCTCGTCCACCCACATGGAGAGTTGCTTGTCGGTCATGATCCAGCCGGGTGTCAGGGTGTTCACGCGGATGTTGAACTCCCCAAACTCTCGGGCCAAACTTCGTGTCAGCCCCACCGTCGCCGACTTGCAGGTGGCATAAATGGGGTATCCCTTGCCCTTGATCTTCCAGCTGGTGGAGCCCAAATTCACGATGGCACCGCCGCCCGCCCGTTTCATGCCCTCCACCACAGCCTGCGCCGCAAAAAAGTGGGGACGCAGGTTGACCGATACCCGTGCGTCAAAGTCCTCTGGAGTCACACCTGCCCAATCGTGCCGCTGGTCGTTGGCTACATTGTTGACCAGCACCGTAATGTCTCCAAACTGCGAGGCTGCGGTGGCAATCGCGTGCTGCAAAGCGGACACATCCGCCGCGTCACTGGGCAAAAACAAGGGTTCGGGGCCCAGTGCACGGGCTGCGTCAATTACCTGTTGCGCCGCCTGCACATTGCGGCCAGTGAACGCCACGCGAGCACCCTGGCGGGCGAATGCGATCACGATATCCCCGCCAATGCCGGAACTGCCGCCGGTCACAAAGACGCTGCGGCCCGACAGGCTGGGGTAACTCGCGTAATGGGAAAGTGTTTCCGGCTTCATAGGCTTCCAATCCAAAAGATGCCCGCATTGTAGATATATTCATCATACAAATAAAGTCCCAATTTGCAGAAAATGTTGGAATCGCTCAGTGGGCTTGTATCAGGCTGCGGGTATCAGACAGCAGCACAGCCATGCGGTGCAAAGCATTTTGGGGCTCACGCAAACGGATGGCATCGAACACTTTGTGGTGGTCTGGAAGCGCGTCTTTGAAGTTGTCGGAGGTGCGTGCAGAAATGCCCAGCAACGCTTCGAGGGCGCTGCCAATAATGGCTGCCAGTGGCATCAGCAATGGGTTGTTGGTGGCTTGCAGGATGGCCGTGTGGAATGCCAAGTCGGCCTGCACCCAATGGGTGATGGTGGTGGCCGCCTCCATGGCATGCAGCGCGTCAGCAATGGCAGCAAGCTGCGTCGGTGTGTGGCTGGTCGCTGCCAAGGCGGCGGCCGAGGGTTCGATGATGTCCCGAAGCTCAATCAGGTGCAGTAAAAACTCGGCATTTACGCCCGTTGCGCAGTGCCACGCCAGGATGTCCGGATCCAATAGGTTCCACTGCTCCTTGTGTCGCACGCGCGTGCCTACGCGCGGCCTCGATTCCAATAGTCCCTTGGCAGCCAGCACTTTGACAGCCTCGCGCAGCGCGGTGCGGCTCACCGCCAATTCTTGGCACAGCAGTTCTTCGTTAGGCAGTACCTTACCGGCAGGGTACTGCCCGCCCACGACCCGACGCCCCAACTCCTGGACGACTTGTCCATGCAGTTTTTTCCCCCCGTAAATAGCGGGTGGTGCAGCAGATAAGCGATTCATGATGCGCGCAAGTATGCGCCAATTCGCATGTTAATTATCATATGTTTAAATAGAGGGGCTTTACACTTCCAGCATGTCTATGTCGCAGCACATCTCAACGACCATTGTCGGTGTGGATTGGGGTACCACCCACCGCCGAGCGTACGCACTCACGCCGTCTGGCGCATGTGTGTCTGAATACAACGATGACCAAGGCGCTTTGGCCAGCAAAGGGCGATTTCCCCAGTCATTGCAAGATGCGGTAACGGCCTTGGGGGTGACGCCCACCATGGTGGTGGCCTCGGGCATGGTGGGAAGTGCGCTGGGGTGGCACGAGGTGCCGTATGTGGATGCGACGGTTCCCTTGTACGCCTTGGCAGAGCATGCGCTGAACGTACCCACTCAGGGTTTGCAGACCCCCGTCATGCTGTTGCCGGGCTACTGCATCAGAAATGCTGCAGGCGTTCCCGACGTCATGCGCGGAGAAGAAACGCAGCTTTTGGGTGCGTGGGCGCTAGGGCACGCCTCGGGGTGGTTTGTATTGCCGGGCACACACAGCAAGTGGGTGCAATTGCACGAGGGCCGGGTGCTCCAGTTGCGCACCTACATGACGGGCGAATTGTTTGACTTGCTGCGCAAGCAAGGCACGCTGGCTGCCGCTGCGCAGGCCGATTCCGCAGCCTGGGACGACGACGCATTCTTGCAAGGCGTAGATGCCGCAGGCGCGCACGCGCTCAGCCACACCTTGTTCAGTGCCCGGGCCCGGGTGGTCAGCAAAGACATGCCTGCGGCATCGACCACCTCCTACCTTAGTGGGCTACTTATCGGGGCCGAGTTGAAGGATGTGTTGGGGGCTGGCTCGTCGGGGGAGCATTCCTTGGCGTTGATTGGCTCCCCCTATCTTGCTGCGCTGTACCAAAAGGCCGCGCAGCATATGCGATGCCATTTTCAGGTTTTGGATGCCCGTGAGGTGTTCTTGGCCGCAGTCCAACACATCTACCACCAATCGAGCCAGTCATGACACTTGAACTTCATCCGCTGTTAGCCCAAGCGCGAACCATGCCTTTGATCGCCATTCTGCGGGGCTTGGCACCGGCAGAGGCCTTGGCGGTAGGTCAGGCGCTGTATGTATCCGGGTTTCGTACCTTGGAGGTTCCACTTAATCGGCCGGGTGCGATCGAGTGCATCGCCCTGCTGGTGCAGGGCTTGCCGCCCGACGCATTGGTGGGCGGCGGGACCATGCTCACCACGGACCACGTCGATGCCGTGCACGCAGCGGGCGGTCGGCTTATGGTGTCGCCCAATTGTGATCCGGTGGTGATCCGGCACGCGGTCGCCCGTGGCATGTTGGTGGCACCGGGGGTAGCCACGCCCACGGAGGCGTTTGCGGCCTTGGCTGCGGGAGCGCATGCACTCAAACTGTTTCCCGCAGAGTCCCTGGGGCCCGCAGGACTGAAGGCCTTGAAGTCAGTGGTCCCCGCAGGCACCGACGTGTGGCCAGTCGGCGGCGTGACCCCCGAGAGCTTGGCCGCATGGGTGGCCGCAGGAGCCACGGGCTTTGGCATTGGCAGTCAGTTGTTTGCCCCCGGTGCAGATGCGTCCACGGTGCGCGAGCGCGCTGCGGCATATGTGCAGGCCTGGGGTGCCACTAGGCCCTAGCGAGATGCTTGGCGCTCTTGCTGCAACGCCAGGGCGCGCGTATACAGCGCGTTGCGCGCCTCCCCGGTAATGTCAGCAGCCAGCCTGACGGCAGACTTGAGGGGGAGCTCTTCCAATAGCAGCGCCAGTATCCGGTTATCAACGCCAACGCTGGCGGGCGCGCCAGGGTGCACCACCAGCACAAACTCGCCCCGCAGACGGTTGGCATCGGCTGCCACCCATGCGCCCAGGTCTGCGGCATTCACCGTACACACTTCCTCATACTGCTTGGTGAGCTCGCGACCGACGGTGACCAGCCGTGTGCCCAAACACGCCAGTGCGTGGGCAAGCGCCTCCAATCGGTGGGGGGCCTCCAGCAAGACCACCGCGTTGGGCGCCGTTTTGATGGCCTCGATCTCGGTTGCGCGCTCTGTCGCCTTGGACGACAAAAAACCCTTGAATACAAAGCCGCCGTGTCCGGCGTGCGCGCTATCCACCCCCGCTACCGACATCGCTGCTGCAACGCTGCTCGCCCCCGGCAGCGGAATGGCGCGAAAGCCTTGGGTGCGAACCTGTGCAACCAAGCGAGCACCGGGGTCGCTGATGCCGGGGGTGCCCGCGTCAGACACATAAGCCACTCGCTGTCCCTCGCGAAGCCGTGCGACGACAGCGTGTGCCGCTTCCACTTCGTTGTGTTGATGCAGCGCCAACAAAGTCGCGCCTGCCCGGTCTATTCCATACGCGCGCAGCATCTGTTGGGTGTGCCGTGTATCTTCGCAAGCCACACAATCGGCCATGGCCAACACGTGCAGGGCACGCAGCGTGATGTCTGCCAGATTGCCAATGGGCGTGGCAAGGACATACAAGCAGCCTTGCGGATAATGTTGCCCACCGGCAGCCTCCTTTGCGGCGAGCAAGGCAGGAGAAAAAGACGCATTCATATGGACATACTTCCATCACGCACCGCCCGCAGCACAACCAAGCAGCTTGGCGATGCCGCTGAGGAGCGGGCCTTGGGTTACTTGCAGGCACGAGGGATGCAATGCATTGTGCGCAATTATCGAACGCCCGGACGGGGCGGCGGTGAGATCGACCTGATTCTGCGCGATGCGGCAGGCACGCTGGTGTTTGTGGAAGTGCGTCAACGCAGCCGCTCCGACTACGGCGGAGCCGCTGCCAGCATTGGACACGCCAAACGGCGGCGCATTGTCTTTGCGGCCCGGCATTACCTTTTGTCCCTGCGCACCACGCCTGCCTGCCGGTTTGACGTGGTGTGGATCGAGGGCGACGCTATCGAGTGGATACCTGCCGCCTTTGACGCATCCTGAAAGCGGCTGCTTTGCCCCGCCCACGCTGGGAGAATGGTCTGCCACGGTATCATGCCGCCCATGCTGGAACAACGTATTCAACAACACTTCATCGACAGCGCAGACTTGAAGTACCAATCTGCGCAAAGTTTGAGTAAGCCGATTGCAGACGCCGTTCAAGCCATACTGGCCTGCGTTACCAGTGGCGGCAAGGTACTGGCCTGCGGCAACGGCGGATCTGCCGCTGATGCACAGCACTTCGCCGCCGAATTTGTGGGCCGGTTTGAGCGGGAACGCCCTGAACTGGGCGCCATTGCGCTCACAACGGACACCTCGATCATCACTGCCATTGCCAATCACTACCATTACAACGCCATTTTTTCGCGGCAAGTGCGCGCGCTGGGCGTGCCTGGCGATGTACTGCTTGCGCTGTCTACCAGCGGGAACTCGGCCAATGTATTGGCCGCCATTGAAGCAGCGCACGAGCGCGAAATGGTGGTCGTGGGATTGACCGGCAGAGGGGGCGGGAAAATGGCTTCCGCCCTTCGCGACACCGATGTCCACATTTGCGTGCCCCACGACCGAACCGCGCGCATTCAAGAAGTCCACATTTTGGCGCTTCATTGCCTGTGTGATGCCGTAGATGCCCAACTCCTGGGTGACCAAGAAGTTCAACCATGAATCCACTATTGCAACGTATTTCTCTCGTCCTCGTACTCGCCAGCAGCCTGAGCGCTTGTCTGCCCCTTGTCATGGGCGGTGCCATGCTTGGCACAGGCGTGCTCGCCACAGACCGGCGCACCTCCGGCAGCGTAATTGAAGACGAAGGCATAGAGCTGCGGTCTGCCAGCCGCATTCGCGAGAACTTGGGTGAACGGGTTCACGTCAACATCACCAGCTACAACCGCCAGGTTCTTCTCACCGGTGAAGTGCCCACTGTGCAAGACAAGCAGTTGGTGGAAAAAATCGTGTCCCAGGTGGACAACGTGCGCAGCATCGTCAACGAGTTGGCGGTGCTGGGCAACTCTACCCTGACCCAGCGCTCGTCCGACGCTATTGTTACAGGCCGCGCCAAAGCGGCGTTGGTAGATGCGCGTGACCTGCTTGCCAGTGCGTTCAAGTTAACGACAGAGCGTGGCACCGTGTATGTGATGGGTCGTGTCACTGCCCGAGAGGCCAAGCGCGCCACCGAAGTGATTAGCGCCATCAGCGGCGTGCAGCGCGTGGTGCGTGTGCTCGAAATCATCTCCGAAGAAGAGCTTGCCCGCTACATGCCGCAGCAACCTGCTGCAGGCGCGCCCAAGCGCTAAGGTTGCGCTGGTCCCGCCCCAGGGCACCGGGGGCGGGCATCGCGCACCGCGCTTTTACTTCAGGCGTTTGATCAGGCTGCTGGTGTCCCAACGGGCGCCGCCCATGGCCTGTACATCGGCGTAAAACTGGTCAACGAGTGCGGTAATGGGCAGACGGGCGCCGTTGCGTTTGGCCTCATCCAGCACCAACCCCAAGTCCTTGCGCATCCAGTCCACGGCGAAGCCAAAGTCAAACTGGTCGGCCACCATGGTCTTTCCACGGTTGTCCATTTGCCAGCTTTGTGCCGCACCTTTGCCAATCACCTCCAGCACCTGGAGCATGTCCAGCCCAGACTTCTGGCCAAATGCGATGGCCTCCGACAAGCCCTGTACCAGGCCCGCGATACAAATCTGGTTCACCATTTTGGCGAGTTGCCCGCTCCCTGCGCCACCCAGCAAGGTCACGGCACGCGCAAAAGACAGCGCCACGGGCTTGATCGACTCAAAGGCATCGTTGTCAGCGCCACACATGACGGTTAGCAACCCATTCTGGGCACCTGCTTGTCCGCCGGACACCGGGGCGTCCACAAACTGCAATCCCCGGGCGTGTGCCAGTACGCTCAGTTCGCGCGCGAGGTCGGCAGAGGTGGTCGTATGGTCCACGAAAATGGCCCCCGGCTTCATGCCGGCAAAGGCACCAGATTCCCCCAACACGACGCTGCGCACATCCGCATCATTGCCCACACAGCAAAACACGATGTCCGCGTTGTGGGCGGCCTCGCGTGGCGACGCTGCAATGGCATGGCTCCCCAAGCGGCTGGGCGATCCGCCAAACTCATCCAACCAGGTCACTGCCTTGGCAGCGGTACGGTTAAACACGCTGACTTGGTGACCCGCACGGGCCAAGTGTCCGGCCATGCAATATCCCATCACGCCTAAACCCAAAAAGGCGACGGAGTAAACAGGCGAGGGTTCGTAGGTTTTGTGTGCGATGCTGGACATGAATTGCAGGTTTCCTTACATGATGGCGAAGTTTTCGGTGCCAGCGGACAAGTCGTTGGACTTGTCCCGGTGGCTGTTGAGTTTGATTTGCAGCCGCAAGTCGTTCAGCGAGTCGGCGTTGCGCAGGGCGTCTTCGTAAGAGATACGGTGTCCCTCGTACAAATCGAAGAGGGCTTGGTCAAACGTCTGCATGCCCGCTTGGCGGCTTTTCTTCATGATTTCCTTGATCTCGGACACCTCGCCCTTGAAGATCAGGTCAGAGATCAGGGGCGAGTTCAGCAGCACCTCCACCGCAGCGATGCGTCCTTTACCATCCTCGCGTGGAATCAGGCGCTGAGACACCATGGCGCGCAGGTTGAGTGAAAGGTCCATCAGCAATTGACCGCGACGCTCTTCCGGGAAAAAGTTGATCACCCGGTCGAGTGCCTGGTTGGCGCTGTTGGCGTGCAAGGTGGCCAGGCACAAATGCCCCGTTTCCGAGAACGCCATGGCATGCTCCATGGTCTCGCGGTCCCGAATTTCCCCCATCAAAATCACATCAGGCGCTTGCCGCAATGTGTTCTTGAGCGCGACTTCCCAACTGTCCGTGTCCAGCCCGACCTCACGTTGGGTAATCACGCAGTTTTTGTGCGCGTGTACGAACTCGACCGGGTCTTCAATGGTGATGATGTGGCCAAATGAACTCTCATTGCGCCAGTCCACCATGGCTGCCAAGGTGGTGGACTTTCCAGATCCCGTCGCCCCGACCAGAATGCACAAGCCGCGCTTGGACATCACGATCTCTTTGAGCACTTGTGGAACGCCCAGGCCGTCAATCGTTGGAAGGGTCTGGGGTATCACCCGCAACACCATGCCGACTTTGCCTTGCTGCATGAAGGCGTTCACACGAAAACGCCCCACCGACGCGGGCGCAATGGCGAAGTTGCTCTCTTTGGTGCGCTCAAACTCCGCCACTTGTTTGTCGTTCATGATGGAGCGTGCCAGCGCCATGGTGTGCACCGCGTTCAGGGGTTGCGGCGACACCTTGGTCACCTTGCCGTCCACTTTGATGGCAGGTGGAAACTCTGCGGTGATGAACAAGTCGCTGCCGTTGCGGCTCACCATGAGCTTGAGGAGGTCGTTGATGAATTTTGTGGCCTGATCACGCTCCATCAGAGCACCTACCTTTCTTGATTTGGGTGCGTGCGCAAGGCACCGCGTTGTGGGGCACGCACACCGTTTGGCAACTAGCCGGGGAAGTTGTCGGGAATCTTGGCCTTGGCCCGCGCCTCGCTAGGGCTGATCACGTTGCGTTTGACCAGATCGATGAGGTTTTGATCCAGGGTTTGCATGCCAACACTGTTGCCGGTTTGGATCGCCGAATACATTTGGGCCACTTTGGCTTCCCGGATCAGGTTGCGTATGGCGCTGGTTCCCAACATGATTTCGTGCGCTGCCACACGGCCCAGCCCGTCTTTGGTTTTGCACAGGGTCTGGGAGATGACTGCCTGCAGCGACTCGGACAGCATGGCGCGCACCATCTCTTTTTCCTCGGCAGGAAAGACGTCAATGATCCGGTCAATGGTTTTGGCAGCGCTGCTGGTGTGCAAGGTGCCAAACACCAAGTGCCCGGTTTCTGCCGCCGTCATGGCCAGCCGAATGGTTTCCAGGTCCCGCATCTCTCCCACCAAAATGGCGTCGGGGTCTTCCCGCAATGCGGACTTGAGCGCGGCCGCAAAGCTCATGGTATGGGGCCCCACCTCGCGCTGGTTGACCAGGCACTTTTTGGATTCGTGCACGAATTCAATCGGGTCTTCCACCGTCAAGATGTGGCCGAACTCCGTCTCATTGAGAAAGTTCACCATCGCCGCCAGCGTGGTCGATTTGCCCGAACCGGTAGGCCCGGTCACTAACACCAAGCCGCGCGGCTTGAGGGCCAGGTCGGCAAAAATGCGGGGTGCGTTGAGCTGCTCCAGGGTGAGAATTTTGCTCGGAATGGTCCGAAACACCGCGCCCGCGCCCCGCTGGTGGTTAAAGGCGTTGACCCGAAAGCGCGCCAGACCATCAATCTCAAACGAAAAGTCGATCTCCAAAAACTCTTCATAAATTTTGCGCTGGGTGTCATTCATGATGTCGTACACCATGGCATGCACCTGCTTGTGGTCCAACGGGTCCACGTTAATCCGGCGCACATCCCCATGGACACGGATCATGGGCGGCAAGCCCGCCGAGAGATGCAGGTCCGACGCTTTGTTTTTGACGCTGAAAGCCAGCAACTGGGTGATGTCCACGGATTCCTCTCTAGGGGAGTGACGGGTTTTGTTACGCTCGACGAATTATGACGATGATTGGCGACAACCTACAGGCCGTTCGGCAGCGGATGGCACAGGCGTGCACCGTGGCCGGACGACCGGCAGACAGCGTGACATTGCTGGCTGTGTCCAAGACCTACGGCCCGCAGGCTATAGCGCAGGCGGTGGATGCAGGGCAGCGTGCCTTTGGCGAAAACTACATCCAGGAAGCGCTCGACAAAATGGCCGCACTGGCCCACCTGCCCGTGGAGTGGCACTGCATTGGCCCCATTCAGAGCAACAAAACCCGCTGGGTGGCAGAGCACTTTGACTGGGCGCACACGGTAGACCGACTGAAAATTGCCCAAAGGCTGAACGACCAACGCCCGACGGGCCTGCCCGCCTTGCAGGTGTGCATCCAAGTCAATGTGGACGGCGGGGCGACCAAGTCGGGGGTTCCGCCTGACGCCGTGCCCGCTCTGGCGCACGCGGTGGCGGCGCTTCCCCGTTTGCGGTTGCGCGGCATTATGTGTATCCCCGAGCCCACCGACGATGCCCAGTCGGCAGGTGCCGTGTTTGCCAAAGCATGCGCCATCTTGGATGCGTTGCGGGCCACGGGCTTGCCCGTGGACACCGCCTCCATGGGTATGAGCGGCGATCTGGAAGCTGCCATCGCCAGCGGCAGCACCATGGTTCGCGTGGGCAGCTCCATCTTTGGTGCCAGGGCCAAGAGGCCGACTCCCTCACGCCTATAACTTCAAATGGGTGCTGTTTTTGACCTCTTCCATCACCGCATAGGTGCGTGTTTCGCGCACGCCCGGTAACTGCCACAGCACGGTTCCGGCGAACGACCGGTACGCGCCCATGTCTGCCACGCGGGTTTTGAGCAGGTAGTCAAACCCGCCGGCCACCATGTGGCACTCCATGATTTCGGGGTACACCTGCACAGCCGCTTTGAACGAGTCAAACACATGCGGGGTGGTGCGATCCAGCGACACCTCGACAAACACCAGCATGCCGGCACTGAGCTTGAGCGGGTTGAGCCGCGCCTCGTAGCCCAGGATGTAGCCTTCCTTGCTCAGCTTTTGTACCCGTGACAGCACTGCCGTGGGCGACAGCCCCACTTCCTCTGCCAGTTTCAAGTTGGAGATGCGCCCATCCGACTGCAAGCAGCCCAAAATGCGCAGATCAATACGGTCTAGCGGGTGGGTGTCGCTCACGGGTTTGCCTAGCGAAGTTGAAAAAAGGACACGTCTTGCACCAAACGTGCTGCCTGGTCGGACAGCGCATGGGCAGCGGCAGCGGTTTCTTCCACCAGTGCCACGTTTTGCTGGGTGTTTTGGTCTAGGTCATGTACGGCGGCACCTACCTGATGGATCCCCAGCGATTGCTCGTGGGCGGCGCTGGCAATCTCGGTCATCAAGGTGTTGATGCGCTCTGCGTTGCCCACAATGTCCCGAATGGCGCTGCCCGCATCGCTGACCACGTCCGCGCCGCGCTCCACTTGCTCGATGGTGGCCGTGATCAGGGTTTTGATTTCTTTGGCCGCTGCCGCACTGCGCCCCGCCAGCGAACGCACCTCGCTGGCGACCACCGCAAACCCGCGCCCCTGCTCGCCGGCCCGAGCGGCCTCCACCGCCGCGTTCAGCGCCAAGATGTTGGTCTGGAATGCGATGCCGTCAATCACCCCAATGATGTCGGCAATCTTGGTCGAAGCTTGGTTGATGGCTTGCATGTTGCGCACCACCTCCGAGATCACCTCGCCGCCGCGTTTGGCTGACTGCGCATTGGAGCGAACAATATCTGCCGCCCCTGCCACCGTGTCTGACGTGCGTTGAACCGACTCGGAAATCTGGGTCATGGTGGCTGCCGTTTGTTCGAGCGAGGCGGCGCTGGCTTCGGTGCGGCGCGCCAAGTCTTGCGATGCTGAGGCGATTTCTTCGCTCGCGGTATTCACATTGGCCGCGCTGTTGAGGGTGTTGCCCACAATGCTGCGCAAGCTCCCCTCCATGGTGCGCAGGGTCAGCATGAGTTTCGCCGCCTCATCCCGTCCCCAGGGCATGGGTGCGGCCGCCAAGGTTCCTTGGGCAATCTGGGTCAAATGGTGGCTGACCGTATGCAGCCCGCCCACCATGACCTTGAAAAACGCATACAAAAGATAAAAGGCCAGCGCCACAAACACCAAGGCCATGGCGAAGCGGCCCCAGAACTCCGCATGCAGGCGTTCAATGCGCTCGTTGAGGCGCAACTCCAACTGTTGAAGCAGTTTGTCATTGAGTTGTCGCTCTGCATGCAATGATGCAGTGCCCAGCGCCAAGTAGGCGTCTGGCGAGCCTTCCACCTTGTCAGTCAGCAACTGGGCTTTGCTGGCTTCTTGCAGTGCGTCGTAGGCATCGTCATTCGCCTTCATGCCAAATTTGGCGTCTGCCTCGGCCGTGCCGCCGGTGGCGCGAATGTAGGCGCTCTCCACAATGTTGTCGATGAACCGCAGAATGCCCACCGCCTGGTTAATGTTGTCACTCAAGAACTCGGTCTTTGCGCCTGCATGCAGTGCAGCCCAGCCCAGTGCGGTCAGCTCCGACACGTTTTCCATCTGGCGCGGACCATACAGCACCGCGTAATTCATCAAATTGAAGGTTTCCGACTCGGGGTCCAAGGTCAGGCCCGATTGCTCGGCGACCTCCTCACCCAGCCGCAACAGAGACTCTATGTACGCGGTGTGAAGCTCGAAGGTAGCGTCCTGGCTGCCCCCCACGGGCTGACGCAGCAGGTCTGCGTGGGCCTTTTCCAACGCCCTAAAGGTGTCGCTCTCATGCAGTGAGGCCCCCCACGCCTTGTCGATGGATTGCAGTGCCGCAAACGCCTTTGCCACTGCTTGCTGGCTTGTCGCGATATCGCCCGCTTGCTGAATGCTTACCAACCGGCGCTGCTGCGCGTGCTGTACGACTTCATGCAGTTGCCGCGAATAGTGCAGGCCTGTGAGCTCGTGCTCGGTGAGCACAATATCGGCATGGGTGGTGCTCCACAGGTTGGTCAAAAGCAACGTAATGGGGATCAAGAAGGCCACTGCAATGCAGGTGGACTTGGCGTTGAAGCTCAGCCGCCGAAACAGCCGGATGCCCGGTGCCATCCAGCCGTGGTAGCGAAAAAACGATCCTGATTCGGCTTTGCCGTCCAACGTGGTAATGCTCATGCTGACCTCTTAATCAATCGGCTGTATTTAAAGGAATCATAGCCACGGCCTGCGACTGTTGGTCGGGCGGCCGCTATGCGCAGCGTGGCCGCGCTGCCAGTGCGCCCATGTTCCTGTGCTGTGAAAGTGTCCATCTGCGACCGCCATACATCAACTTGGGTACATCAATTTTATGTTTAAATTAAAATAATCACAATTAATAATTGTATGAAATTGTTTTGCATGAATTTTGTTTGCCTATCGTCCGGTAATCCGCCCATAGAGCAATTCACTACTACGTATCGGATATTCAGAGAAAAAATCTAGCAAAGATTCGAAAAAATAGCAGCGTACTGACCAAAAGAAAGAAGCCGCCATGCGTCCTACTGCATTCCCCTTGACCCGCGACCGCTTGCCCCTTCCCTACCGGGACGAAGCCCAGGTCGCCGCACGCGCGCTGTCTGTGCTGCAGGACGGCTTGCATTGGGCCGCCGCCGCCCGCGCCGCTGCGCCATGGGTGCAGGCGGTGCGTGACAACCCGCCGCCCTTTTGGGCGATGGAGAGCCTGCTCAAGGAATACCCCATCTCCAGCGCCGAAGGCCTGGCCTTGATGCGCCTGGCTGAGGCCCTGCTGCGCGTACCCGATGCCGAAACGGCGATGGCGCTCACTGCCGACCAACTGGGGCGCGCCGATTTCGATGCGCACAGCGACAAGGTGCTTGCCCGCCTCTCCAGCACGGCCATTGCGCTCTCCAAACACCTGTTCCCCGAGCCCGAAAGTGCGCCGGGAATGTTGGCAACACTGGGGGCCCGCACGGTCGTGGCAGCCACCGTGCGGGCAGTGCAACTGCTGGGCCGCCAGTTTGTACTGGGCCAAACGATAGGCCAGGCCCTCTCCGAGGCGCAGACGGCCCGCGCACACGCCAGCGGCCACTTGCGGTTTAGCTACGACATGCTGGGCGAGGGTGCGCGCACGGACACAGATGCACTGCGCTACCTCCAGAGCTACGCGGACGCCCTAGCCACCCTTGCTACGCGCGCCAGTACCACCGCAGCCTTGGCAGACAACGATGGCATCTCCATCAAGCTCAGCGCTCTGTACCCGCGCTATGAGGACGCGCACCGCCAGGCGGTGCTCGATGTACTGGTGCCCCGTGTCTGGACCTTGTGTGAGGCCGCCGCCCGGGCCAACATCAACCTCACGGTGGATGCCGAAGAGGTAGACCGCTTGGAGCTGTCGCTGGACGTCGTGGAGGCCCTGATCGCCAAGGTGGCGCGCCACTACCCGCAATGGACGGGTTTGGGCCTTGCCATGCAGGCTTACCAGACGCGCGCGCTGGATCTTGTGGAGCATGTCATTGGGCTGGCGCGCAAATACCGCGTCCGGCTCATGTGCCGCCTGGTCAAGGGCGCCTACTGGGACGCCGAAATCAAGCGCGCCCAAGAGATGGGTCTGCCGCACTACCCGGTGTTCACCCACAAGCACCATACCGATGTGTCGTACTTGGCGTGCGCGCGCACGCTATTGGCTGCACCCGATGCGGTGTATCCGCAGTTTGCGGGCCACAACGCAGGCACCATTGCGGCCGTCTTGCAACTCGCCGCCCAGAGCGGTGCCCCCTTCGAGTTACAACGCTTGCACGGCATGGGAGAGGGGATCTTCCGCGAGGTGCTCAAAAACCCCTTGCTCGCCTGCCGCGTCTATGCCCCGGTGGGTGCACACCAGGACTTGCTGGCCTATTTGGTGCGCCGCTTACTGGAAAACGGGGCCAACTCCAGCTTTGTGCACCAGCTTGCCGACGAATCCGTGGGCTTGACCGACCTGCTGCTATCGCCCTTGCGACTGGATCCGCAACCCAGCCTCCCGCTGCCCGCCCACCTGTTTGGCCAGCACCCTGCCAGCCGCCTCAATAGCGCCGGCCTGGATCTGAGTGTGGCGTCGATGCGTGAACCCTTGATGGCCGCTTGGCAAACCACCCCCGTGCCAGAGGTGCCACAGTCTGACTTGGGTACGCTGGCGCAATCCTATGCCGCCAGCGCCGCCTGCTACCAACAATGGAGCCGGGTGCCCGTCGAAGCGCGCGCTGCCACGCTGCGCCGCGCAGCGGACGCGCTACAGGCGGCCATGCCGCAGTTTGCGGCCCTGCTGGTGAAAGAGGCTTTCAAAACCTGGGGCGATGCAGTCAGCGAAGTGCGCGAGGCCATCGACTTTTTGCGCTACTACGCAGACCAAGCCCAGCGCATCATGCAGCCCATGCCGTGCCCGCAGGTGCATGGCAACCCTGTCGTGGCCGATGGGTCGTGGGCAGGTGTGCGTGGGCGGGATGCCTATGGCGTCACAGGAGAAACCAACACCCTGCACCTGAGCGGGCGCGGCTTGTGGGTTTGCATCAGCCCGTGGAACTTTCCCTTGGCTATCTTCATCGGCCAGGTGGCAGCGGCACTGGCTACAGGCAACACCGTGCTGGCCAAGCCAGCAGAGCAAACCCCGGCCGTGGCGCAGGCCGCCATTGGCCTGCTGGTGGCAGCAGGCGTGCCGCCTGACGCGCTGCAACTCTTTCACGGGCCGGGGCACACCGTAGGCGCGGCGCTGGTGGCCCTGCCGGGGGTGGCGGGTGTGGTGTTTACCGGCTCCACGGGGGTGGCCAAGCACATCCAGCGGGCCCTGGCGGCCAAAGACGGTCCTATCGTCCCGCTCATTGCCGAAACCGGGGGTATCAACGCCATGGTGGTAGACAGCAGCGCGTTGCCCGAGCAAGTGGTGGACGCCGTAGTGCAGAGCGCCTTCCGCTCGGCGGGGCAGCGCTGCTCTGCGCTGCGCGTGCTGGCTGTGCACAGCGCCATCGCCGACCGGGTGATTGAGATGCTGCAAGGCGCAGCCGCCGCATTGCATGTGGGCAGCCCCGACGACCTGCGCACGGACGTGGGGCCGGTGATAGACCGCGAAGCCTACAGCCGCATTCAGCAGCACATTGCCCGGCTGCGCAGCGAGGCCACCGTGCTGTGGCCCACGGGCAGCATGCAATACGCCAACTCGCCATCACTCCCCCACCTGATCGGGCCCCATGCGTTCGAGGTGGATGCGATTGCGCAGTTGTCGGATGAAATCTTTGGTCCGGTGCTCCAGGTGGTGCGCTGGGAGGGCGACCCGCTGGCAGTGATCCGGCAGATCAACGCACTGGGTTATGGCTTGACCCTGGGCATTCAGACCCGCATCGATAGCCGCGCCCAGGCGCTGGCGGCGCAGGCGCAGGTGGGCAATGTGTACATCAACCGCAACATGATCGGTGCGTTCGTCGGCGTGCAGCCTTTTGGCGGCGAGGGGCTGTCGGGCACCGGCCCGAAAGCGGGCGGGCCGCATTACCTATACCGGTTTTGTGCTGAACAAACGGTCACCGTGAACACCACGGCAGCCGGGGGCAATGCGGCACTGTTGGCATCGCCGTGGTGACGCCTGCCGGGCTGGTGGCTGGCCTTGTGGACCAGTGCAATTACGCCAACGAGGTGTCGGCCCCTGCCTTTTTCTCCATGGGCGCGGCATCGGGTCCACGGACCGCGAAGTGGGGAATATAGGTCAGGCCTTCCAGTACCTGGCTCAGGGCGTGGCGCATGGTGCGCAGCCCCGCAGACTTGGGGCAGTAGCCATTGGCCCCCGCTTCGAGTGCCGAATGAACGTCTTCGCATTCCTCGGACCCGGCGACCACCAAAATTGGCATGCTCGGGCGCATGTGCCGCATTTGCCGGATCGTGGGAATGCCGCCCAGTGGCTGCATTTCCAGGTCAATCAACACCGCCATGATGCGTGGGTTGGCCTCCAGAGACTCTAAGCCTTGGGCCCCGTCGCTGGCCTCCAGGATCTCTACGTCGGCATGAATCTGCCGCAGGGCCGCAACCATGCCTTGGCGCACGATAGGGTGGTCGTCAATGACTAGAAGTTGCATGCCTTCAAGTGTAGCCGCCGGAATCCATTGTTGTGCCAGCCCCGGAGTCGCCAGCAGGTCTTCCAGGAGGCCCACGGGCAGCGGTCTCGAAAAAAAGTACCCTTGCGCGAAATCACATCCTGCGTCAATCAACAAGTCGCGTTGCAGCGCGGTTTCAACTCCCTCGGCCACCACGCGCAAGCCCAGCGCGTGGGCCATCACCACCATGGCCTTGCACAAGATGAACTCGGTGCCGCCCGGCACCAGTCCCTGCACAAACGATTGGTCAATCTTGATGAAGTCAATGTCGAGCTTTTGCAAATAGGCCAGGGACGAATACCCCGTTCCAAAATCATCCAGGGCGACCTGAATGCCCGCGTCCCGCCATTCGAGCAATTGCTCGGACACCGAATCGTTGGTGTCGAGCAACAGCCCTTCCGTGATTTCCACCACCAACGACATGCCGGGCAGCCCCGCGTCACGCATGCGCTGGGCCCACGAGGTGCTGGTGGGGAGTCGGCGTCTGAACTGCACGGGCGAACTGTTGATGCTGACCTGGAACTGGGGGTGCAGCGTGTCGCGCCAGCGTGGGAGTTGTTCCACCACACGTTCGAATACCCATTCGCCAATCTCTACGATCAACTCGGTGGACTCCGCCACCGGGATGAACTCATCGGGCCGAATCATGCCCCTTTGCGGGTGGCGCCAACGCACCAAGGCCTCCGCCTTGCGGACCTGGCCATTGCGCAAATCAACAATCGGCTGGTAGAGCAACTCAAACTGCTGCTGGGCCAAGGCGTCGTGCAGGTCTTTGGCAATGCGGGCGCGGTGCAAGGCGGCTTGCTGGAGCGCGGGTGTGAAGAAGCTGAACCGGTTGCGGCCCGCGCCTTTGGCCACGTACAAGGCCTGGTCGGCATTTTTGTACAGGGTTTCGACTTCTTGGCCGTCGTCGGGGCAGATGGTCACGCCAATGCTGGCTGACATGAACACCCGTTCCTGGAGCAAATCAAAGGGGTTGGAGAGGGTTTGCAGTAGCTTATGCAACAAGGGCTGCAAGTGGGCAACCTCGTCAAGCTCGGTGATCAACAGGGTGAACTCATCCCCCCCCATGCGGGCGACGGTGTCGTGTTCGCGCAAGCAACTGCGCAGGCGGCGGGCTGCCTCCACCAGCAGCAAATCGCCGGTGTCGTGGCCCATGGTGTCGTTGACTTCCTTGAAGTGGTCCAAGTCAATGAACAGCACGGCCATCATTCGGCCGTCGCGGCGGTTGCGCTTGATTTCCTGCTCAATCCGGTCGCGCAGCATGCGGCGGTTGGGCAGTCCGGTCAGTGGGTCGTAAAAGGCCTGCTGCCGCACCAAGGCCTCGGCCTCTTTGCGCGCGGTAACGTCGGTGTGCACGCCCACCATGCGCAGCGGCCGTCCCTGTTCATCGCGCTGAACGACTGTGCCGCGCACCAAAATCCACTTCCATGCGCCATCGTGGCAGCGCACCCGATGCTCGTTGCTGTACACCGGCGTCAGCCCGTCCAAATGGGCCTGGCGGTCGTTGAGCATTTGCGCCAGGTCGTCGGGGTGGGTCAGGCTGTCAAACGCGTTGTCCTGCTCGTTCAGGGCGTGCGCGCTGAAGCCGTACATGTCCAGCAAGCGTTGGGAAAAAGAATGGTTCCCGGTCTGGATATTCCAATCCCACAACCCATCCCCCGTGCTTTCAAGGGCGAGTTTCCAGACGTTGAACGCGTTGTCCTGGTGAATGTGCTCTGTGCCGTCCCAACGATCGGCCGTCTGCACAGGTGGAATAGAGCGGTTCACGTTAATTTTTTCAGTTAGGTTTTTACTTTAACCAAAAAAAAGTCCGTGAACCAGAGCAAAAAGTGAAATTTGGCGCATTGATTGCGTAGCGAACAAACTTCGGGTTTGCTACAACTATCGCAGCAGTGAGCCACCGCTGTACCGGCTTACTTGCGCATCAGTGTGCTTTTGCCAAATAGCGACTCGATCAGGTCTACCGCCACCTCTGCCGTGCGGTTGCGTTCGTCCAGCGCGGGGTTGAGTTCAAATACATCCAAGCTGGCCATGCGGCCGGTGTCGGCGATCATTTCCATGCACAGTTGCGCCTCGCGGTAGGTAGGGCCCCCGCGCACGGTGGTGCCCACGCCGGGGGCGATGTCGGGGTCCAGAAAATCCACATCAAAACTCACGTGCAGGTGGGTGTTGGCATCCACCAACGCCAGCGCCAGTTCCATGGCAGATCGCATGCCCATCTCGTCGATGTAGCGCATGTCAAAGACCTCGAGGTCTTGCTCGTGCACAAAGCGCTTCTCGCCTTCGTCCACGCTGCGAATACCAATCTGGCGCACCCATTTGGGCGATATGGCCGGCACCTGGCCGCCGATCTCGATCAGCTCTTGCGGCCCAAAGCCGCACAGGCACGCCACGGGCATGCCGTGGATGTTGCCGCTGGGCGTCAGGGTGTTGGTATTGAAGTCGGCATGGGCATCAAGCCACAGCACGCGCAGCTTTTTGCCCGTGTCGCGGCAGTGGCGCGCCACTGCGCTGATGGAGCCGATGCCCAAACAGTGGTCGCCCCCCAGCACAATGGGCAGGCGGCCAATCTGCAGCTCGGCATACACCGCGTTGTGCAGGCTGTGGTTCCACGCGGTCACTTCGGGCAAGTGGCGGTAGCCATTCACGGGCGGCTGCCACGGGTTGCTCGGGCCGCTGAGGTTGCCCTTGTCCAGCACCTCCAGCCCATGGCTTTGCAGCACACTGGTGATGTGGGCCACGCGCAGGGCCTCGGGGCCCATGCTTGCGCCGCGGCTGCCAGCGCCAATGTCGGTGGGTGCGCCAATCAGGCTGATTTTGGTGTTCATGGTGTTTGCAATTGAAAAACAGGAAGTCGCTCGCCCACCAGCAGGCCGCGTGCGTTACGGATTTCGGCCGCCCGCCAGGGGCGCAGCGCAGCGCGCTGGGCATCATCCAGCCATCCCAGCTGGTCCATCACGGCCACACTGGCGGCAAACAGGGCCGCTTTGTTGCCATCGATGATTTTGAGCGCGAAGGCCTCGCCACGGCTTGTGCTGGCGACCACTTGCACGCCGTCGGCGCCCACCTTGCTGACCCAGTCGTCCCGACCGACGCGCATAAAGTCCAGGTCGTTGCGGCCGGTGCCGCTCACCATCTCGGGGTGGGCCGTCATGGCTTCGCGCAACAGGGCAAAGCTTGCCCCAAATTCTTGGTCCTGTGCGCCACTGGCAAGGCGTGCGTAGCCGCGTGCCAGCTTGGACAGCGGCATGGCGAAATTGGGTGCCGAGCAGCCATCAATCCCGCGTGGCATGTCCTGCACATCCATGCCCACTGCGCGGGCCACATCGCGGGCGATGGCTTGCTGCAAGGGGTGGTTTGGCGCGGTGTAGTCGTCCAGCGGCAGGCCATGCTGCGCGCAATACGCCACGAAGCCTGCGTGCTTGCCGCTGCAGTTGTTGTGCGCCTCGGTGAAGGTGGCACCTTCGGGCGCACCCTTGTCGAAGTAGCTGAACTGCAGCGGCACATGGCAGCCGCAGCGCAAGGCCTGGTAGGTGTGGCCTGCCTTGGCCAGCATGCTGTGGGCGGCTTGCACATGCATGGCTTCGCCGTTGTGGCTTGCGCACAGCAGTGCGGTTTCGGCGTGTGTGAAGCCGAACTGGGTGGGGCCACCGGCTTCAACGAAAGGCAATGCTTGTAAGGCTTTGAGGGTAGAACGGGTGAACGTGACCAGGTGCGGGTCTGCGGCAAAGGCTTTGAGCCGGCCAGCGCGGTCTGTCACGGCCACCGCGCCAAAGTGCATGCATTCGGGCGTGCCGCCACGGGTGAGCTGGATGAGTGGGGTGAGGTTCAAGGCGCGGGTCTCTTTGGCCCACAAGCGTAGCCGAATTCGGAGCGCAAGATCGCACGCTGTCTATACTGAAACGCTATCGACATTGCCTGCTTTTGCATAGCCCATGCTGACGTCTGAACAAAAAATCCGCTACGCGCAGGACGGCTACCTTGTCTTGCCCAATTTCAAATCCGCTGCCGAGATGGCGGCCGTGCGCGCCCGCGCCGAGGCCATTGTGGAGGCGTTTGACCCCGCCGAGAGCACAAGCATTTTCACCACCAAGGAGCAGGTCCGCACGGTGAACCGGTACTTTTTGGACTCTGCACAGCGCATCAGTTGCTTCTTTGAAGAAGTGGCTTTTGGCCCGGACGGTGCATTGCGCCAGGCCAAGTCGCTGTCCATCAACAAAATCGGCCACGCTCTGCACGATCTAGACCCGGTGTTCGAGGCTTTCTCGCACGGCCCTGCGCTGGCGGCACTGGCCGCTGACGTGGGCCTCACCCGTCCGCAGGTCTGGCAGTCGATGTACATCTTCAAGCAGCCCGGCATCGGGGGCGAAGTGGGCTGGCACCAAGATGCCACGTTCTTTGACACCACGCCCATCAGCGTGACCACCTTTTGGTTTGCCCTGGAGGACGCCACCGTGGACAACGGCTGCCTGTGGACCGAGCCCGGCGGCCACCGTGGGCCGCGCGGTGTTCTGCGCGAGCGCTTTGAGCGCCACGGTGATCGGGTCACCATGAACACCTTGGATAGCACCCCCTGGCCCGCCAGCCAGGTCAACGCCATTCCCCTGGAGGTCAACGCCGGTGCTTTGGTGGTGTTCCACGGCTTGTTGCCGCACTACAGTGCGCCCAACCGCTCTGCGGTGTCGCGCCATGCGTACACCCTGCATGTGACCGATGCGTCCACCCATTACGCCCCGACCAACTGGCTGCAACGCGACCACACGCTGCCGGTGCGTGGGCTGCTGGTTGGGGGTGACACGCTCTAGCAGATCAAGGCCACCTGAGCGCGGCTAGAACCGGGGCAGATCCGGGTGCTTGATCTTGCCGCCGCGCACCAGTTCCTTGCCGTATTCGGCGCAGCGTTGCAGGGTGGGGATGACCTTGCCGGGGTTGAGCAAGCCCTGGGGGTCAAACGCTGCTTTGAGCGCCAACATTTGGGCGTTCTCTTGGGCGCTGAACTGCACGCACATGCTGTTGAGCTTTTCCACGCCCACGCCGTGCTCGCCGGTGACGGTGCCGCCCATGGCCACGCTGGTCTCCAAAATCTCGGCACCAAACAACTCGCAGCGGCGCAGTTGGTCGGGGTCGTTGGCGTCAAACAAGATCAGCGGGTGCAAATTGCCGTCGCCAGCGTGGAAGACGTTGGCACAGCGGAGCTGGTATTTCTTTTCCATCTCGGCAATCGCCAACAGAATGTCGGCCAGCCGTGCGCGGGGAATGGTGCTGTCCATGCACATGTAGTCCGGGCTGATGCGGCCGCTGGCAGGGAAGGCGTTTTTGCGCCCGCTCCAAAAGCGCAGGCGCTCGGCCTCGCTGTTGCTCACGGCGATGCCCGTGGCACCTGCTGCGCGCAACACCTCGCGCATGCGGCTCACTTCTTCTTCCACCTCTTCGGGGGTGCCGTCGCTCTCGCACAGCAAAATGGCCTCGGCGCTCAGGTCATAGCCTGCATGCACAAAGTCCTCCACGGCAGCGGTCATGGGCTTGTCCATCATCTCCAATCCCGCAGGGATGATGCCGGCGGCAATCACGGCGGCTACCGCATCGCCCGCTTTGCGCAGGTCGTCAAAGCTGGCCATGATGCAGCGGGCCAGTTGGGGTTTGGGGACCAGCTTGACCGTGACCTCGGTGATCACAGCCAGCATGCCCTCGCTGCCGACCACCACGCTCATGAGGTCATAGCCAGGCGTGTCCAGCGCATCGCCACCAAATTCAATGCGCTCGCCTTCCATGGTGAAGCCGCGCACCTTGAGCACGTTGTGCAGGGTTAGGCCGTACTTCAGGCAATGCACGCCGCCCGAGTTTTCGGCCACATTGCCGCCAATGGTGCAGGCGATTTGGCTGCTGGGGTCCGGCGCGTAGTACAGGCCGTGGGGGGCGGCGGCTTCGCTGATGGCCAGGTTGCGCACCCCGCACTGCACCACCGCCGTGCGGCTGCGCTTGTCGATTTTGAGAATCTTGTTGAACTTGGCCAGCGAGAGCGTCACGCCCAAGGCGTGGGGCATGGCACCGCCAGACAAGCCAGTGCCCGCACCGCGTGCGACCACTGGCAGCCCCAGGCCGTGGCAACAGCGCAGCACTGCGGCCACCTGGTCTTCGGTTTCTGGCAGGGCGACCAACAGAGGGCGTTGGCGGTAGGCGGTCAGGCCATCGCACTCGTAGGGGGTGGTGTCTTCTGTCTGGTAGAGCAGGGCATGACGGGGCAGGTGCGCTTGCAGCGCGGGCAACAGCCGGGCCAAAAGTGCCTGCTTGGCAGAGGGTGTCACGGGCGGGGCAGAGGGGGCGTGCATGCGTGTTGGTGGGGGGCGGTGGCGTGGAGCCCCACTCTAAAAGAAAGCAAGCGGGTTTGGTGTGAAGAAACTTGCAGGAGCGTGTGAAAAACAGGGGGCCGCAAGCGCGGCTGTCACATCACCGCTTTTTTGAGCCACTCTGCAAAGGCGGCTACTTCCCACCGGTCCATGGCACCGGTGCGCCAGCACAGGTAGTGGGCATGGGGGCTGGGCGTATGGTGGGCGTACAGTCGCACCAGCGATCCGTTGTCCAGCCACGGGGCACCTAGTTTGAGGCGGACCAGGCCCACGCCCATGCCCGCCGCAGCGGCATCGCACATGAGGCCAATGTCGTTGAACTGCGACCCGTCTACCGGCTCAGGCCAATCCAGCGCGTGGGCTGCAAACCAAGTGCGCCACGGCTCCAGGGGGCTGCGCAGCAGCGGCAGGTTGGTCAGGTCGTGCGCGGTCTCAAAGGGCCCATGTTCCCGCACAAAGGCGGGCGAGGCCAGTGGTGTGACATCGTCCTTCATGAGGCACACATGCTCCATGTCGGCATAGCGGCCGGTGCCAAAGCGCACCATCAGGTCGGCATCCTCGGCCACCACATCCAACAAGGGAATGGACACCTGCAGTGTGAGGTCGATCTCGGGGTAGGCGTCGGTAAACTGGCGCAGCCGGGGGATGAGAATCGAGCGCGAAAACGTGGGGGTGACCGCCAAGCGCAACTTGCGCTTGCCCGGTGCGGCGCCGGCGCTTGGAAACTTTTGCAAGATGGCCAAACCCTCGCGCACATGGGCCAGGTATTCACTGCCTTCGGTGGTCAGGGAAAAGTCGGCACGGCCAAACAACTTGGTGCCGATAATTTGCTCCAGCTGTCGCACCCGATGGCTGACCGCACTGGGCGTGACAAACAACTCGTCTGCCGCTTGCGTGACCGAACGCAGGCGCGCGAGGGCTTCAAAAGTCAGCAAGCACTGAATGGGGGGAATGCGAGAGGCGCTCATGCTGTCATGATGCCACTGGCAAGGGGAAACCAGCGTGTTTCCCGATGGGGGCGTCAGTAGAATTGCGCTCTTTTTTTACCGGGAGTTCCTCCGTGTCTGACGCCCTTGCGGTATTTGCGCAATATCTACTCCCCAAAAAAGCCTTGACCGCCTTTGCAGGCTGGGTCGCTGGCGCACGCGCGGGCAAAGCCACAACCGCGCTCATCCGGTGGTTCATCCACAAATACCGGGTTGATATGTCCGAGGCGGCTAACCCCGACCCAGCGGCTTACCCCACCTTTAATGCGTTCTTCACACGCGCTTTGCACCCTCAGGCCCGCCCCATGGCCCAAGCGCCTTTTGTGTGCCCGGTGGACGGTGCGATCAGCCAGTTGGGCGCGATGGACCACGGACAAATTTTTCAGGCCAAGGGACACCACTACAGCAGCACCGCGCTGGTAGGGGGCGATGCGGCTTTGGCGGCCCAGTTTGACCACGGCAGCTTTGCCACCATCTACCTCAGCCCGCGTGACTACCACCGTATCCACATGCCGTGCGACGGTGCGCTGCGCCGCATGATCTATGTGCCGGGTGACTTGTTTTCGGTGAACCCCACGACCGCGCGGGGGGTGCCGGGCTTGTTTGCCCGCAACGAACGGGTGGTCTGCGTGTTTGACTCGCCACACGGCCCCTTTGTGTTGACGCTGGTGGGCGCCACGGTGGTGGGCAGCATGGCCACGGTGTGGCATGGCGTGGTCAATCCACCGCGCCTCCCCCAGGTGACCGAGTGGCATTACGAGCCCGCACAGGTGGTGCTGCGGCAGGGCCAGGAGATGGGGCGGTTCTTGTTGGGCTCCACGGTGGTGCTGTTGTTTCCTCGTGGCACCGTGGCATTTGATCCGGGGTGGAGTCCCGGCCTCCCGGTGAAATGGGGTGAAAAGATGGCAAATAACGGATAGAATTCGGTTCTATTGATTTATTTGATTTTTACAAGGTGGTTGGCATGAATAGTGTTGCAATCATTAAAAATACTAACTCCCTTGTGACCCACTATGAATCCGAGGCACCTGCGCATACCGTGCCCCAGGAGCCTGCCCCGGCGGCGGCGTCGCCCCGCATCACGGTGCGCCTGAGCGTGTGGCTGGCTTTGGCCAGTGTGCTGTTTGGGGCCATGGTGATGGGCGGATTTGCGCTGTTTCAAATCGGGCGCATCAACGCATCGACCCAGGCCATCTATTCCCACGAGTACGTGGCGAGTCAGGCGGCCGAGGAGACGCGAAGCTTGGTGCTGCGCGCCAGCCGGGCCCAGACGCAGTTGCTGACGGCCACGACCGCCGATGAGCGAAAAAAGCTGGGAGAAGCGATTGAATCCAGCTTGGGCGACATGACCATGCGCCTCACCACCATCCAGGGTCTGGCTACCGCCCAAGCATCGGTGGAAAGCAGTCAGCAATTGGGTGAGGCCGTCGCACGATGGGCCCAGCGCCAGCGCGCGTACATCGCCTTGGTCAAGGCGCAGCCGCTGGACTTGATGCAGATGAGCACGGATGTGCCAATCGAAGACGCCCGCTTGCTCAATGACACCCGCAAGTTAGAGAAGCTGGTGGACGCCTTGGTGCAGCAGCGCGAACAGTCAGCGCAGGCCACCATGGCGCAGGCGGGGGAAATTTACCAATGGTCTATGCGCTGGGTCATGGGCATCATGGCGGTGTTGTTCCTGTTGTCCATCGTCATCAGCGCGTGGGTGACGGGCCGTTTGTCGCGCCAACTGGGCGGTGAGCCGGCGTACGCCAAGTCCATCGCCAGCCGGATTGCGCAGGGCGATTTGTCCATGCAGATCAAACTCGCCCCCCATGACCAGGACAGCCTGCTGCACTCCTTGCAAGACATGCAGGTCAAGCTCTCCCATACCTTGCAGGACATTGCGCTCAGTTCCAAGCAAGTGGCCAATGCCTCCCGTGAGATCTCGTCGGGCAACCATGATTTGTCTTTGCGCACGGAGCAACAAAGTGCCTCGCTCGAAAAAACCAGTGCCCATGTGCAGCAGATGGCGGACTTGACCCGTCATTACGCCCACAACGCGGTGGAGGCGGCCGACCTCTCCGGCCACGCCGATCGCGCGGCACAGTTGGGCGGCGAGGTGGTGGGCGAGGTGGTGCGCACCATGGACAAAATCAGCCAGAGCACGCAAGCCATTCATCGCAACATCAGCGTCATTGAGGGCATTGCATTCCAGACCAACATCCTGGCGCTCAACGCCGCCGTCGAGGCAGCGCACGCGGGCGAGCAAGGGCGGGGGTTTGCGGTGGTCGCACAGGAGGTGCGCTCTCTGGCAGAACGCAGTGCGACCGCGGCACGTGAAATCAACGCGCTGATCGCGGAGTCCACCCGGCAAGTGGAAGAAGGCGCCGTGCTGGCCGGCAAGGCCGGGCACACCATCCGCGAGATGGCCGAGTCTGTCCAAAAAACCAGTGCCATCATGGAGAAAATTTCGGGTGCTTCTGCAGAGCAAAGTGCGGGCATAGAGGAAATATCCCGCGCCGTGGCCGCGCTAGACGACAGCACGCAACAAAACGCCGCCTTGGTGGAGCAGGCGGCGGCTGCCTCACAGTCGCTGGATGAACAGGCCCAATCGCTAGACCAATTGGTGGGGCGGTTTCAACTCGCCGCTTGAGTCTGGCGCACCCCACTGGGGGCCTCACCCTGCACACCCGCATCGCTTGCCGGTGGACCTAGCGGAAGATGACGGTCTTGTGCCCGTTGAGTAACACGCGGTGCTCACTGTGCCATTTGACGGCACGGGCCAATACCTGGCTCTCCGTATCTCGGCCCAAGGTGGTCAGGTCGTCCACCGTGCGGCTATGGTCCACGCGGGCCACGTCTTGCTCGATGATGGGGCCTTCATCCAGGTCTGCCGTCACGTAATGGGCGGTCGCCCCAATCAGCTTCACGCCCCGGTCATGCGCCTGGTAGTACGGCTTGGCACCCTTGAAGCTGGGCAGAAAGCTGTGGTGGATATTGATCGCACGGCCGTTGAGCTGGCGGCACATCGCATCGCTCAGTATCTGCATGTAACGCGCCAGCACGACCAGCTCGGCACCCTCTGCCTCAATGATTTCCAGTTGCCGGGTTTCTGCCGCTGCCTTGGTCGCAGCCGTCACCGGGATGTGGTGAAAGGGCACGTTGTAGCTGGCGGCAAGTTGGTAGAAGTCGCGGTGGTTGGAGACGATGGCGCGTATGTCCAAGGGCAAGAGCCCGCTCTTCCAGCGAAACAACAAGTCATTGAGGCAATGCCCTTCCTTGCTGACCATGATGACGGTGCGCATGGGTTGCGCTACCGTGTGCAGGCTCCACTGGAGTTGCAGCGGTTGGGCAAATGCCTCTAGCTGGCTGGATAGCTCGGCGTGGCTGAGGGCGCTGCAGCTGAACTGCACCCGCATGAAAAACAGGCCGGTGTCGTGGTCGTTGTACTGGGCGGCTTCTTCGATGTTGCCGCCGCGCTCCAGCAAGAACCCCGAGACTGCGTGGACAAGCCCCAAGCGGTCGGGGCAGGAAAACGTAAAAATGTAAGTCTGGCTCATGCCCCGATTGTCGCAGTTCCGCACCCCTGCACCTGCCGAACGCCGCGCCGCACTCAATGCACCTGGACAGGCGTCTGGGCCAATTCGGCGTACTGTTCGAGCGTGTGCTCCACTTCTTCTTGGGTGGGCGTGTTCACCTGCCAAGCCACGATGTGTTGCTGAAACAGCTCGGCCCACGAGCCATCCAAAAACACTTCTTTGTTGGAGCGTTTGTCCACGATCTCAAATCCATGTCGGGCCAGGCGCGGTGTGCCTTGGAGTTGCCACGCGGTGGCAGGTGCGCCAAAGTCCTCGGCGTCACTGTGGGCCAGCATGTGGGTCACGGAGAAAGAATCGGATTCGTAGAGCGTATGCATAGGTAGAGTCAGAGCGATGATCCGTAAATAGATGCCATCTGCACCAATTCAAGGGTAGCAGCAAAACGCCCGGCGCGTGCACCGCTTACCGGATGGGGTTATGGACCGATACCAAATCCAGGTAATCACCATTGGCTTCGGTGATGCGAATCCTCACCGGCAAAAACTGGCGCGAGGGGGCGTACCACACCTCCAGCCGTTGCTTGCGCGTGCCGCTGGGCTCCTGGGTCCATTTCAGCGCCTGGAGAGACACCGCGCCGAGCGTGACGGACTTCGCCCCTTCCATGGTGAACGTCCATTGTTCGGCATACCGGTCCCCGATGGCCTGCAGGGCAAGGGTTTGGCCCATGGTGGCCAGCTCGCTATCGGCTGCCAGCAGGTAGGCCAAGTGCATATACACACTCAGTTGGTCCTGTGCACCCGCTTGCAGTGCCGTCTGCGGTGTCCCCTCGCTGAATGACACGCGACCGCGAGCGCGGTCCAAACGGGCGCTGATTTCTGCTTGTCCGAGGCGCTTGCTGGTGAAGTGCTCGGGCTCCAGGCCGCTCTCGGACACGGTGCCCTGGCTGGTCCACGTTTGCAAGGTCAGCCCGAATTTGCGTATGTGAAGCTGCGATTGGTAGCGTCGTCCATCGTGTGTCCAGACCAACTCTGCGCTACCCGAGTAGGGGGAGGAGATCACCCCTGTGACCTCAAAGTCCAGCCGCACAGGTGCCGGGAGTGCGGCGCGCCGTGCCGCGTCCGCCCCAATTCCCTCGGCGGGCAGCGCATGCAGGGCCAGGGCGCAACACACCATCCGCGCCATGCGCCACCCCGTGGTGCGTGTGGTCATCATCCGGGTCCGCTGGTGGTTTGGCTGTCGGACCACACCATGTCCAACACATTGCCATTGGGTTCGGACAAGCGAATGCGTGCGGGCAGGTAGTGCAATTGGGGTGCCAGCCACAGCTCGGCTTTGGTGCTGTATTCCCCGCTTGCCTCTCGGGTGAGCTTAAAGGCTTGCATGCTACCTCCCGGCACGCTGATGCGCTCAGGGGCGGACACGATAAACGTCCAGGTCTCAGCCTGGCGCGGGCCTATCGACTGGAACGTCAGCACATCCCCCTCGTTCCACCGCTGGGGCGCACCGGCCCACAGGCTGGCCAGTTGCATGAACACACTTAAGTGGTCCTGTGCGCCGGGCAGTAATGCCACAGGCGCTGCGTTGGCGCTAAACACCACGCGCCCTTCGTCGCGCACAAAATGCGCAGCCACTTCCGCGCGGCGCCACCCTTTTTCGCCAAACCGTACCGGGGCCAAGCCCTCGACCGTGAGCTGGCCCTTGCTGGTCCATTGGCGCAAGTTCAGCAAAAACTTGGTGACCACCAGGCTGGCCTGGTAGTGCATGCCATCGTGCTTCCACGTAATGGCTGCGCTCACCACATTTTTTTGCCCGTCCGTCAGGCCGACCACGTCGTAATTCAGTACCACGGGTGGTGGAAACGCAAACTGTGGGGCTTGTGCGGGTGCCGGGGCGGCTGGGGGCGCAACAGGTGCAGTGGCCGTGGCGGGGGGCTGGCCCTCGGGGGGCATGGGGGCGGCGGCCTCCTGCACATTCGCTGGGTCTGCAGGCGGCGATTCGCTCGTATGTGGGTCGGTCGGGTTCGGTGGCATCGCCTGCGCTGGGGCGTCGCCCTCGGGCTGCGCAGGGACCCGTGTAGGGGGCGGTGTGTGCGGCGCGGTCTGGCTGGAGGGCGGTGGCGAGAGTTGCGGCGCAGGTGCCTGTGGTGCTGGCGGCATGGGTAGCGCAGGCAGCAGGCGGGTTCGCAGGGCACTGTCGGGCGCGTGCGATACCGACGGCGCTGACACCGACAACCACGCCCCTCCGCCCAAAGTCCATGCATGCAAAAGCACCACCACCGTTGCCACCACCACGGCCCGACGAAGCGTGGTGGGCGCGCGGTCGCGGGAATGGCGGGGTGCAGTCAATTCCTCAGACATGGCAAAAATGGGAATTCAATGGCGTGCAATGGACGTGCAAACGGCCAGTGTAAGTCAGCGCCGTGCCGGGCGGTGCAGGGCGCAAAAGCGGTGAAAATGGCCGCATGAAACTCGCTTGCTATCACGACGGATCGCGCGACGGCCAATTGGTCGTGGTGTCCAAAGACCTCACCCAGGCCCACTATGCGACGCATATTGCGCACCGGTTGCAACAGGTCTTGGACGACTGGAACTACTTGGCCCCCGCGTTGGAGGAGGTCTATACCCAGCTCAACCACGGGCACGCCCGCCATGCGTTTGCGTTTGACCCGGCCATGTGTCAGGCCCCCATGTCCCGCGTTTATCAGTGTTTGCAGGGGGA
This sequence comes from Rhodoferax sp., assembly GCA_029865845.1. Lineage (GTDB taxonomy): Bacteria > Pseudomonadota > Gammaproteobacteria > Burkholderiales > Burkholderiaceae_C > Allorhodoferax. Next base: position 5,585 of record JARXAM010000047.1, on the reverse strand, counting down.
TGCCTACCCCAGCCACCGCCATGTGGTGGCCCAGGCGCAGGGGCACGTGGACGGTGCTGCTTCCTTGCCGTGGTCCCCGGTGGCACAAGGCGTGGGGGATGACCTGCGGGGCCCACACGCCGAGATCGCGTGCATCAACCCGGCCTGGCAGCTGGATTTCGCGGTCAATCTGGCGGTGATCACCGGCGAGGTGCCCTTGGGGTGCAGCCCCGACCGCGCATTGGATGCGGTGCGCCTGCTGGCTTTGGCCAACCACACCCTGCGCCGGCACGATCCGGCGCAGCCCACGCAGGCGTGGACACCGTTTCAGCAGCACCTGGCGACGGCGTGGGCACCGGTGGTCGTCACGCCCGATGAAGTCCGCCCGGCCTGGGACCAAGGCAGGCTGCATCTGCAAGTGCAAACAACCCTCAACGGCCGCAAGGTCGGAATGTGTGACCTGGGCGACGGCATGCAGGTGCATTTTGGAGCGCTGTTGGCGCACGCAGCGGTCGCGCGACGCCTGCGGTCTGGCACCCTGCTGTTGTCGGGCACCGTGAGCCATGCTGGCGTAGTGAAAGGCGATCGCACCCAGTGGCCCCAAGGCTATTGCAGCATTGCGGAAAAGCGCGGGATGGAGGTGCTGCTCGACGGGCAGGCCCAAACCGCATATTTGGCCCCGGGCGATACGCTGCGCGTGGAGGTCAAGGGGCCTCAGGGTGCAAGCATGTTTGGGGCCATTGCGCAAGAGGTCGTCGAAGTGGCAGCGCAGTCGCGCTAGCACCTGCGACTGCGGCCAAGGCCGGGTCAGGACGCTGCGGCCACCTGCTGCACAAAGGTCTTGATGCCACGCAGCATCATTTCAATTGCTACAGATACCAGCACCAAGCCCATGAGCCGCTCTGCAGCGACCACCAGGCGGTCGCCAATCATGCGTTGAATGCGCTCTGCGGACACCAGCACCACGGCGCTGACCAGCATGGTGACGCACAGCGCGCCAATCCACTCCATGCGGCGGTCGGGCTGCTGGGACACCAGAAGCAGCACGGTGGCCAGCGCCGATGGGCCAGCTACCGCCGGAATGGCCAACGGCACGATCAAGGGCTCGGTCTTGATCTCGGTTTCTGCTGCCGCAATGGGCGGAAACACCATGCGCAGCGCGATCAAAAACAAAATCACGCCACCGCCAATTTGCAGCGAGAGTTCGCTCAGGTTCATGACCCGCAAGAAGCTCTCGCCCACAAACATAAAGGTCAGCAGCAAGGCAAAGGCGATCAAGATTTCTCGCAGGATGACCTTGGGCCGCCGCTCGGGGGCCACATGCTTGAGGGCGTTGGCAAATATCGGAATATTGCCAATCGGGTCCGTGATCAGGATCAGCAAAATGGTCGCGGAGGCAAAGGTGTAATTCATCATGGCGGGGCTCTACAGTCTGGGCATCGTGGTCACCACGGCGCTTGAGAATACCAGCCCGGCGTCGTCCATAATTCGCACCCATGGCCGTTTTTCATTCCTTGCGACAAGCGCACACCCTCATCCGTGGGATGGTGGCGTGCTTTGCCTTGGCCGTGGGGATGTCCGTCGCAGCGCCCTGGGTGCATGCCCCCTCGTTGGCGCTGGTGTGCACCACGGCGGGAGAGCCGATCTGGGTGGCGGACCCGGCCTCCGACCCTGCGGGCGATGCACAGTGGGAGCGTGCCCACACGCTGGATTGCGTGTTGTGCTTGCCTGCCGTGGCCCCGCCTGCCGTGCTGCACACACCCCTTGCCCTTGGCCGGTACCACGAGCGGGCCACACCTGCGGCCACGCAGCACGCCTTCCAGCGGTTTGCCCGTGCGGCCTTGGCTCGCGGCCCGCCCGCAGCCGCCTGAGCGCCCCCTCTGCCATCTGCGCTGAGCGCGCGGCGCACGTCGTACCCCCTGTGTTGATTTTTCATGTTCGCGTGGGTGCGCCCCTATCGGGCCGCAGCGCGCGCGTTGTCGAGGTATTTTTATGAATATGAATTGCAAGAACCTTGTGTGGGCAGCCGTCTTTTTGTCCTTGGGCGGTGTGGGTACCGCAGGGGCCCATGTCACCCTGGCAGACCAAGCCGCTGCTGCCGGTGCAGGTTACCGTGGTGTGCTGCGGGTGGGGCACGGCTGTGCCGGGGCACCCACCACGTCCATCACGGTCACCATCCCGTCCGGCTTCAATGCGGCCCAGCCCTTGGTAAAGGCAGGTTGGAATGTCAGCACCAAGGTGGGTGCGTTGGACCAGCCTTACGAGATGCACGGCACCCGGTACACCGAGGGCGTGCAGGAAATCACCTGGACCGCCAAGGGCGCAGAGAACGCGTTGCCCGACGCGTTTGCGGATGAGTTTGTATTCCGTGGAACCACCCCCAAGACACCCGGTACGCTGTGGTTCAAAGTCGTACAGGGGTGTGACAAGGGCAGCAACGCCTGGGTCGAGATTCCCGCTGCCAACCACGATGCGCACCGTCTGAAGTCCCCGGCCGCACGACTCGACGTATTGGACGTGCAGGCCGGTGGCGGCCATGCCCACTGATCAATTCTCAAGGAGCTTGGTATGCATTTTTTTCGTTCGATAAAGACACCTGCATCGGCACTCGCCCTGTGTATGGCGATGGCAGGCGCGTCTGCCCAAGTGGTGGATGTGCAAAACGCCTGGGCCCGCGCCACCGTGCAGGGCCAAAAGGCCACCGGCGCTTTCATGCTGTTGAAGTCCCCGGCCGAAACGACATTGGTGGGCGTGCGCTCATCGGTGGCGGGCGTGGCAGAGGTACATGAAATGAAGATGGAGGGCGACGTCATGCGCATGCGTGCCCTGCCCAAGGGTCTGGATTTGCCCGCTGGCAAAGCGGTGGAACTCAAGCCTGGTGGCTACCACCTGATGCTCATGGACCTGAAGTTGCCCCTGCTCAAAGACACCACCATTCCACTGACCCTGGTATTCAAAGACGCCAAGGGCGTGGAAACCACCCAAGCGCTGCGGATTCCGGTGTCGCAGACGCCACCAGCCAGCGCAGCCGGGGGAATGCAGGGCGATCATGGGGCCATGGGTCACGGCGCAGCCCCTGCACCGAAAGGGCCGGATGCAGACCAAATCACCGCAGTCATGAAAAAGCAGTTTGACCGCCCCGATGCGCCGTTGGCGGTAGCGCCCGTCACAGTGATGGGCAACTATGCCGTGGCAGGGTGGATTCAGGGCAGCAAGGGGGGACGCGCCTTGCTGCAAAAAGAGTCCCATGGTTGGTTTATTGTGGTCTGTGCGGGTGACGGACTGAAAGATGCGAAGGTGTTGCAAACCACCGGCATGCCCGCCGACCACGCCACCCGATTGGCCGCTGCGGTGAAGGCGGCCGAGGCCAAGTTGAGCAAAGACCAACTGGCCTTGTTCGCCAGCTTTGAGGGCATGTTGAAGGTGGGGCCTGCCGGGCACGACGCTGCTGGAGGCCATGGGGCTTCTACAGGCCACGGCGCGCACAAACACTGAGCACGTCCTAGTCACTCATGCATGGTGTGACGCTGCGCGCCCACAGCCCCATCCGCCACAACGTCATCCACCGCCCTTGGGCGATGTGGCTGGTGTTGTGCGTGCTGGTACTGGGGACGCTGGCACCCACGGTGTCTCGTGCGCTGGCGTGGAGCGCATCGGGGCCGATGCAGGAGGTTTGTACCGCCGATGGCGGTGTTTTGGGGGTGGAAGCCTCACCCGAGGCGATGCAGGGTGGAACCGCTAACGGCCAGACTCCACCACCTTCTCTCGACCATTGCCCGTTTTGCTTGCAAGCCTCGGACCGCAGCGCTGCTCCGCCGCCCCACCAGACCTCCCTCTTCTTGGTGAGCGGCGCAAACCAGTTGCGCACGGTCCGGCAGGCGCATTTCTTTTGCAAAGACATCCACCGTGCGCCGCCGGCGCGTGGCCCGCCTGCGCTAGCGTGAGCTTTTGCTGCCTTCGCTGGCAGTCACCGCCTCAAGGTCGATTCGTGCACGAGTCGGCCCATGTTTCCGCTTTATGGATGTCTTTCCTATGTCGTCTTCTGTGAGCGCGCCTGTGCGCGCACCCTCATCGTCCCGCTTCTATGCCGTCGCATGGCGCTGGCATTTTTATTCCGGGTTGTTTGTCGCTCCGTTTCTTCTGATGCTCGCTATCACGGGCCTGGTGATGGTGTATTTCACGGGCTTTCAGAGCCGCTTGGGTCAGCTGGTGTACGTGCAGCCCCAAAACTCCATGCAGCCGGTGACGGCACAAGCGCGTGCCGTGTTGAACGAGCTTCCCGGTGCCACCCTAAAGGAATACATCGCGCCCAAGGACAATGACCTCAGCGCGTGGTTTGTCGTGGTGCGCAACGGCGCCACCGAGGCGGTTGCGGTGGACCCTTACAGCGCTCGCGTTTTGAAGACAGTGGACAAAGACAACACTATCTTTGCGTGGGCTGAGAAAATCCACGGAACCTTGTTGATCGGTGATGCGGGCGACCGAATCCTGGAGGTCGCAGCCGGTTTGGGCATCGTCATGATCGTGACGGGGCTCTATCTATTCTGGCCGCGCAATGGCAGCGGTTGGGCGCAAGTGCTTATGCCGGAATGGCGTGCCAGTGGGCGCCGTTGGTGGAAATCGCTGCACGCCAGCGTTGGCTTCTGGGTCAGCATCATTCTGTTGGCCTTTTTGTTGACTGGCATGTCGTGGACCGGCATCTGGGGGGGCAAGTTGGTGCAGCCTTGGGCAACATTTCCTGCCGCCAAGTGGGATGCCGTGCCCGCATCCGATGCCACACATGCCAGCTTGAACACCGCTGGCGGTCACGATGTGCCTTGGGGCCTGGAGCAAACGCTGCTGCCCGCATCCGGCTCGGACGCGGGTGTGCTGGGCGTGGCAGCAGGCGAGCCCGTCAACCTTGACGGCGTCTCCGCTTTGGCCAAGCGATTGGGCTTTGCAGGTCAGTTCCATATCAACGTGCCCCAGGATGCCAAAGGCGTCTACACCATTTCAGCGGACACCATGAGTGGCGACCTGACCCATCCGTTCAAAGACCGTACGGTCCATGTAGACCGCTATACCGGCCGGGTGCTGGCGGACGTGGCATTTGCCGACTACTCGCTGGTGGCCAAAGCCATGGCCATTGGCATTGCGTTACACCAAGGTGATGTAGGACTGTGGAGTGCAGGGGCCAATGTGCTTTTTTGCCTGGCGATTGTGTTGTTGTGCGTGAGTGGCGTGGTGATGTGGTGGGTCCGTCGTCCAAAGGGCAGTGGTCGCTTGGCAGCACCCTCTGTTCCCGCGCAAGCACCGTTGTGGAAGACCGGCGCATTGGTGATGGTGATCACCGGCTTGGCATTTCCTTTGTCTGGCGGGGTATTGCTGGCGGTGGTGGTGTTGGACTGGTTGTTGATTTCACGCATTCCGGCACTCCGCCGAGTGCTTTCCTAAGGCAATGACGATTAAGTCCCCAGTTGGCCCGCGACTTGCGTGCACCTGAGCCACTTGTACAGGAAGCAGCAATGAAACAACAAACGCTTGCCATGGCGGCCGACCAAACGTTTGAGAACTACCGCAAGCCCACGCGGCGTGATGAGTTCTTGAAGACCATGAATGCCATCGTT
>JARXAM010000115.1 GCA_029865845.1 Rhodoferax sp. | reverse complement strand
CTGGACAACGAGGCGTGGGACCGTGTGAGCGACATCCTGATGGATGCGGATTTTTACCGGCCCGAGCATCGCTTGGTGTATGCCTCCATCGGCACCTTGGTCAACGCCAACAAGCCAGCGGACGTCATCACGGTGTTTGAGCATTTGCAGAACCTGGGCAAGGCGGAGGAGGTGGGCGGCCTGACCTACCTGAATTCCTTGGCCCAGTACGTGCCGAGTGCGAGCAACATTCGCCGGTATGCCGAGATCGTTCGGGACCGCTCCATTCTGCGCAAACTGGTGAGTGCCAGCGACGAAATCGCCACCAACGCCTTCAACCCCAAAGGACGCCCGGTCTCAGAGATCGTGGATGAGTCCGAGCAAAAGATTTTCAATATTGGCGAAGCCGGCAAGCGCAACAAGCAGGGCTTTCAGTCCATGGACAACCTGGTGGTCAACCTGCTGGACCGCGTGCAGGAAATGGCGGACAACCCGAATGACGTGACTGGTGTGCCCACAGGGTTTATTGACTTTGACCGCATGACGGCAGGGTTGCAGGCGGGTGACCTTATTGTGCTTGCGGCACGCCCCTCGATGGGCAAAACGGCGCTGGCGATCAACATCGCCGAACATGTCGCCCTGAACGAAGGTTTGCCGGTTGCGATTTTTTCGATGGAAATGGGCGCGGCCCAGTTGGCTGTGCGTATCGTCGGTTCCATCGGCCGCGTGGACCAGGGGCATTTGCGTACCGGCAAACTGACCGACGAAGAGTGGCCCCGCCTTTCCGAGGCGATCGAGAAGTTGCGCACTATTTCCTTGCACATCGATGAAAGCGCAGGTCTCAACTCCAGCGAAGTACGCGCCAACGCACGACGTTTGGCACGCCAATGCGGCCAGTTGGGGCTGATCGTGGTGGACTATTTGCAGCTCATGAGCGGCAGCAGTGGCGACGGCGAAAACCGCGCCACCGAGTTAGGCGAAATTTCCCGAGGGCTCAAGATGCTGGCGCGTGAACTCAAATGCCCGGTCATTGCGCTTTCGCAGCTCAACCGGTCGGTCGAGCAACGGCCCGACAAGCGCCCCATGATGAGTGACCTGCGAGAGTCCGGCGCCATCGAGCAGGATGCGGACATCATCATGTTCATTTACCGCGACGAGTACTACACCAAGGACCAGTGCAAGGAGCCCGGTGTGGCCGAGGTCATTATTGCCAAGCAGCGTAACGGCCCCACTGGCACCGTCAAACTCGCGTTCATGAACCGGTACACCAAGTTTGAGAACTTGGCCCACGGTGGCGGGGATTACTAGCCCCGGCAATGCCCCTGAGACACCCCGGCCGCCATGCCAGTAGGCGGTAGGTCGGGGCGGTGCGCTTCGGCAGAGTGGCAGTGCGTGTTACAGCACCTCACTGGCGAAATCGGCCAAGCGTGAGCGCTCGCCGCGCGCCAAGGTGATATGCCCGCCATGCGGCCAGCCCTTGAACTTATCGACCGCAAAGGTCAGACCCGAGGAGCCCTCGGTGAGATACGGCGTATCGATTTGCGCGAGGTTGCCCATGCAGATGATTTTGGTGCCCGGGCCGGCCCGGGTAATCAAGGTCTTCATTTGCTTGGGTGTCAGGTTCTGCGCTTCATCAATGATCACGTACTTGTTCAGGAAGGTGCGCCCGCGCATGAAGTTCATGCTTTTGATCTTGACGCGGCTGCGGATCAGCTCATTGGTGGCGGCACGGCCCCATTCCCCTGCGCTGGTATCGGTCTTGCCCAGCACCTCCAGGTTGTCGTCGAGCGCTCCCATCCAGGGGCCCATTTTTTCTTCTTCGGTGCCGGGCAAAAATCCAATGTCTTCGCCCACACTGACTGTCGCACGCGTCACGATGATCTCGGTGTAACGGCGGTCGTCCAGCACCTGCGTCAGTCCGGCAGCCAGGGCCATCAGGGTCTTTCCGGTGCCGGCGGTACCCGTCAGAGTGACGAAGTCGACATCCGGGTCGGTGAGCAGGTTCATGGCGAAGTTTTGCTCCCGGTTGCGGGTGGTGACTCCCCATACTGCGTTCTTGAGGTGGTTGAAATCCTTGAGGGTTTTGAGCACCGCAGACGTCCCCCGAATTTCCGTGACACGTGCGTACAGGCTGGGCTCACCCGGAGACTCGAAATATACAAACTGGTTGATGAGCATCTGCGGGACGATGGGGCCATCCACTTTGTAAAACGTATGCTGGCCCTGTTGCCAACTTTCGACACCTTGGCCATGGGTCGCCCAAAAATCTGCGGGTAGCGCCAGCGACCCCGAATACAGCAGGTCGCCGTCTTCCAGCGTTTTGTCATTTTGGTAGTCGTCGGTTGCAAGGCCCAATGCACGCGCCTTCACGCGCATGTTGATGTCCTTGGACACCAGCACAACCTCTCGCGGCGCGAAGTGCTGAAGCAGGGCCTCTACCACTCCCAAAATTTGGTTGTCTGCCTTGCCTTGCGGCAGGCTGGTGGGCAGGGTGTACGACAGAGATTGGGTCTGGAACATCAGCTTGCCCGAGGCGTCTTTGTGGCCCATGGTGTCGAGCATCAGTCCGGCGGTAATGTCGGCTCCCGGTGCTGCAGCCAGGGTGTCCAAGGTGCGACTCGTTTGTCGGGCATTGCGTGCCACCTCCGTCATCCCTTTTTTGTGCCCATCCAGTTCCTCCAGAACGATCATGGGCAAATAGATGTCGTGCTCTTCAAACCGGAACAAGCACATCGGGTCGTGCAACAGCACATTGGTGTCCAACACAAAAAGCTTCTTGGGCGTGTTGGATGGCTGGCGCTTGCGCGGCGCCTTGCTCACTGGGCTGATCGCTACCTGGGCAGTCGCTGGGGGCACGAGCAAGGCCGGGGCGGCGGCCACGCGGGCCTTGCTGCGCTTGCTGGCGCCCGTGCTTGCAGGGGCGGAGGCCGTGCGCGCGGGGGCCGACGCTACCGGTAACGGCGCTGCTGATAGCTCTGCCTCTGGTCGCTGTGCTGCGGTCTTTCGTGCGGGGCGTTTGCTAACGCTGGTTTGTCTTTCAAGGACTTGGGGGGTGAGTCGGTCGGCACGCTTGGTCGGAGCGGGGGGCAAGGGCATGGAGTGACTTCGTAAAAAAGTGGATCAAAGACAAAAAGAGGACCAGCCAATAAAAAAGCCGCCTTGAGCCAAGGCGGCTTTGTCATTCGGGTGGGGACCAAAAATCAAGGGCATGAAACCCATTATGCATGAGCCAAAACTCCCCATATCGAGAAAAGTGCGCCCATCCGCAAGGCGCTGACTCAGGCTGCTTTTTTCAGCGCCTTGACGGACTTGAGTACCTCGTCCACATGGCCCGGAACCTTCAGGCCACGCCACTCTTCTTTGACCAGTCCGTCGGAACCAATCAAGAACGTGCTGCGCTCAATCCCCTTGACCTTTTTGCCGTACATGATTTTGTTTTTGACCACACCGAACATGTGGCACATTTTTTCTTCGGTATCAGCGATCAGTTCAAAGGGCAACTCCAACTTGGCCTTGAATTCATCGTGGGATTTCATGTTGTCGCGCGAGACGCCAAACACTTCTGCGCCCGCTTTGACAAAATCTTTGTACTTGTCTCTGAATTGCATAGCTTCGGTAGTACAACCGGGGGTGTTGTCTTTGGGGTAGAAGTACAACACCATGGTCTTTCCTACATGGGAGCTATTGGTCACCTTGATGCCACCAGTGGCGTTAGCCTCGAATTCGGGAAGGGGTTTGTTGACAACAATCGCCATATGGATTTTCAATCTCGGTGTGTCAGTCGGGAAGGCCGGACTGGTCAGTCATAGTGGAAAGCGTAGAACGTGACAGCATTTCTTCGCTCAGGACCGCAACCCAAGATTTTACCCCGAAAAGGCCTTGGGCGATGCATGGCCCCATAAGGCCGCGTTCAGACCAGCAGAGCGGCGGTCACTCTGCGCCCTTCGGCAGACAGAAAGTTGTAGGTTCGACATGCGGCATGGGTGTCCATGGTTTCTAGCCCGATCCGGCGGCTGAAAAGTGAGGTGAGCCACTGGGGTTGTGGAAACCGGATGTGGGTGCCACTGCCAAACAACACAAGCTCTGAGTCCATAGCAGCCAATGCTTCAAAGTGACTTTCGTTGAGATCTTCATAGCGGGCACATGACCACGCGCGACACAGGCCTTCGCTGCTCACAATGATGCTCGAACGGTGTTTTTCGCCATTCACTTCGACCCATCCGGGGCCATAACCGGTAACGGACACGCCCTGCATGGTGTCGGGGATGAATTTCATTGGAAATGTTGTGCTCGGCGGTGACAACGGCGAGGCGGACTGCCTGCCGAACTGTGGTCAAATTATAGGTTTCGCCTCGTGCTGACACCTCCCGGAGGGACTTTGAAAACCATTCAAAAATCTGCCAAACTGGCCAATGTGCTGTATGACATTCGCGGCCCCATCATGGACGCGGCGCGCCAGATGGAGGACGAGGGCCAGAAGATCATCAAGCTCAATCTGGGTAACTTGGCGGTGTTCGGTTTTGATGCGCCCGAGGAAATCCAGCAGGACATGATCCGCAACCTGCCCAACTCGGCAGGTTACTCGGACAGCAAGGGCATTTTTGCGGCGCGCAAGGCCGTTATGCACGAAACCCAGAAGCAAGGTATCGCGGGTGTGACCCTGGATGATATTTACCTGGGCAATGGCGCCAGCGAGTTGATCACCATGGCCACCAACGCGTTGCTGGACAACGGCGACGAGTTGCTGCTGCCCATGCCCGACTACCCCTTGTGGACCGCCGCCACCAGCCTCTCCGGTGGCACGCCGGTGCATTACCTGTGTGATGAAAACAATGGCTGGATGCCCGACCTGGATGACATCCGTGCCAAGATCACGCCTCGTACCAAGGGCATTGTGGTCATCAACCCCAACAACCCGACTGGCGTGTTGTATTCCACCGAGCTGTTGCAAGGCATCATCGAAATCGCCCGCCAGCATGGGCTGGTCATCCTGGCCGATGAGGTGTACGACAAGGTCTTGTACGACGGCGTCCAGCACACGGCCATGGCCAGCCTGTCGACCGACGTGTTGACACTCACGTTCAATTCCTTGTCCAAGAGCTATCGCTCCTGCGGTTACCGCGCGGGTTGGTTGGTGGTGTCGGGTAACAAAAAAGCGGCGCTGGATTACATCGAGGGCTTGAACATGCTCTCCAACATGAAGCTGTGCTCCAACGTGCCCGGCCAATGGGCGATCCAAACCGCCTTGGGTGGCTATCAAAGCATTAACGACTTGGTGTGCGAGGGCGGGCGCTTGCGCCGCCAGCGCGATCTGGCCTATGCGCTCATTACCGCCATTCCCGGTGTGACCTGTGTGAAGCCACAGGCCGCGCTGTACATGTTTCCCAAGCTGGACCCCAAGGTGTACCCCATCTCGGATGACCGGCAATTTTTCCTGGAGCTGCTGCGCGAGACCCGCGTCATGCTGGTGCAGGGAACCGGCTTTAACTGGCATGCGCCCGACCACTTCCGCATCGTGTTCCTCCCGCATGAGGACGATTTGCGTGAAGCCATCGGCCGCATTGCCCGGTTCCTAGAGAGCTACCGCAAGCGCTTTGCTGCCTGACATACTCTGATTTTGATAGCTGCCCGCGCACTGTTTGCATGGGCTAGACGCACTTTTTACCTAAGAACGATATGAAACCGATACAAGTGGGCGTGATGGGCCTGGGCACCGTGGGCAGTGGTGTATTCAACGTCCTGCAGCGCAACCAGCAGGAAATCAAGGGCCGCGCCGGGCGTGGCATTGAGGTGACCATGGTGTCGCGCCGCAACACTGCGCTGGCACAAGAGATCGTGGGCGACCACGCCCAGGTGGTGGCGGAAGCGCGCGACATTATCCGTAACCCAGATATTGATATCGTGGTGGAGTTGATCGGTGGCTACACGCTGGCCAAGGAGCTAGTGCTCGAAGCCATTGCCGCCGGCAAGCATGTGGTGACAGCCAACAAGGCCTTGCTCGCCGTGCACGGCACCGAAATTTTTGCCGCTGCATCCGCCAAGGGCGTGATGGTGGCGTTTGAAGCGGCAGTGGCCGGTGGCATTCCCATCATCAAAGCACTGCGCGAAGGCCTGACTGCCAACCGCATCCAGTGGATCGCCGGCATCATCAACGGCACCACCAACTTCATCCTGTCCGAGATGCGCGACAAGGGCCTGGACTTTGACGTGGTGCTCAAGGAAGCGCAGCGTCTGGGTTACGCAGAAGCAGACCCGACATTTGACATCGAAGGCGTGGACGCCGCGCACAAGGTGACGCTGGTGAGTGCCATCGCGTTTGGCATTCCGGTGCAGTTCGACAAGGCCTATGTGGAAGGAATCACCAAGCTGGGCGCGGCTGACATCAAGTACGCCGAGCAACTGGGTTATCGCATCAAGCTGCTGGGCATTACCAAGCGCACGGCCGCCGGTATTGAGCTGCGCGTGCACCCCACACTGGTACCGGCCAAGCGCTTGATTGCCAATGTGGAAGGTGCGATGAACGCGGTCATGGCGCATGGCGACGCGGTGGGCACCACGCTGTACTACGGCAAGGGCGCGGGCTCCGAGCCCACCGCCAGTGCCGTGATTGCGGACCTGGTCGACATCACCCGCCTGCACACCGCAGACGCCGCCCAGCGCGTGCCGCATTTGGCCTTCCAGCCCGATGCCATCAGCAATACCCCGGTGTTGGCGATGAGCGACGTCGTGACCAGCTACTACCTGCGGCTGCGTGTGGCCGACGAGGCCGGTGTGTTGGCCAAGGTGACCGGGTTGCTGGCCGAGGCGGGCATTAGCATTGACGCGGTGCTGCAGCGCGAAGCGGACGAAATCAGCGGCGAAGCGGCGACCCAGACCGACGTGATCATCCTGACCCACGACTGTGTGGAAGCCAAGATGAACGCCGCGCTGGCCCAGATGCAGGCGCTTCCCACCGTGCTGCAGCCCATCACCCGCATCCGCAAGGAAGAACTGGCCTGATGCAGTGCAAGCGGATTTACCCAATCGCCATGCCAGCATGGCAGCTATTGCGCTGTGCTTCGAGCAAAATTCAACCCTCTTTGCTCCCGTGCAGTAGCTTGACTCCTGTCTATAATTCTGTCCATATTGGATGAATTGGAGTGGGTCATGGAAGCTACTTGGCAAGTGCAAGAGGCCAAAAACCGTTTCAGTGAAATGATTGAACGTGCGCAAAGTGAGGGGCCGCAAATCATTACGCGGCATGGCCGCGTCGTGGCGAAGGTGGTGGCTGCGGATGTCGGGCAAGGCGATGCGCATGGCGCGACGGCCGCCGATGGTTTTGCAAGCTACCTGTTGACAGCTCCCAGGGTGGAGGGTCTGCAGTTGCCGCTTCGTCGCAGCCGCAAGTCGCCTGTGCGCCTGGGCGATTGAGCTATGCAGTGGTTGCTGGACACCTGCGTCATTTCAGAACTCACACGCAAAGCACCCCATGCCGCCGTGCTGGAATGGCTGACACAGCACGCCCATGAGGCGTCGCTGTCTGCGGTGACACTGGGTGAAATTCAGTACGGCATTGAGCGTCTGGTGGTCGGCCGCAGTCGCAATACGCTGCAGCATTGGTTTGATGGACTGTGTACCCAATTTGCCGCGCGCACTGTGGCTACCGATGAGGCGGTGTGGCGCACGTACGGGCGACTCAAGGCCTCGGTCGAATCCATAGGTCGTCCGCAAGAAGACCTGGATTTACTTATTGCCGCTACAGCGGCAGTCCATCACCTGACGGTGGTGACACGCAACGTCAAACACTTCGAGGACACGGGTGTCAAAATCCTGAATCCCTGGCTTACCCCTTAAGTTAAGAATGGCTATGTACTACATCTCTACCCGCGGCCACGCAGACCGCAAACGCTTCTGCGAAATCCTGCTCGAAGGCCTGGCGCCGGACGGTGGCCTGTACATGCCGGTGGCCTATCCGCAGGTGGACGACGCCACGCTGAGCCGCTGGCGCACGGTTTACCACACGCAGGGCTACGCCACGTTGGCGTTTGAGATTTTGTCGCTCTACATCGACGACATTCCTGCCGACGACCTGCGTGCCTTGTGCGCCAAGACCTACACGGCTGAGGTGTTTGGCACCGGTGAAATCGTGCCCCTGCGCCACTTGCAGGATTGCGTTTGGATCGAGGCACTGTCCAACGGGCCGACCTTGGCGTTCAAGGACATGGCCATGCAGCTGCTGGGCAACCTGTTCGAATACGAACTGGGCCGCCGTGGTGAAGAACTCAACATCTTGGGTGCGACCAGCGGCGACACCGGCAGTGCCGCCGAACACGCCATGCGCGGCAAGAAGGGTGTGCGTGTTTTCATGACGAGCCCGCACGGCCGCATGAGCCCCTTTCAGCAGGCCCAGATGTTCAGCCTGCAAGACGCCAACATCTACAACATCGCCATCAAGGGCGTGTTTGACGACTGCCAGGACATCGTCAAGGCCGTCTCCAACGACCTTGCGTTCAAGCGCAAATACAAAATCGGCACCGTCAATTCCATCAACTGGGCGCGTTTGCTGGCCCAAGTGGTGTACTACTTTGCAGGCTACATCCAGGCGACAGAACAGAATTCGCAAAAGGTGTCGTTCAGCGTGCCCAGCGGCAACTTTGGCAACGTGTGTGCCGGTCACGTGGCCCGCATGATGGGCCTGCCCATCGACAAACTGGTGGTGGCCACTAACGAGAACGATGTGCTCGACGAGTTCTTCCGTACCGGCGTGTACCGCGTGCGCGGCACCGCGGATACGCATGAGACCTCCAGCCCGTCCATGGACATTTCCAAGGCCAGCAACTTCGAGCGCTTTGTGTTCGACCTGCTGGGCCGCGACGGTGCACGGGTGAAGGCGCTGTTTGGCGAAGGCCTATCCCAAACCGGCCAGTTCGACCTGCGTGCCGACCCGGTGTTTGCACAAGCGGCCGCCACCTATGGCTTTGTGAGCGGCAAGAGCACCCATGCCAACCGCTTGGACACCATCCGCAGTACCTACGAGCTGCACGGCATGGTGATCGACACCCACACGGCAGACGGCCTGAAGGTGGCCTTGGAGCACCTGCGTGCCGGTGTGCCCATGGTGGTGCTGGAAACTGCGCTGCCCATCAAGTTCGCCTCCACGGTGGTGGAGGCCTTGGGCCGTGAGCCCGAGCGGCCCGCGCAGTTTGAAGGCATCGAAGACCTGCCCAAGCGTGTACTGGTGATGGACGCAGATGTGTCCGCCATCAAGGCGCTTATCGAGCGCGAGTGCGCTACGGTTGTGTAACCACGCAGCGTGGCGCCCTTTGAAAGGGCGCCCGCAGCTTTTGACTGATTGCCCATGACTTCTGCCACCAGCGCTCCCCGCAAGCCCTTGCTGCCCTTGGACGAGGCAGTGGCGCAGTTGCTGGCGGCGGTCGCGCCCTTGACGGCGACGGAGCAGGTTTCCACCTTCGATGCCGACGGCCGCGTGCTGGCCTGTGCTGTGGTGTCCAGTCTGCAAGTCCCTGCCTTTGACAACAGCGCCATGGACGGCTATGCCCTGCGCGCAGAAGACGTGGTGTTGGGCAGCCGCGAGTTGCCCGTTGCGCAGCGAATTGCGGCTGGGGTGGTGGGGGACGCACTGCAAGCAGGCACTGCGGCGCGCATATTCACTGGTGCACCACTGCCCTCCGGAGCGGATGCGGTTGTCATGCAGGAGGATTGCACGCCTCTCAATGACGGGCGCTACGGCGCACACGGATGCATTCGTGTCAACACCACGCCCTTGCCAGGCCAGCATATCCGGAGAGCGGGCGAAGACGTGCAGCACGGGCAATGCGTGCTTCCCGCAGGCACCCGTCTTGGGCCAGCGGAGCTGGGCTTGGTCGCCAGCATTGGCATGGCGCAGCTAGACGTGGTGCGCAAGCCGCGTGTCGCCCTGTTCTCGACAGGGGACGAGCTGGTCATGCCCGGCGCGGTGGCCCCGCAAGACATGCCCCTGGGTGCCATTTACAACTCCAACCGGTTTTTCCTGCGCGCCCTCCTGCGCCGCATGGGCTGCGAGGTCGCGGATCTGGGCATCGTGCCCGACACGCTGTCGGCCACCAAGGCTGCCTTGCAGGGAGCCGCAGCCCAGAACGACGTCATCCTTACCAGCGGCGGCGTGTCGGTGGGCGAAGAAGACCACGTCAAGCCCGCCGTGCAAAGCCTGGGCACGCTGGACCTGTGGCAGATCGGTATCAAGCCCGGCAAACCGTTTGCCCATGGGCGCATCGGTGCGGCGCACTTTATCGGGCTGCCGGGCAACCCGGTGTCTAGCTACGTGACCTTTTGGTTGCTGGTGCGGCCCTTCTTGTTGCGTCTGCAAGGGGTGCAGGAGGTCGCGCCAAAAAGCATTGCGGTCCGCGCCGATTTTGACTGGCCCAAAGTGGACAAGCGACGCGAGTTTTTGCGAGTGCGGCGCAACGCCCATGGCGGCTTGGACCTGTTTCGCAGCCAGAGTTCCGGGGTGCTTACCTCGGTGGTTTGGGCGGACGGATTGGTCGACGTCCCCCCCGGACAGCCCATTGTGTATGGGCAGACGGTGCAGTACATCCCCTTCAGCGAATTGCAGTGATGCGGGTCACGCTGCGCTACTTCGCCTCCACCCGCGAGGCCATGGGCACCGCCAGCGAAGTGTGGGAGACGCAGGCGCGCACCTTGGGTGGCCTGCGGTCTGAACTGGTGGCGCGCGGCGGTGC
>JARXAM010000134.1 GCA_029865845.1 Rhodoferax sp. | reverse complement strand
TGGTGATCGCTGCAGTCAGGGTTGTTTTGCCGTGGTCTACGTGACCAATGGTGCCCACGTTCACGTGGGGCTTGGTACGGGTGAATTTTTCTTTTGCCATGCTTAGCTCCGAAAAGTAATAGGTTCAAACAAATAACTATCGCCGTACTACCGCCATCACAAGCATGCCAGCGGCAACGCCAAATTGGTGCCCTTTGCGGGAATCGGACCCGCGACCTCTCCCTTACCAAGGGAGTGCTCTACCACTGAGCCAAAAGGGCAAAGGCCAACAAAGACCTTTAAAAATCTTCACCACAGAACATCAAGACTTGGAGCGGGGTAGGAGAATCGAACTCCTCGCTTTAGCTTGGAAGGCTAAGGTATTACCACTATACGAACCCCGCACAGGGCCAACAACCTGACAGTCTGACATCACTGGTGGAGAGGGCTGGATTCGAACCAGCGTACTCGTAAGAGGGCAGATTTACAGTCTGCTGCCATTAACCACTCGGCCACCTCTCCTTCGGTGAGCCTTGGATTATGCCAGCATAAAAGCTGCATTGTCACGCGCCCTGACGTTTTTTTGTATTGAGCACATTTCAACGGGCATCCCCGCTTGGGCCCAGCCAGTTGGCAGCGAGGCCAAAATGGCCGCAGCCCAAGAAGGGGATCGGCGGCCTCGATGCAGCCAGTGGGGACGGATGATTCGCGCAGAGCACGAGGTGTCGCTTTGGGTTAATGAGCTTTTGCTTGGCTTGGGCATGTTGGCCCCACAACAGAAACACCACCCGATCACATCGGTCAGATATTTCCTGTATCACTGCATCTGTCAGCGTTTCCCAGCCCCATCCAAAATGGCTTGACGGCTGCGCCTGTTCAACAGACAAGCAAGTGTTCAAGAGCAACACTCCACGTTGCGCCCATGGAAGCAAGCTTCCCGTGGTCAAGGGAAAGCGCCTCTGCGCGCTTGCACCCTCCCGCGCAAGCTCTTTGAAAATGTTACGCAGGGATGGCGGAACAGCGATACCGGGCGACACGGAGAATGCCAGCCCATCGGCCTGCCCTCGCCCGTGGTAGGGGTCCTGCCCAAGAATTACAACTTGAACATCACCCAGGGGAGTGGTGGCCAGCGCGCGGAATGGTTCTGGAGGAAAAACGACCGCACCGTCCTCCAACCTTTTTTCCAGTCGGGCCCGTAAACCACGACCTTGAGGACTCGCAAAGAACGCTTGCGTGACCCGCCACCAACTTGGATCGACTAGCCACCGTCCGGGATCCGCCGACTGCAACTGTGTCGTCAATGACCCTTTGATGGCCTCCTCCTGCCCATCAGGCAGCAGCGAGATTTGCATGACATCAGCCAAACAACGCAGCGAGAGCCTCGCCGGGTTCGGGAGACCGCATGAATGCCTCCCCCACCAAGAATGCATTCACACCAGCAGCACCCATGCGAAGAACATCTTCACGTGTATGAATGCCACTCTCAGTTACCAGTAGCTTGTCAGTGGGCACCAGTGCGCGCAACGACAGCGTGGTGTCGATCGTGACCTCAAATGTTTTCAGGTTGCGGTTGTTGATTCCCAACAAGGGGGTTTTGAGCTTGAGGGCGCGTTCGAGTTCGGCCTGATCGTGGACCTCTACCAAAACCGCCATGTCAAGGCCCATTGCAATCGCCTCCAAGTCCTTCATTTGGGCGTCGTCAAGGCAGGCTGCAATCAACAAAATGGCGTCCGCACCCATGGATCGGGACTCGTAAATCTGGTACGAATCCACCATGAAGTCCTTGCGCAGCACGGGTAACTGGCAACTGGCGCGGGCTTGCTTGAGGTAGTCCACCTCGCCCTGAAAAAATTGCACATCTGTCAGCACCGAAAGGCACGCTGCACCATGTTCGGCATAGCTCTGCGCAATATCCGCAGGGATAAAGTCCGCCCGGATCACCCCTTTAGAGGGGCTTGCCTTTTTGATCTCTGCAATCACTGCCGGTTTGCCAGACGCGATTTTTGCACGCATCGCACCCGCAAAGTCGCGGGTCAGGACCCGAGACTCTGCATCGGCACGCACAACCTGCAGTGATCTGCGATTTTTGGCGGCTGCCACTTCTTGGCGCTTAACCGCTACGATTTTTTCGAGAATGTCGCTCATGGGCTTCCTAGTTGTGTAGTCGCCAGGCGTCCCGAAAGGGCCACCAGCGCTTCGAGCTTGGCCTTGGCCGCTCCTGATTCAATAGCACTTCGCGCAAGTGCGACACCACTCTGCATACTTGGAGCCACGTTGGCCGCATATAGCGCAACGCCGGCATTCAGCGTCACGATGTCCTTGGCGGGACCTGGCAGATTATCAAGCACGCCCAGAAGCATGGCCTTGGACTGCGCTGCGGTTTCCACTTTCAAAGCACGGTTGCTGGACATAGCCAGGCCGAAGTCTTCGGGGTGAATCTCGTATTCGCGTATCTCGCCGTTCCTGAGTTCCCCCACCAGCGTGCCGGCTCCTAGGCTGACTTCGTCCATGCCGTCGCGGCCGTACACCACGACGGCATGCTCAGCACCCAGACGTTGTAGGGCGCGCACTTGGATACCGACCAAGTCGGCATGAAAAACACCCATCAGAATATTGGGGGCACCCGCCGGATTTGTTAGCGGACCCAAGATATTAAATATGGTCCGCACCCCCATTTCCTTGCGGACCGGCGCCACATTTTTCATGGCCGGATGGTGGTTGGGCGCGAACATAAACCCGACGCCCTGCTCGGTGATGCATTGGGCGATCTGGTCGGGCCTGAGGTTGATATTCAAACCCAGCGCTTCCAGCACATCCGCACTGCCGCTTTTGCTGCTCACACTGCGTCCACCATGCTTGCTGACCTTGGCACCTGCTGCCGCGGCCACAA
Source organism: Rhodoferax sp. (assembly GCA_029865845.1). Classification (GTDB taxonomy): domain Bacteria; phylum Pseudomonadota; class Gammaproteobacteria; order Burkholderiales; family Burkholderiaceae_C; genus Allorhodoferax. The sequence goes on along the minus strand of JARXAM010000134.1, from coordinate 8,048 downwards.
ACATGCTGCACGTCGAGATATTGAAGGTGTGGCTGCCATCCCCCCCTGTGCCTACGATGTCTACCAAATGCGTTGTGTCTGCCACCTCTACCTTGGTAGAAAACTCACGCATCACTTGGGCGGCGGCCGTGATTTCGCCAATGGTTTCCTTCTTTACCCGCAATCCGGTGATGATGGCCGCCATCATGATGGGCGACATCTCTCCGGCCATGATCTGTCGCATGAGATGCAGCATCTCGTCGTGAAAAATCTCTCGGTGTTCAATGGTGCGCTGCAACGCATCTTGGGGGGTAATGTGTCCGGTGTGGGGCATGACTGTCTCCTTAAGCGTGGGGCGCAGCGGTCAGCGCCAGTTTGATTCCAAATCCTACAAACAAAGCGCCGGCCAACCGGTTCACGCCATGCAAGCCTTTTTGAACCGACGTGGTGCGCTGCGCGACCCAGCCTGCCAACAAGGCGTAGCCGATGTTGACCGGAATGGCATTGAGGTTGAACAACACCCCGAGCAGCACAAAGGCCAGCGTTTGGTGAGGCGAGCCTGGGACGATGAACTGCGGCAAAAACGCCAGAAAAAACAGCGCCACCTTGGGATTGAGCACGTTGGTTAGCAAGCCGCGAAAAAAAATAGCGTTAAGGCCTCCATCAGCCACGACGTCATGGGGGCCTGCCTCCATGCAGATAGTCGGCCGGGACTTGGATATCAGCATTCGTATGCCCATGCCAACCAAATACGCAGCCCCAACCCACTTGAGCACGACGAACGCCATCGCCGAGGTGGCCAACAGGGCGCTCACACCCACGCCCGCAGCAACAATATGCACAAAGCACCCTGCGGTGATGCCCAAGGCCGCCACCATGCCGGCCCGCACGCCATTGCGCAGCGCTTGGCTCACGATGTAGAGCACATCAGGCCCTGGTGTGAGGTTGAGCAGCCACCCGGACAGCACAAAGAATCCCAGATGCTCGATGCCCAACGCCGCCTCCACAGTGCAGCCCTCCTCAGTACACCGCAGGGCTGGGCCTGCCCGCAGCACCCGCAGCAGGTGCCGCTTGGGCGAAAAACTCACGAATGCCGGCTATTGCCTGGTCAACACCAGCGGCATCCACATCCAAATGCGTCACAAAGCGTAGTCCGATCAAGCCAGTGGCGAGCACGCCACGCGCCTGGAGAAACGCCAGCAAGTCAGGGCCGCGTCCATCGGCCACGTCTACAAACACGATATTGGTGTTGGCCGAGCGCACTTGCAGTCCTGTAATGTCCCGCAGCCCAAGAGACAGACGCTGGGCCAGCGCATGATCTTCCGCGAGTCGGTCTATATGGTGATCCAGGGCGTAGCTGGCAGCAGCCGCCAAAAAGCCCGCCTGGCGCATCCCGCCCCCAACCATCTTGCGGATGCGATGGGCCCGGGCGATCAGCGCACGGCTGCCACACAAAGCCGCTCCCGCGGGCGCGCCCAGCCCTTTGCTAAAGCACACCGACACGCTGTCGAAATTGCGGGCGATGTGTTGGGCCCAAGCCATCACATCGCCGTGCTGCGTCGGACCCTCGGCGCGCAGCGTCCCTGCACCCACGGAAGACGACCCCAACTCGGCGTACACACCTTCCTGCGCCATGGCGACGGCCGCATTAAACAAACGCGCGCCGTCCAGGTGCACGGCAAGCCCCCGCTCGCGGGCCAAGCGAGTCGCCTGCGCCAGATAGCTGAGCGGCATCGGTTGTCCGTTCCAGGTATTCTCTAGACACAAAAGGCGTGTGCGGGCGAAGTGGCTGTCGTCGGGTTTGATGGCTGCGGCAATGTCTGCCAAAGCCATTTGGCCCTTAGCGTCTTGCGCCAGTGGCTGTGGCTGTATGCTGCCCAACACGGCCGCTCCGCCGCCTTCATAGCGATACGTGTGGGCTAGCTGTCCCACGATGTATTCGTCCCCACGACCACAATGCGCCATCAGCGCGCACAGGTTGCTCTGAGTGCCCGTTGGCATAAACAAGGCCGCCTCGAAACCCAACAGCGCAGCGATCTTGTCCTGCAATGCGTTGACGCTGGGGTCGTCACCAAACACATCGTCCCCCAGCGGGGCGGCAAACATGGCATCCCGCATGGCGGCCGTAGGGCGAGTGACGGTGTCACTACGCAAATCAACAATGGTGGTCATTGGCACATTAGGCGATCACTGGAATGAAGTTCAATTTTTTGCAAATACAAAGCCTGTTTCCCACATAGGCTTATTGCAAGAAATTCTTCAGCATGGCATGGCCGTGCTCGGTAAGTATGCTTTCCGGGTGGAACTGCACCCCCTCCATGCGCACGGCATGCGGCAAACCATGATGGCGCACACCCATGATTTCGCCATCGTCGGTCCATGCCGTTATGGCCAACTCCTGAGGGCACGTGGCACGCTCAATAGCCAAGGAGTGGTAGCGGTTCACCGTGAACTTTTGCGGCAGGCCGGCAAACACGCCCTCTTGTGTGGTGGTGATCACGCTGGTTTTGCCATGCATCAATTCCTGGGCGCGGATGATCTTTCCACCCAGCGCAGCCCCAATACTCTGGTGGCCCAGGCAGACCCCCAATATCGGCAGCTTGCCCATGAAATGACGGATGGCGGGAACAGAAATCCCTGCCTCATTGGGCGAGCAGGGGCCAGGAGAGACAACAAGCCGATGGGGGCAACGCGCTGCAATACCCTCAAGCGTGATTTCGTCGTTGCGAAACACTTCCACCTCTGCTCCCAGTTCTCCAAAGTATTGGACGATGTTGAAGGTAAAGGAGTCGTAGTTGTCAATCATCACGAGTTTCATGGGAAATTCCTTGGCATCTAGATCGCTTTGCGCATCTGCGCGAGGTGCTCTTTGGCGGCTGCTTCAAGCTTGGAGATATGGGAGACCAGCCACCCAATCATCGTCGGCCAGTTCTCTTTGTCACGGCCATTGATTTCAAGTGCATATTGGATCTGGGCACCCTTCAAGCCGGGCATCGGGTTCCACACCAACGCGTCACCAAACTTGGCTTCTATGGCGTCCCGTTGCTCATACAACTTGCCAAAGATGGTTTTGTTCTCGGCCTCGTCTTTGCGGTCGCAGTAAATTCCTACCCGAATTTCATGGGCACCGTACACAAGCTCGTACCAAATGGCACCGATACCGCTTCCGCTAGACGCTTTGTGCCGATCACTCGGGTTCACGTTGTCAAACAAGCGGCATGGGCTGTTGCGCAGAGCCTCCAGCACCCGCCCCCAAAACTCATAGCGCAATTGGTGGCGCGTTTTGTCTTCAGCCTCATCCACCTGTTCGGCGACACCCTTGTTGGCAATGCCAATCATGTAGTCAGCCGCTTCGGGCGGCGGAATGATCTGGTCCACGTCGAGGTAGAGCGCGTCCCCTGATTCGTAAGGAGTGACCTTGAAACATTGCAAGCGGATGCGATAACCCAGCAGCCACAACGCTGTGGATGTCACCTCTTTGCGAAAGTGCGCGGCAACCAAAATCAGCCGCTGCTCATTGCTGGGATTGAGCTTGATTTCTTCAAAGTCCTTCCCCTCAAAAAACTCACGCAAGACCTGTCTCGCAGCGACGGGGGAAGATGCCGCATGCTGCTTATCCAAGTACGCTTGGAAGATCTCCACGATGTGGTCTTTGTTGAGGCTAGAACAATAGGACGCGTACTTCAGTGCTTGCCACACCACGTCACGCCCCGAGTCATCCAGCTTGTTCTCAATAACCACGAGCCGCCCATCCTTGTCCAAGGCCAACAGATCGAGCCGCTCCTTGGTGTCGTCAAAGCCAGCGAATTCTTTTTGAATGACCAGCAACTCCTCCCCCAGGGCTTGGGGGGTATGCGCCAACCACTCTTGCAGGTGCTCCCGCTCCTTGAGTTTGAGCTCAGAGAACGTGCGACTGGTCAACGCACGGATCCGGTTCGCCCCCAGGTCAACTTTGTACATGGCCGCCCCCTCGCAGCCGGGCAAACTCCCGGTGCTCAAAAGCAATCGAGGCGTCCATCAGCGCGCGGTAGGCCGCTTCAAGCACGTCGGCCTGCCCGCCCTGCTGCTCTGCCATGCGGCGCACGCGCGCCACAATGAAATCGATGCGCTCCTGGTCGTGCACTTTGCGCGCATCTTGCTTGATGCGCGCAGCCTCGGTCATGTAACCGGTGCGCTCCACCAGCAAGGCGGTAATGCGTTCATCCAACGCATCAATGTGGCGGCGCACATCCGCCATGGTCTCGCAATGTTGGGCTTGGCGAGCGACGGTCATTGCAAACCTTCTTCCACTAATTCTGCGGCGCGCAACAACGCGCGCGCTTTGGCTTCGGTCTCCCTCCACTCCAATTCGGGCACGCTGTCGGCGACCACGCCAGCGGCGGCTTGCACATAGAGGGTTTCGTTTTTAATGATGCCTGTACGGATGGCAATAGCCACATCCATATCTCCCGCGTAACTGAGGTATCCGCAGGCACCGCCATAAATGCCGCGTTTGGTGGGCTCGAGCTGGTCGATCAGCTCCATGGCATGTACCTTGGGTGCGCCGGTCAAGGTGCCCGCGGGAAACGTGGCTTTGAGTACATCCATGCTGGTCATGCCCGCAGTGAGCACCCCCTCCACATTGCTGACGATGTGCATCACGTGGCTGTAGCGTTCGACAATGAATGCATCCGTTACCTTCACCGACCCGATTTCGGCAATCCGGCCAATGTCGTTACGGGCCAAGTCGATGAGCATCACATGCTCAGCGCGTTCTTTGGGGTCATTGATAAGTTCGATCTCTGCGGCCTTGTCCAACTCTGGGGTCGCACCGCGCGGACGCGTACCTGCCAATGGGCGGATGGTGACCTTCTTTTGTACATCAGGTGCCCCGGAAACAATACCCTCAGCCTGCCTTTGGCGGGAATCCCCACCACTGGCTGCCGGCTCACGTACCGCCACAGTCTCTTGCCGTACCAAAATTTCAGGTGAGGCTCCCACCACCTGAAAGTCGCCAAAATTGTAGAAATACATGTACGGACTGGGGTTCAGCGTGCGCAAGGCGCGGTACAGGCTCAATGGAGACGCGGTGTACCGCTTCTTGATGCGCTGCCCCACCTGCACCTGCATGAAGTCTCCACCGGCAATCAACTCTTTGGCGCGCTCCACAGCAGCAATGTAGTCGGCTTTCGCGAAGTCTCGTTGTGGCTCAAAACTGGGGCCGGGCTTGATGTCGGGCGCACTGACCGCTTGCGCCAACTTGAGACGCAGGTCACTCAGGCGTGCCTGCCCGCGAACGTAGGCATCTGGAATAGCCGGATCGACATACACCATCAGGTGCAACTTGCCCGACAGGTTATCGATCACTGCCAACTCTTCGCATTGCAACAAAAGAATATCCGGCGTATCCAACTCGTCAGGCGGGCAACTGTGCTGCAATTTTTTTTCGATGTAGCGCACCGCGTCGTAACCGAAGTAACCGGCAAGCCCCCCGCAGAACCGTGGCATGCCCGGCTGCAAAGCCACCTTGAAACGTTGCTGATAACTCGCAATAAAGTCCAGCGGGTTGATGCGCGAGGTTTCGACCACCACGCCATCTGTCACCACTTCGGTCAGAGCTGCTGCGCCAAACCCACTGGCGCGCACCAGCGTGCGAGCAGGTAAGCCAATAAAGCTGTAACGCCCGAACCGTTCGCCACCCACCACCGATTCCAGCAAAAAGCTGTTGGCAGCGGGCTCGGCCTGGCCGAGGTTGCGGGCCAGCTTGAGGTACACGGAGAGCGGTGTTTCCAGATCCGCGAAAGCCTCTGCAACGAGAGGTATGCGGTTGTAGCCTCGCGCTTGCAAAGCCAAAAAGTCAGATTCAGTCATGGGGGCAGCGCCTCTCAAACAATCTATGCACCAAGGCTTGCAGGCTCAGCCTCAAACCCGGAAGGGGTGCGCGTCATCGATAGGAGGAATCCGTGCCATATGACTGCGCAAAGCCCATACACCGTGCGCGTTGGCCGCTGTATGCGACCGGCAGGTATCAGAGCGGGGGCACAACGGACCAGGGGCGCCAGGGCCAAGCCCCCCGGTCGCTCAAACCTGTTCTGCTGATGTGATGAATAAACATGGGGGCAAGTGTAGCAAACCCCTAGACATGTAGGCGATTGCATGCCGTTGGCGCGCGCACCATAATCAATTGCATAAACGTTCACCATCAGGAGCTCCGATGACGACCAAATATTCAATGATTGCGGCTCTTTTTTTTGTGTTTTCCTGCGTAACAGGTCACGCTGCACAAGATATGCATGGCGTCAAGGTAGAAGACAGTATTGCGCTGGCGGGCACCAAGCTACAACTCAATGGTGCAGGAACGCGCTACCGTACCATTTTCAAGGTGTATGTGGGGGCGCTCTACACCACCCAGAAAGTGAATTCTTTGGAAGACCTCATCGCTGCGCCCGGCCCCAAGCGCATAAGCCTAACGTTCCTTCGTGAGATTGAGGCGGATCCGTTCGGAAAACTATTGACCCGCGGCGTTGAGGACAACGTCCCTCGGAGTGAATTTTCGAAATTGGTTCCCGGTCTGATCCGCATGAGTGATATTTTCTCTAATAACAAAGTGCTCCTCACAGGCGACGTCGTCCATGTGGACTGGATTCCCGGCACAGGCATGGTCATCACGGCAAAAGGCAAAGTGCAAGGGGAGCCTTTCAAGGATCTGGACTTTTACAAAGCGATCATGTCCATTTGGTTGGGTCCATCACCCGCAGACTTCAAGTTGAAAGAGGGCCTCTTGGGTGCCAAGTAGTCCGCACCGGCTGCCACGCTGGCTCGGCAATCCTGCTCGTGCCCCATAAAGGCACCCAGCCTGCCCCATAGGAGGGATGACAAAAGGCTGGCTTCACTGTAAATTGTGTTAAGCGTCGTTCGCATCCGAGATCTTTCGTTGTACCGACTTAGAACTCTTTGCAATATCCCTTGGCACCAGATAACGCACAGGGTGTCGCTGGCCGAACGGCGTGAAGCAACGCGTCAACAGGGGGACCCCAATGAAACTTAAACATCAAATCATTGCTTTGGGACTGGTGGGCATCATTTCTTCCGCAGTCGTCGGAGGTATTGGCCTATTGCAGACTTGGCAACTATCGGAAAGGCTGGAACAGTCTGAGTTCACATCCGTAGCCCTAAAACACAGCCAAGAAGCGGACATGATGCATGACGCTATCCGTGGCGATGTGTTGTTGCTGGCGCATGGCGCAGGCACCCAGCAAACCGCGCAAATCGCAGAAGCAAGCTCCGGACTGGATGCCCATTCCAAAAACTTTATGGAATTGATTCAGCAACTGGAATCCCTGCCGCTGAATGCCGAGATCAAAAACATGCTTCAGAACGTGAAGCCCCAAGTTCAGGAGTACATCGCGGCGGGGCGCAAGGCGCAAACGGTGATCTCACAGGACCCAAGTGCTGCCAATTCGGCCATCACAGCGTTTCAAGAAGCGTTTGGCAAGCTAGAAACACAAATGGCGTTGCTGTCAGATGCATTGGCAAAAAATGTGGACAGTGCCCATGAGGTTTCCCGCGAGAAGGTGGCATCTTCAAAAGCGTACGTATCCATCGCTTGGGTGCTGTCCACGTTGTTGCTGATCGCCGGGGCCTTGGTATTGGCCAAAGAGCTCTCGCTTCCATTGGCCCATGCGGTGGAGATTTCCAACGCGTTGGCGCAAGGGCGACTCTACACAGCCATACAACCGGCAGGGAGTGATGAAACCGTGCAGTTGCTCAAGTCGATGGACGCGATGCAAAAGAGTTTTGGAACTACCGTGCGAAGTGTCAAACACAGCGCAGAAGCCGTCGCCACGGCGAGCGCCGAAATTGCCCAAGGCAACAACGACCTGAGCGCGCGTACCGAACAACAAGCCAGCGCACTGCAAGAAACAGCAGCCAGCATGGAAGAGCTGGGTGCTACCGTCAAACAAAACGCAGATTCAGCACGCCAAGCCAACCAGCTCGCCATGAACGCCTCCACGGTGGCTGCGCAAGGCGGGGAAGTGGTGGGCGAAGTGGTGCAAACCATGAAAGGCATCAACGAAGCCAGCCGCAAA
>JARXAM010000118.1 GCA_029865845.1 Rhodoferax sp. | reverse complement strand
TGTCTGAAACCATCCGTGGCTTCAAGATGATTGTGGGCGGCGAGTGCGATCACCTGCCAGAGCAAGCGTTCTACATGGTCGGCACCATTGACGAAGCCTTCGAAAAAGCCAAGAAGGTCTAAGACATGAACACCATCCACGTTGATGTGGTCAGTGCAGAAGAGTCCATCTTCTCCGGTGAAGCCGTCTTCGTGGCGCTTCCCGGTGAGGCTGGCGAGCTGGGTATCAAGCCCCGCCACACGCCCCTGATCACGCGCATCAAGCCCGGGTCGGTGCGCATTGAGAAGGCCGATGGCAGCGAAGAGTTTGTGTTCGTAGCTGGCGGCCTTTTGGAAGTGCAGCCTAATTGCGTGACCGTGTTGTCAGACACGGCCATTCGCGGCAAGGATCTGGACGAAGAAAAGTCCAATGCAGCGAAGGCGGCAGCGGAAGAGGCCTTGAAGAATGCCAAGAGCGAAATTGATATCGCTCGTATCCAATCGGAAATCGCGGTGATGGCGGCAGAGATTTCTGCGGCGCGAAAGTTCCTGAGGAAGAAGTGAAACGGATGTCCGGATTCGTCGAGAGGCCACCTTCGGGTGGCCTTTTCGTTGCGATGAATCACATTTCTATCCGCCACCATGTCCGATATGGATTGCCGGTACGACGAAATGCACATAGCTGTGACCTACCCGCACTCCCACACGAGTGCTGGATGACTCGCCACATTGAGGCATCTCGGTTCCCTCCATGCCACGCTAGCGAGAGTTGCAAAAGACAACGACTGTGCTGATGCAGTCCCGACCAATGACACCCCTGCCCGACAACCTGTTGTATCAAGCGCCTTTGTGGTTGCCGGGAGGGCATCTCCAAACCATATGGGCGGCGAAGTGCGCCCGTAACGTACGTGATGCGCAGCCGTCATTTCAGCGTGAGCGCTGGCATACGCCAGATAAAGACTTTGTGGATGTCGACTGGATAAGGGCATCGAGTGCAGTCACCACACAGCCACTACTAGTCTTGTTTCATGGGCTGGAAGGTAGCTCGAAGAGCCATTATGCGCGGGCCTTTGCCGCCTTTGCGGAGTCCCACGGATACAGTTATGCGGTGCCCCACTTCAGGGGGTGTAGTGGTGAGCCAAACTGGACTCCAAGGGCCTACCACTCGGGAGATTATCAAGAAATCGAATGGATACTAAGGACGTTGCGCGGCGTGCACAATGGGCCTATTGTGGCCGTCGGCGTGTCGCTGGGTGGAAATGCACTGCTGCGGTGGGCGCAAGAATCGGGAACGTGCGCCAGCGCGTTGGTTAGCGCGTTGGCAGCGATTTGTGCCCCGGTAGACTTGGCTGCAGGCGGTTGGGTAATGGGCAAAGGTTTTAATCGCGCGGTATACACGCGCATGTTTCTGAACACCATGGTGCCAAAAGCACTTGAAAAAGCGACTCGCTTTCCTGGCACCATGGACCATGCCAGACTGATGAAAGTTCGGACGCTCTACGAATTCGACAATGTCTTTACGGCGCCATTGCATGGGTTTCGAGACACACTGGATTACTGGGATCGCGCGTCTTCCGCACCGCATATGCATCGAATACAGGTGCCAGCATTGGTGGTGAATGCGCTAAACGATCCCTTTGTGCCTGCGTCTAGCCTTCCCAAAGCCGAAACCGTAGGGCGCTACGTTCAACTTTGGCAGCCCGAACACGGTGGGCATGTAGGCTTTCCGACCGGAAACTTTCCGGGCCATGTTCACGCAATCCCGGATTTGGTGGGGCGCTGGCTCACGCGACATATCCATGCAAGGTAGGGAGCACTATGGACGAAATTGTGTTGCAGGCAATGACAAAGTGGCCATCTGTCCCAGATTGTTACGGATGGTTGGGCTTTGACGGTAGAGGTGATTGGTACATGCGCGATGAGGCGACGCAGGCATTGGGCGCGTTTGGGAGTGGGATGCCAAACGTCAAAGGAAGTCGGCTACACCATGCAAAGCTGATTGCCTTCATCGATAGAAACTATGCGGTCGACGCCAGAGGATGCTGGTATTTTCAGAATGGGCCACAGCGCGTTTACGTCGAACTCGAACTTGCGCCACGTGTGTGGCGCGTTAACTCCGAGTGCGAGGTGGTTTCCAGCTCCGGTTTGGCAGTAACGGTTCTTGAAGCGTGTATAGATCGACATGACCATCTTTACCTCAACACGTCCATGGGAATAGGGCTCGTTCACACTGCAGATATGTTGAATGCGGCAGAGAATATCGAACGCGGTGCGTGGGGCCCAGTACGAATGCTTCAAGAAAGCCCCGAGCGAACATTCAACTTCATAAAAAGCCCAGTGGCGCTGGGCGACCGCAGTGTGCGCCAAAACTAAACACAAAAAGCATCGCTACAACGCATAGAAACGGCGGCCGCGATTACACGGCCGGTTTCCAATTTATTTGGCTGCAGCGGTTTGCTTGGGTTCGTCGAACTTCCCACCTGCAGAATTTGCCATGTAAACCACGGCGCGTGCAATCTCGTAGTCCGAAAAGTCGCCTCCACCCTGCGCACCCATCGCTCCCTTGCCCTTCATGGCCGATGTATAGAGCGAATCAAATCCATTCTTTACACGTGCCCCCCAATCTGAGGAGACGCCAAACTTTGGTGCTCCGGCAGCCCCGGAGGTGTGGCAGGCCGCGCACTGCGCCTTAAACACTTCCTCTCCAGTCTTCATCACGCGATTTGCATCACGCACCTCGACAGCCCCGACCTTCTGAATGCGCTGTTCAGTCGCCTTTTCAACATTAACCGCACCTGCAGCGGGCTTGTAAGCTGAAGTTACAAAGTACACCAAGCCAATAATCACAAAAATAGGAATAACGAACGAGAAAAAAGCCGCTAGCAGCAGCTGTTTTGGAGTCTTGATTGGCCCGGTGTGTTCGTCATCGTGCACATTGTTTTGGCTGTTTTCGCTCATGTAATTCCTCAAAAATATCGCGGCTTAGACACTCTAGAATTATACGGGCGCACCTCTGGAAAACGCCTACAATGCTGCACGCAATGCGGCTGTAGCTCAGTGGATAGAGTATTGGCCTCCGAAGCCAAGGGTCGTGGGTTCGATCCCCGCCAGCCGCACCAGACGTAACTTCTATTTGTGAGGTTCCCATTGTCACTGGAACCATATCTGGGCCGCTTCGGCCCACTTATGCTTCCATTCGAGGGCGGAACACATATGCTTCCGCGCTCCAACTTCAAAATCTTCCAATTTCAGGCGTGAATACGGCAGCTTTTCGCCCCAACGCGCGTTACTGACGCAGACTCATCTAAAAGCGATAGTCAAAACGGAACGCTTATGGTTCCGTGGGGCACGGATAAGCTTCCATTGGGGATTTGTACAAATTTTCACGTCTAACTAAACGCCAGTGATTGGCGCCAAGAACGCAGGGGATACTGCCCTGCTTTGCTAACGACGCCGGCTCCGCCCAGGCCAAGGCAATTGCCCCGTGAGTTCAGCCAAGCCCCCATCATCTTCAACGCGCACGCCAAACCGGTTCACTTCGACCTCAGGCAAATCCTCGCTCTCGAACCACAGCAGCGAGGTCGTGGTGTCAGTGCCTGCGTAGTGCCTGGAGAGTTCCCAGAGGTCGAGTCCCTTTTCCCAGTTGTCGAACCAGATGTCTTGTGCAACCTCATCCGTTTCGGCAGCGCTGCTTCCTGAAGAGCGTAGGCGATGGGCTACGGAGCCGACGGGAATGACAGATCTAGGAGAGATCCAAGCCCCAGCCTGCCGCAAACTGGTGGAGCGTGCCGCGTAGCGCACAGTACCGCGCTCCATGGTGACAAATGCGCACGGGATGTCACTGAGGGACGCAAACCGTGAAGCTGCGGAGGGGAATGACGTGTTGAACAAGTCCGCCATGTGCTGGATCAGTTCCAACGAGGGCTCTTCCTTGGGTACAAGCGATAGCCATTGTTGATACGGCATCAGCAATTCAGCAGCGAAGGTGTCGCAGGCAATTTCGTTCGGGTGCCGCTTGGCATAGGACCAGGACGGAACCTCATCGTGGCTCGACTCCAAGGCCAAGACAATATGTGCGATCTCGTGGCAGATGGTGAAGCGCTGGCGTTCTTCTGTCTCCAGCGAATTCACTGTGATGACATGTTTGCCGTTCGGCTTGGTGATCGTGTAGCCGGACTCTCCCTCACCAAGCTCCTCCTTTTTGACCTTGGCGTTGGCCTCGATGACATAAGACGCAAGATCGGTCCGGATGTCGGGCGCATCAACCTTCGCAACAAAGGCGCGCGCTTTCTGTCTGACATCCGCTTCGTCCATGGTCAATCGTCCTCGTCCTCAAATGCCCGCTGTATCCGGGCAATCAGCGTCGCGGGATCGGGTCTCGTATTCCCCCGATGCCTCACCCCCGCTGCGGCCGAAAAAATGTCGATGCTGATGGTGGGATCGTTCAGTACGAATTCAACAAGGCGGGGATCGGCCTCCGCATGGTCGACAAGCCACATCACCAACGCAGCATCTCTTTCACCTGGTTTGAGAACTCTCAGCAACTTCTCGACTAAATCCACTGACGGATTTGCCTTCTCGCCAGACTCCAGCCGGTGGACATAGGCATGGTCCACCGAAGACAGTTGACCAATTTCGCGCAAAGAGAGAGTTCTGCGCTCGCGTAGCGTCTTGAGGGCGACGCCCAGACCTGTTTGTGACATCCGTTCTTTTCCTTGTGGCTGCGGTGGACACATCTGTGTGTGTCCGGTCCGAATCAGTTGCGTTCTTCGGCGCCAAGCCCAGCATTTGCAGCTTGGCACCAAGTCTGGTACATTGTTGTCCAGCCAGACAACAGAAGCGAGTTCCACAACTGCAGCAAGTTGACTTGGCTTGACTCGCCCGTTGTCTGCAAGAGCAACGTATTTTGCTTCAATCGGTGGTCATTGGCAACCCGGCCGGCTGGCCGGGCCTTCGATGGATCAACTTTAGGAAATTAGCCATGACAGGTAAAAATCAGCACGTAGTTCCTCACCAGGACGGTTGGGCCGTCAAGGGGGCCGGCAATCAGCGCGCGACCTCCGTGCACGACACGCAGCAGCAGGCCATCGACGCGGGGCGGGACATCGCACGCAACCAGCAGTCAGAACTGGTCATTCACCGTCCTAATGGCCGCATCCGTGACAAGGACAGCCACGGCCACGACACCTTCCCGCCAAAGGGCTGAGCGCCATGACAGGCGTGCCAACCTACCATGTGCTCGCCCTGTCTGGGGGCGGCTATCGCGGCCTGTACACAGCGACGGTCCTGGCCGAGCTTGAAGCCGTGCTGGGCCGCCCCATCGCTTCGCATTTCGATCTGATCTGTGGCACATCCGCAGGCGGAATGCTGGCCTTGGGGCTGGCCGCAGAAATCCCGGCCATTGAACTCAAGGCCTTGTTCGAAAAGCAGGGCTCCCGCATCTTCGGCTGCCGCAGCCTTGCAAGGCGGCTTCTGGGCTTCTGGCTAACAGCGAAACACGACTCTGTAGGTTTGCGGGATGTGCTGACAGAGCGCTTCCAGGACACCACGATTGGCAACTTAAAGCACCGTGTTCTTGTGCCGGCCGTCAACTACTCGACAGGACGAGGCCAGTTCTTCAAGACGCCCCACCATCCATCCTTCGAGATGGACCACCGCATGAAGATCGTCGACGTGGCGTTGGCAACTGCCGCCGCGCCCGTGTACTTTCCGTTGGCGCGCAACGACCGCGGCGTCTTCGCTGATGGTGGATTGGTCGGCAACGCTCCTGGACTGTTCGGATTGCACGAAGTCAATACGTTCCTCGCGCCAAAACAGAATGCGCTAGTTCGGGTGCTATCGATCGGCACGATGACCATCGGTGCGACGGTCCGCGGCGGTGCCAGTCTCGACCGCGGCTTTGGCAAGTGGCGCGGGGGGCTGTTCGATCTTGTGATCTCCGCCCAGGAGTCGTCAGTGGATTACATACTGCGTCAGTCATTGGGAAGCAACTACTTCCAGATCGACGACAAGGCCACGCCTGATCAAAGCAAGGACGTGAAGGCCCTGGACCGGGTTTCAATTGGCGCCACGAATACGCTGAAGGACCGCGGTAACCACGCAGCGCAGCGCGCGCTCGGCGACCCTCTTTTTAAACCGTTTCGAGCGCACCAGGCCGGCGCCCCCATCTTCTATCACGGCCCCAACAAAAATGCCCCGGAGGCCACATGCTGAACCTGAGCCCGCTTTTCTTCACTACCGCTGCCGATGAATCCTGCATGCATGATGAGCTGGACCTCTCGCCGGAACAGCGCGCTTTCATCGCCAGTGCCCGCAACGATGTCAGGAACTGCTTGCGCACCGGCATTCCACGCGTGCTGAATGAGCGCGGCTACACCGAAGACGTGCCGCAGCCGCGCTTTTTCACACAAGGGTCATGGGCGTACAAGACTTTGAACGCTCCGGCTCAACGCCCCCAACAGGCAGATGTAGATGATGGTTGCTACCTCCCTTTGAGTTTCATTTCTCAGACTGTTGCCGCCGACCGAAAACTGACCACCTAGCTGCGTAAGTGCCGATCCAAAATTGACCAGGGTGTTCCACTGACCTGCTGAAAACTTCAGCAGGAGAGCAGAAGGTGATCACCATGGAAATGATAGGTAAGGTCAGG
>JARXAM010000063.1 GCA_029865845.1 Rhodoferax sp. | reverse complement strand
GCTGCAAAGCGGGGCGTCCATGCACGGCTATTCCCTGAGTTATGAGACCTACGGCACGCTGAACGCAGAGAGGTCTAACGCAGTATTGGTGTGCCATGCCCTTAACGCGTCACACCACGTAGCGGGTGTGTACGAAGGGCAAGAGAAGTCCGACGGCTGGTGGGACAACATGATTGGTCCGGGTAAGTCGGTGGATACCAATAAGTTCTTTGTAATAGGTGTGAACAACCTAGGCTCCTGCTTCGGCTCCACCGGGCCCATGCATGCCTGCCCCGACACGGGCCGGGTCTATGGTGCCGACTTTCCGGTGGTTACGGTGGAAGACTGGGTGAACGCCCAAGCCCGACTGCTCGACGCGCTGGGCATTCAGACGCTGGCTGCCGTCTTGGGTGGCAGTTTGGGCGGCATGCAAGCCTTGAGCTGGACGCTGCAATATCCCGAGCGCATGCGCCATGCGGTGGTGGTGGCGAGTGCGCCCAACCTCACGGCTGAAAATATTGCATTCAATGAAGTTGCGCGCCGCGCCATCGTGACCGATCCCGACTTTCACGGCGGGCATTTTTACGAGCATGGTGTGATCCCCAAGCGCGGCTTGCGCATCGCCCGCATGATCGGCCACATCACCTACCTCAGTGATGATGTGATGAACGAGAAGTTCGGCCGCGAGCTCAAAGACGCGGTGCTGGCCAGCGCCAACGGCTACAAGTACAGCACGCAGGACGTGGAGTTCCAGATAGAGAGCTACTTGCGCTACCAGGGCGACAAATTTGCCGAGTACTTTGACGCCAATACGTATTTGCTGATCACCCGAGCATTGGACTACTTTGACCCTGCCAAAGCTTTTGGCGGCGACTTGAGCCAGGCCCTGGCCCGTACCCGCGCCAAGTTTTTGCTGGTGAGCTTTACCACCGATTGGCGCTTCAGCCCCAAACGCAGCCGCGAGGTGGTGAAGGCCCTGTTGGATAACAAGCGCGAGGTCAGTTACGCTGAAATCGATGCTCCCCACGGGCATGATGCGTTTTTACTCGACGACGCCCGTTACATGGGCGTGATGCGCGCGTACTTTGACAACATCGCCAAAGGGTTGCATGGCACTACGCCCCCACATGTCCCCACGTTGGGAAGTGCTCCCTTGGGCGCGCGCGCGATGGGCACAGACACACGTGTGGAGATATCACTATGACGGACCCGACGACTTTGCACGCCATTGCCGACCTCGTGCCGCACGGTTCCCGAGTGCTTGATCTTGGCTGCGGCGACGGTGCCATGTTGGACTACTTGCAACGTGAACGGGGTTGCAGGGGCTATGGCGTTGAACTCGATGACGCCAACGTCTTGGCCTGCATCAAGCGCGGCGTGAATGTGTTGCAGCTTAATTTGGACCAGGGGTTGACCGTCTTTGAAGATGCCAGCTTTGATGTGGTTTTGCAGATCGATACGCTGCAGCATTTGCGCAATGCAGAGACCATGTTGCGTGAAACTGCGCGTGTGGGTCGACTGGGCATCGTGGCTTTCCCCAACTTTGCCCACTGGCCTAACCGCCTTAGCATCTTGCAGGGGCGCATGCCCGTGACCAAGCGTCTGCCTTACCAGTGGTACGACACACCCAACATCCGCGTGGGTACCCATGCAGACCTGGCTGTTTTGGCCCAGCGCAATGGCTTGCGAGTGCTGGACAGCTTTGGTTTGCAAGATGGTCGCACCGTGCGGCTGTTGCCCAATCTCCGGGCTGGTACTTCGGTATACAAATTGGCGCGATAGTGTGCCCCGGTGCGGGTAAGTCGTGGGCTTTGCATCAGCAGCGCCATGGCATGATGACTGTCTGCCGTTCTATTGCATCAGGAGCTCCATGAACGCCCGCGTTCCATCCTCTGTATTCAACACCGCCCAGGCTCTGGAGCACGTCAGTGCCGCCTGGGACCAAGACATCGTCCACCGTCTGGAGGAATACATCCGTATTCCTGCCAAGTCGCCCATGTTTGACGCGCAATGGTCGGACGCCGGCTTGCTGGACGCTGTGGTGCGCAACACCGCCCAGTGGATCGAGGCCCAGAAGGTGCCCGGCTTGACGCTCGAAGTCATCCGCTTGGAAGGGCGTACCCCGGTCCTGTTTTTTGAAATCCCTGCCAGTGGTGGCGAGGCCGGCGAAGTACCCGCGTCCGGCGAAACCGTGCTCATGTACGGCCACTTGGACAAGCAGCCAGAGTTCTCCGGGTGGCGCAATGACCTCGGTCCCTGGACCCCCAAATTTGAGGACGGCAAGCTGTACGGACGGGGGGGTGCAGACGACGGCTACGCCGCCTATGCCGCCATCGCTGCGCTACAGGCGCTCAAAGACCAGAAGCTGCGTCACCCGCGCGTGGTCGGCTTGATCGAGACCTGTGAGGAAAGCGGCTCCTACGACCTGCTGCACTATGTGGGCGCACTCAAGCCCCGCTTGGGCGAGGTGGGGCTGGTGGTGTGTCTGGACTCCGGTGCGGGCAATTACGACCAACTGTGGTTGACCAACAGCCTGCGTGGCATGGCCAGCGGCGTGCTGAAGGTAGAGATCTTGACCGAGGGTATTCACTCAGGGGACGCCAGCGGTCTCGTGCCTTCGAGCTTTCGCATCTTGCGCAACGTCTTGGACCGGCTCGAAGACAGTAAAACTGGCTATCTGTTGCCCGCCAACTTCCATTGCGAGGTGCCCGCCGAGCGCATGCAGCAGGCGCGGGCCACCGCCGCCATCCTGGGGGATGAATTGTTCAAGCGCTTCCCCTGGGCGCACTACGACTGCGGCGGCGCCACCACCTTCGCTCTCCCCACCACTTCGGATCCGCTGGAGGCCCTGCTTAAGCGCACCTGGCAACCCACCCTGAGCGTGACGGGGGCGGACGGCTTTCCTGACCTCCACAACGCGGGCAATGTGCTGCGGCCCTACTCTGCATTCAAGCTCAGCCTGCGCCTACCGCCCTTGGTAGAGGCAGCCGCTGCGGTGCAGGAACTCAAGGCGCTGCTGGAAGACAACGCGCCCTACCAAGCCAAGGTGACTTTCGAAGGCCTGTCTAGCGCCACCGGCTGGAATGCCCCGGACACTGCGCCCTGGCTGGATGCCGCGCTGAACGCCGCATCCCATGCGCATTTCGGTGCCCCTTGCGGGCACATCGGCCAGGGCGGCACCATCCCGCTCATGAACATGCTGTCCAAGGGCTTCCCCAAGGCCCAAATGATGGTGTGCGGCGTGCTGGGCCCCAAGAGCAATGCCCATGGCCCGAACGAGTTTTTGCACGTCCCGTACGCCAAAAAGCTCACCGCCGCAGTGGCGCAGGTGATTTCCCGTTTCCCTTAAACCGGTAGCAAGCCATGGCATTTGAATCGACCCCCAGCACCCACACCACCCCCGATGGCGAACGCCTTGCCGTCCACGACTGGCCACTCGCGCCCGGCGTGCCGCCACGCGGCGTGGTACTGATCGTCCACGGCTTGGGGGAGCACGCTGGCCGTTATGGCCATGTGGCGCAACAGCTCAACGCTTGGGGTTTTGCGGTGCGCGCCTATGACCAGCGCGGCCACGGAAAGAGCGGCGGCGTGCGTGGTGGCCTGCCCACCGACACCGCTTTACTTGACGACTTGGCCGCCGTGGTGGACAGCACCCGGGCCCGCATGGAGGCAAACCAGCCGCTGATTCTGCTGGGCCACAGCATGGGCGGCTTGGTTGCAGGACGCTTTGTGTCGCTGGGCCTGCGCAAAGTGGATGCCCTCATCCTGTCCTCACCGGCATTGAACCCCGGCATGAATGCGTTTCAAAAATTGCTGGTGGCGGTGTTGCCAAACCTTGCGCCCAACCTGCGCGTGGGCAACGGCCTGAACCCCACCTACATCTCTCACGACCCCGCCGTGGTGAAGGCGTACACCACAGACCCCCTCGTACACGACCGCATTTCGGCACGCTTGGCCCGCTTTTTCTCCACCGAAGGGTCGGCCACCGTGGCAGTGGCAGCGCACTGGACCGTGCCTACCCTGCTGATGTATGCAGGCGACGACCGATTGGTGAACCCGCAGGGTAGCCGTGACTTTGCGGCTGCCGCACCCAAAGAGGTAGTGAGTGCCGTGTGCTTCGACGCTCTTTACCACGAAGTTTTTAACGAAGCCGACGCCACCCCGGTGTTCGCTGCGATGCGTAGCTGGATAAGCCGGGGTTTCTGACCAAGGGGCTTGTACCCCCAGGCGTGTTCCAGCGTACGCGCTGGAGCCCACCACTCAAGTTTGGGTCGATGGTGCCCGCTGTGCGAGGCGCAGCCATACCAAGCCCGCGCTGGTCAGTAGCAATGGTGCGATGGAGCCTATATTCAGCCACGCCCAGCCTTGGGTAATGACCAAGGCCCCCGACGCCACAGAACTCAGTGCCATCACCACAAACACGCAGAAGTTGATTGCGGCTTGGGCGCGGTCTTTTTCTTCCGGGCGGTAGGTGCGCAGTGCCAAGGTGGTGCTTCCGGTGAAGAGAAAATTCCAGCCCACACCCAACAAGAAAAGCGCCACTACAAAGCGGTGAAGCTCCACCCCGCTCAGGGCAATGGCGACACACAGAAGGTTCAGTGCGACCCCCACTGCCATGATGCGCAAGGTGCCAAAGCGCTTGATAAGGTGGCCGGTGAAAAAGCCGGGCGCAAACATGCCGATAACGTGCCACTCCAGCACGAGTGCCGCGTCATCAAAACCCAAACCACATTGTTGCATGGCCAGCGGCGTGGCCGCCATAAGCAGGTTCATCACCCCGTAGCCCATTGCGGCGCAGAGGCAGGCCACTGCAAATGCGGGTTGGCGCGCGATCTCGCGCAAGGGGCGACCGGTGTCAGTGGAAGCAAGCGGCATTTGATGTGCCGGAAAACGGATGAACGCCATCAAGACCATGGCCAACACGGCCACGCCGGCCAGAACCCAATAGGCACCGGCAAAAGGCACCTCCAGTAACGTGCGGGTGCGGGCGGCCAAATTGGGCCCGGCAACGGCGCCGATCAGGCCACCGGCCAGCACCAGCGACACGGCTTTTTCGCGGAAGGCGGGCAAGGCCAGTTCGGCCGCAGCAAAACGGTAGAGCTGGCCGTTGGCGCTGTAGTAACCCGCCACGATGGTGGCTGCCACCAGGCCCCAGAACTGGTGCGCCGCTACCGCCAAGGCGGCCGCAAGGGCAGACACCACCGCCACGGCCAGGCCGATTAGGAAGGATGTGCGTCGCCCGAACCGTGCCTGCGTAGCGGCTACCAGCGGCGTGGCCAAGGCTGCGCCCACCACGTAGCCCATCACGGGCAAGGTTGCCATCCAGCCGTAGGGCGCCATACGCAAGCCCACCAGTCCGTTGATGGCGATAAAGGTGACGTTGTTGGTGAGGAACAGCCCTTGGCACAGAGCGAGGAGCCAAAGGCTGCGGTTCATAGGTGTGCCAACAAGGTAAGTGCTGCCAGTGCAGCGGTTTCGGCCCGCAGTACGCGGAGGCCCAGGGACGCGGGGGAAAAGCCGGCAGCCATGGCGGCCTCCTCTTCATGCTTGCTCAGCCCCCCTTCGGGGCCGGACAAAAACCAGACGGGCGCCGCGTATGCCCGAAAAGAGGCAAGGGCTGCGCTACCACCGCGCAAGGACAGCAGCAGGCGTTGGTTGGCATCGGATTGCGCCACGGGGCCTTTGAGCCACTGTGCCAACGTGTGCACAGGCTGCACCTGCGGGACGAGGTTTCCCCCGCATTGTTCGCAGGCCGCCACCGCCACGCTTTGCCAATGGGCCACTTTTTTGTCCGCCCGCTCGCCACTGAGCTTGAGTACGCTGCGCTCGGTGATGAGTGGCTGGATGCTGCCCACTCCCAGTTCTGTGGCCTTTTCTACTAGCCAGTCCATGCGGTCATTGGCGGGCATGCCTACAGCGAGGTGGATGGGGCGCGCTGGCTCTCGGGCCACCGTGTGCCGTTGCCCGACTTGGACCTGCACGTCACTGCGGCCCATGCGCAGGATGGTGGCATCGAACTCGTCCGCACTTTGCCCATCAAACAGGGTGATGCTGTCACCCGGTTGCAGGCGCAGCACTTGCACATGGCGCGCTGCGCCCGGAGGCAGCTCTAGGGTCTGGTCGCTCACCAGCGCCGCAGCACAGTAAAAACGGGGCATAAATGGGGTTTGGTGAGGTGGTCTAGGGAGGGGAGTGCAGGCGCATAGTCCATCCACGCCAATGCAGGGGATGGCTAGGTGCGACCAAAGGCAAACAGGCTGGGCGCTTCAATGCCCTCCACCTTTTCTACCAGACGCAGCAGGGGCTTGAGTTGGATGTAGCGGCTGCAGGTGCTGCGGATGTAGCTGATAAAGCGCGGCGTGTCGGCCAGGTATTTGGGTTTGCCATCACGCAGGGTTAAGCGGGCAAAAATGCCGGCGATCTTGAGGTGGCGCTGCAAGCCCATCCACTCCACGCCGCGGTAGAACTCGCCGAAATCGTCCCCTACGGGCAAACCGGCTTTGCGGGCTTTTTCCCAGTAGCGGATGGTGACGTCCAAGCAGAAGTCTTCTTCCCAGGTCAAAAACGCATCGCGCATCAGACTGGCAATGTCATAGGTAATGGGGCCGTAAACCGCATCCTGAAAGTCCAGCACGCCGAGGTAGCGCGGATCGGTTGTGAGGGGAACGGCGGCGTGGTTGGGCACCATGAGGTTGCGCGGCATGAAATCCCGGTGCACATAGACACTGGGCCAGGAGAGGTTGTGTTGGATAAGCAGCGAAAAGGTGTCGTCCAGCGTTTTGCGCATGGGCGCATCGACGGTGATTTGCCGGTGGCCAGCGATGTACCACTCGGGGAAGAGCTCTAGCTCCCGGCGTAACAACGCTTCGTCATAGGGGGGCAACACATCCGGGGCTGAGGCCAATTGCCATTGCACCAAGGTATCCACTGCGTGCAGGTACAGGTCCAATGGCGGCGTTGCCGGGTCGATGACGTGCATCATGGTGTGCATGCCCAGGTCGGTGAGCAACATGAAGCCGTCTGCCTCGTCCCACGACAAAACGTTGGGGCCGCGTAGACCAGCACCAGTTAACAGTGCTGCAATTTCGACAAAGGGTTTGCAGTTTTCCTTGTCCGGAGGGGCGTCCATGATGACCAGACTGCCCTGGGCGCTTTGTACGCGGAAGTAACGGCGAAAACTTGCATCCGCCGAGGCCAATACCAGTGTGGCTGGAGCCAGCGAAAAAACGGATTGCAGGCGGCCGAACCAAGCGAAGAAGCGTTGTTCACGCGCGGCATCGCTCCAAACGATGGCTTGCAAGTCAGACACAGGGTGGGAGGAGGGTGCAGCAGGGAGCACGGGGAGGGGGCGTGGGGTCATGGATAATCCATTCTACAAAGCTGGCGCGTGGTAACTTTCGAACGCTCTTGGCTTTTCCATCGACTTGGTAACGGTTCTTCGCACTATGCGCTTTTCATCGTGCGCCCCATCTACGAGGGCGCCTGTTCGCACCCCTACAGTGATCTGCGTTGCAGCATGGATGGCATGGGCCTGCGTGCCGGGAACAACGTGGGCACAGGTCTTGGCAGACAGCGCCACTTCGAACCTTCGATTCAGTCAGCGTCTGGAAGAGTCGCTCAACCAAAGCCAGATAGACAGTGCACCCGTCTTTTTGTGGGGCGACCATATTCGAAGTCAAACGGATGCGGATACCCTGGTTCAGGGGAACGCCGAAATGCGCAAGCCGGGTACTGTGATCAAGGCAGACCAGCTCCGGTATGTCGCGCCAACGGACCAAGCCTTTGCAACAGGCAATGTCCGGATCAACCGCAATGGCAACGTGTTTGAGGGGCCTTCGCTGGAATTGCGGGTCGAGGCGTTCGAAGGTGTATTTGAATCCCCGAGCTACCAGTTTCTGCAAAACGGAGCGCATGGGTCTGCGGCTCGTGCCGAGTTTATCGACGAGAGCCACACGACGGTTCGGCATGCAAGTTACACCACCTGCAAACGCAAGCCCGGTCCTGATTGGCTGCCCGACTGGGTGTTGAAGGCCACCGATATTGAATTCGATGCAGACCAAGAGGTGGGCGTGGCCCACGGGGCCCATTTACTGTTCAAGAACGTACCGATCCTGCCGGTGCCCGCCATCAGCTTTCCGTTGACGGACGCGCGCAAGTCAGGTTTCATGCCCCCCACGATGGGCTTGGGTAATGTGAACGGCACCGAAGTCAGCGTGCCTTACTACTGGAACATCGCCCCCAATCGTGATGCGACGCTCACCCCCACAGTGATGACAGCGCGGGGGGTGGACTGGGGAAGTGAGTTTCGGTACCTAGAGCCGCGATACAACGGTGTGCTGCGCGCCAACGTCATGGCAGCAGACAAGCTGCGTGATGCCGATCGCTGGGGGGTATCACTGAACCAGACCGGGCAGCTGTCCGCAGGGTCGCAGGACATTGGTTACGTTTTGAGTGCGAATCGGGTGAGCGACAACGATTACTGGAGCGACTTCAGTTCCAACACTGCGCTGACATCACGCACACTTGCCAACAACTTGCAGCTTACTTGGGGGCACTCCGGCTACGCCGCAACGGGTCGGCTACTGCGGTGGCAAACCCTACAGTCCAGCTCGTCGGTCATCACGCCGCCGTACGATTTGACCCAACTCAACGTGGTGCGTAACCAGATCAATGACCGAGGTTTTGACTGGTCCTTGCAGATGGACATGTCGCGGTTTGACTCTGATGTGCGCTTGACCCAGCAACCCAACGCCCACCGCCTCTATGGACTTGTGCAACTCAGTCGACCCTTTGTGGCCCCAGAGGGCTTTGTGACACCGAAACTGCAGGTGCACAGCACGGCCTACCAATTCGACACCGTGGCTCAGACGGGTGAGGCAAGCGCCAACAGTACCGTGCCGACCTTCAGCCTCGACGCAGGGCTGGTGTTTGAGCGCGACGCGACGTGGCAGGGCCACGAGGTTGTGCAGACGCTAGAGCCACGCCTTTTTTATGTGCGCACGCCCTTTCGTGACCAAGCCTATTTACCCAACTACGACACGGCGGCCATTGATTTCAACTTCGCCAGCATCTTCACGGAAAACGCCTACGTGGGGCACGACAAAATCGCCGACAACAACCTCGTTACGCTGGGCCTCACCACCCGACTCCTAGACGCGCAGTCTGGTGCCCAACTAGCCCGGTTTGGTGTAGCGCAACGCTACCGGTTTGAAGACCAGCGGGTCACGTTGACCACCGGCCAGCCGTCTGCTTTGACGGGTTGGAGCGACGTGATGTTGGGCGCTGGTCTGAACCTCTCGCCACAGTGGAGTGTTGATTCGACCGTGCAATACAACCCTTTGACCGATCAATCCAGCCGGGCCACCGTGGGCGCGCGCTTTACCCCTGCCCCGTACCGGGTTTTGAACGCCGCCTATCGCTTTCAGCGAGATGCCAGTGAGCAAATGGATGTGAGCTGGCAGTGGCCCATCAGCGACCTTTGGGGTGAAAAAGACCAGGCAGAAGGATCAGGCCGGGGATTGGGGGAGGGGCGCTACTATTCGGTGGGACGCCTGAACTACAGCATGATTGACCGCCGCTTGGTCGATACCTTGTTGGGTGTTGAGTACGATGCGGGCTGCTGGCTCGCGCGGATGGTTATTGGTCGCGTACAAACCAGCACGAATTCATCCATCAGCAGTGTCAAATTTGAACTCGAGTTTGTGGGCTTCACCCGGCTGGGAGTGAGTCCGTTGAACACATTGAAATCCAATATCTCGCGCTACCAGAATTTGCGCGAGTCGAGTAGCGCTCCCAGTCGCTTTGGCAATTACGAATGAAACCCATGAAATCTTGCGCACGCGCGCTGGCCTTGGCCGGTTTACTGACCCTTGGACTATCCGCCCCGAGGGCGCAAACGGCGACATCGCTGGATTACATTGTGGCGGTCGTCAATTCCGAGCCCATTACCTTTCAGGATGTCGAGCGGCAGGTCCGATTGACCCAAGGTCAGTTCACACAACAAGGGCAGGTGTCGCCAGCCACCGCTGAGGTGCGGGCGGCGGTGCTGGAACAACTCATTAACGACAAAGCCCAGCTTCAACTTGCCCGGGAGTTGGGTATTCGCATCGATGCGGCAACCCTGGACCGCGCAGAACAAACCCTCCTCGTTCAAAGTGGCATGGACTTGGACCAGTACCTGCAGAAACTGGCGAAAGAGGGCGTGTCATACGCCTTGTTTCGCGAACAGTTGCGGGACCAATTGCTTCTTGGCCGCTTGCATGAGCGCGAGGTGGATTCGGCGATCAAGGTCTCCGACGTGGATGTTGACAGCGTGATTCAAGAATTGAAGGCTGGCAACACCGACCCCTATGCCCAGGAAATCAATCTTGCCCAGATTCTGCTGTCCGTTCCCGAAAAAGCCAGTGCCGATGCAGTGGCATCCGTCTACCGCAAAGCGCAGGAGTTACAACAACGTGCACGTAGCGGTGAAGATTTCAGTCAACTGGTACAAGAGTATTCCGCAGGTGACCGGAAAAATGGCGGTGAAATCGGGCTGCGCCGTGGCGACCGGCTACCGCCGGTGTTTGTGGAAGCTGCGGTTGGGTTGCAGGTTGGCGGCGTGTCCGAGGTCGTTCGCACCGCCTCGGGATTTCATGTTTTGAAGTTGTTGGAACGCAAAATGCCCGACCGCTTGGTGCAAACCACGGTGCAAACCCGTGCGAGGCATATTCTTCTGCGCAACTCGCCACAATGGCCGACGCCCGAGGCTGTTTCCCGGTTAAGTCGCGTGCGTGAGCAAATCTTGTCGGGTACGACCGATTTTGCGTCCATGGCCCGACTGATTTCGCAGGACGCCACTGCGGAGCAAGGGGGTGACTTGGGGTGGGCCTCTGCGGGGGCGTTTGTGCCCGAGTTTGAAGACGCCATGAATCGGTTGAAGACCGAGGGGGAGATCAGTCCCCCATTGGTGTCGCGATTTGGTGTGCACTTGATCCAGCTGGTAGACAGGCGACGTGTCGAGTTGAGCCCCCAGCAAGTGCGTGAATCCGTGCGCGCGCAATTGCGCAAAAGTCGTTACGTGGCGGCATACGCGGCTTGGGCTCGCGATGTTCGTGCCCGCGCTTTTGTGGAACTGCGTGAGGCACCCCAATGAAGCACATCGCTCGCAAACGGTTTGGACAGCATTTTTTGGCAGATGGGGGGATCATTGACGCCATCGTGCGGGCCATTCATCCATTACCCGGGCAAGCGATGGTCGAAATCGGGCCAGGTTTGGCGGCACTTACACAGCCTTTGGTCGAGCGGCTTGGCCACTTGACGGTGATCGAGTTAGACCGAGACCTGGCAGCACGACTGCGCAGCCATCCGCAACTGCGAGTGATCGAATCCGATGTGCTCCGGGTAGACTTTCGGTCGGTGATCACAGCGCCACATAGCCTTGACAACACGCAGTTGCCGGGAAGCGCGAGGCGCAAACTTCGGGTGGTAGGCAACTTGCCTTACAACATCTCCACCCCCATTCTCTTTCACTTGCTGGACTTCGTAGACGCCATTGAAGACCAGCATTTCATGCTTCAAAAAGAAGTGATTGATCGCATGGTGGCGATGCCAGACACTTCCAATTTCAGTCGCTTGAGCGTGATGCTTCAGTGGCGTTATGCGATGGAAGACGTTCTTTTTGTTCCTCCCGCAAGCTTCGATCCTCCGCCCCGCGTGGACAGCGCGGTGGTACGCATGGTGCCTCACGCACATCCCCCTTCGGTGGATGTACCCCTCTTGTCAGAGCTGGTGCAAGTGGCTTTCAGCCAGCGACGCAAGCTGTTGCGACATAGCCTGGGCGCTTGGTTGGAGTCGAAACACTACGCGGGAAATTTTGATGTGCAGCGCCGTGCACAAGAGGTCTCCGTGGAGGACTATGTGGCACTCGCGCAAGCCCTGTAACGAAACGGAAGCGGGCCTTGGGGGCTACTTGGTTGAGCGCGGAGGCGCAATGCCCCCAATGCCTGCCCAATCGAACGCGCTCAGGCGGCAGTGAGCCAATAGCCGGAGTTAAACGGACTGCTCATGCGCAAGGCCAAGGGCGATACGTCCAACAACTTGTCGGTAGGCATCTTTTCACCCTCGCCGCAAGCCGTCTCGGCACCGGTCAGGGAGGCTCCGGTGTTGCTGTCTGCCTCGTTCGCCCGTTCTGCTTGGCTGGTTTGTGCAGAACGGGCTACAGAAAAGAATAGAAGCATCGGAACGGAATTTTCCGGTCCCCCCAATAATCCGCCGCGTCCCGGAAGATGTCTAGCAATTGCTCACGCGCCTCCTTGTCAAACTTCACATTGGCAGGAATGTGTTCCAGCACGGCAATAAAGCCTGGCTGTGGCCCCGACTTATGCACCGGGTCGGTCATGTTGTCGTAAAGGGCATCAAAGTTTTTGCTTACGGTACTAGGCAGCATGAACTGCTGACCAATCGAATCCAGTACGTCCTGTTTCGTTTGGGCCTCAGCTAAATTGGCATATAGAAAATGGTGCCCCAAATTCAACGCTGCAGCTTGCAGGTCCGACACGCGAAAGGCGCGAATCGATTGAACAATATTGGGTCTAACAGTTCGAAGTGGCGTATCCATCCCCGATTCTCTTTCTCAAAATAAAAAACGTTCAGGGCACGATCACACGAAAGCTCGCGTAGTGATCGGCCGTGTAATAACAGGTACGAGGTTCGGCGGGAGGTCGCCCACCGCACACTATTCGTCGTGCGCCCCGGTGTGTCAGGCCAGGTGTTTTTACCGTGTATTCACGGTAATACCCACGAG
This sequence comes from Rhodoferax sp., assembly GCA_029865845.1. GTDB lineage: Bacteria > Pseudomonadota > Gammaproteobacteria > Burkholderiales > Burkholderiaceae_C > Allorhodoferax. The sequence continues at coordinate 7,336 of JARXAM010000063.1, read as the reverse complement.
GCTGCAGAGGCAACAATCGCTCGCGATTGTTGAAGACGTCACCGTCTTTCGAATAGGGGAAAGGTCCACCGAGCTCAATGAGCCGATATGTCGTACGCGCTTGCGGTGGCAAGCTCGCGAGATTGACCGTCGTCCCAGCGTGATCTCCTGGAACCTCTCTGGCATATGCCGCACTGAGCACGAAAGCTGTGGCAGCCACCATGCCCGTGAGCACGAGTCTCGCAATACCTTTGAACACCCCCAATATCCTTCCTGACAACCGGAATGCGCGTCAAAAACCGACTATGAGTGTCGCGTATTTGGCACAAAAAAGCAATAGCCTGCCTAATAAATAAGCAGGCGTTACGTTTTGTGACAGTGCCCGGAGGGCGTAACTAGGGCATCAGGGACTACCGAGTGGCGTTGGCATCTGCAACGGTGAGGGCTGTCATGTTAACGATGCGTCGCACAGTGGTGCTTGCAGTCAGTACATGAACTGGCTTAGCGGCACCCAGCAGCACCGGTCCGATGGCAATATTGCCACCCGCAGCCGTCTTGAGCAGGTTGTAAGCAATGTTGGCTGCGTCAATATTTGGCAACACCAGCAGGTTGGCATCGCCATGCAAGGTGCTGTTGGGCATCAGGGCCTTGCGAGCGGCACCGTCCAATGCGACATCGCCGTGCATCTCTCCATCCACTTCAAGCCACGGGGCTTGCTCTCGCAGCAACTCCAGAGTGCGACGCATTTTGACGGCGCTGGGCTCGTTGCTGCTGCCGAAGTTGGAGTGGCTGAGTAACGCTGCCTTGGGTTTGAAGCCAAAGCGCATCATCTCTTCTGCAGCCATCACCGTAATCTCGCACAGCTGTTCGGCACTCGGGTCGTAATTGACGTGAGTGTCCACTAAGAAGATTTGGCGATTGGGCAGCATCAAGCCATTCATGCAGGCGTAAATTTGGACGTCCTGTGGCGTACTGGGGCTGCCACCGTGGCGTTTGCCAATGACTTGGTCGATGTACTGCAAATGTGTGGCCGTGGTGCCCCACGTGCCGCAGATCAGGCCGTCTACGTCGCCTTTGTGCAGCAGCATCGACCCAATCAGCGTGAGTCGTCGGCGCATTTCAATCTTGGCCATCTGTACCGTTACACCCTTGCGCTCGGTCATGTGGTGGTAGGTCTGCCAGAAGTCTCGGTACCGGTGGTCCTGCTCAACATTCACAACGTTGTAGTCCACATTCTCTTTGAGGCGCAATCCGAACTTCTCGATACGCTCAGCTATCACAGCAGGGCGACCAATCAGGGTGGGCAGCGCCAGACGTTCGTCTACCACGATCTGAGCAGCACGCAACACCCGTTCGTCTTCGCCTTCGGCATAGGCCACCCGTTTCTTGAGCGCCTTTTTGGCTGCATTGAAGATGGGCTTCATGGTGGTGCCCGAGGCGTACACAAAGCTTTGCAAGCGCTCGCGGTAGGCATCCATATCCCGGATAGGGCGCAGCGCCACACCACTATCGGCCGCCGCTTGGGCCACTGCCGGCGCAATCTTCATCATCAGGCGCGGGTCGAATGGCTTGGGAATCAGGTACTCAGGGCCAAACGCCAGTTGCTCACCCGCATAAGCGGCTGCAACGACTTCGCTTTGCTCGGCTTGGGCCAGTTCCGCAATGGCATGCACGGCAGCAATTTCCATGTCCAGCGTGATGGTGGATGCGCCTGCATCCAAAGCACCCCGGAAGATGTAGGGAAAGCACAGTACGTTGTTGACCTGGTTGGGGTAGTCGGTGCGGCCGGTGGCCATGATGGCGTCATCGCGTACCGCCTTCACTTCCTCCGGCAAAATTTCGGGTGTTGGATTGGCCAGGGCAAAGATCAGAGGCTTGTCCGCCATCGCCTTCACCATGTCCTGCTTGAGCACGCCACCCGCGGACAGCCCAAGAAAGATGTCGGCACCAACGATCACCTCGCGCAGCGTACGCGCATCGGTCTTTTGGGCGAACTGGATCTTGTCTTCGTCCATCAGTTCAGTGCGGCCCTCATAGACCACACCGGCCAAGTCAGTGACAAAAATGTTTTCGCGGGGAATGCCGAGCTTGACCAGCAGGCCCAGACAGGCCAATGCAGCGGCCCCAGCACCCGAGGTCACCAACTTGACTTTCTTGGGGTCTTTGCCGGCGATCTTCAGGCCATTCAGGATGGCCGCGCCCACACAGATGGCAGTGCCGTGCTGGTCGTCGTGGAACACCGGGATCTTCATGCGCTCGCGCAACTTGCGCTCGACGTAGAAGCAATCGGGGGCCTTGATGTCCTCGAGGTTGATGCCACCGAAAGTAGGCTCCAGTGAAGCGATGATGTCCACCAGCTTGTCGAGGTCATTCTTCTCGTCAATCTCGATGTCGAACACATCAATCCCGGCGAACTTCTTGAACAGCACGCCCTTGCCTTCCATCACCGGTTTGGATGCCAGCGGACCGATGTCGCCCAAGCCCAGAACGGCGGTGCCGTTGGTGATTACCGCCACCAAGTTGCCCCGGCTGGTGTACTTGAATGCGTTGTTGGGGTCTTTGACAATTTCTTCGCAGGGCGCGGCAACGCCGGGGGAATACGCGAGCGCCAAGTCATGCTGGTTGATCAGTTGCTTGGTCGCGCTAATCGCCACTTTGCCTGGGGTGGGAAACTCGTGGTATTCCAGAGCCGCCTGCCGGAGTTGGGCCTTTTTTTCGGCCGAATTCGATACAGGAGGGCGGGGCACTATCGGTTCTGTCATTCGTCTTCCTCAGAGGGTCAGGCTTGCGAAACGCGGCAGGCACCGCAAACCCGCAGTGGCGCTTGCATTGTAGGCCTCACCACTTTGGCATCTGAACGTTTGGTCCGCAACGTTATGCGAATCAAGTATTGCCTCATGCAACGCCAAGCGCGGCGGGTTGGTGCGGGTGGGCGTATTCAAAAGTAGCGGGGGTATGCTCATGCCCTTATGAAAACTTCCTTCTTCTGCACCGCCCTGGTGCTCGGCCTGCTGTCGGCCATTGGCCCGTTCGCCATCGACATGTACCTCCCCGCACTTCCCTCCATCGGCCAAAGTCTGGGAGCTTCCATGGGCGCGGTGCAGGCCAGCTTGATGGCCTTCTTCATAGCCTTGGGTGTGGGCCAAATCATATATGGCCCGGTCTCTGACATGGTGGGCCGCAAGGCACCCTTGTACTTCGGCCTTTTGCTGTTTGCGCTGAGCAGCGTGGGCTGCGCGCTGGCCCCCGACATTGAAACGCTGGTGGTGTTGCGCTTTATCCAGGGCATAGGGGCATGCGCCGGCATGGTCATCCCGCGTGCGGTGGTGCGCGATCTGCACACCGGGCATGACGCTGCGCGGCTGATGTCACTGCTGATGCTGGTGTTCAGCGTGTCGCCCATCTTGGCACCGTTGGCCGGTAGCGTGTTGATCGAGGTGTGGGGATGGCGCGCCGTGTTCTGGGCTGTGACCGTCGCCGCGTTGCTGGGTCTGCTGTTGTTAGCCACCAGCCTACCGGAAACCCGCCCTTCCGAAGACCGTGTCAACAGCAGTGTAGGCAGTGCGGTGGAGGCCTATGGCGTATTGCTGCGTGACTGGCAATTTTTAGGGTTGGTGTTTATTGGTGCCTTCGGCATCTCCAGCTTCTTTGCGTATCTGGCCAATTCGTCGTTTGTGCTGATGGACCATTACGGACTCACACCCCGGCAGTACAGCTTCGCGTTTGCGGCCAACGCAGCATCCTTCATTGGCATTTCGCAGTTCACCGGCCAACTCAGCGCTCGTTTCGGCTTGATGAAACTGGTGAAATTTGCAGTGGTGGCGTACGCGCTGATGATGAGCCTGCTATTGCTGGTGAACCTCAGCGGTATCGAGCGGCTGGATGTGATGCTGGCCATGTTGTTTGTGGGTTATGGCTTTTTGGGCTTGGTGGTTCCGACCACTGCGGTGCTGGCCTTGGAAGAGCATGGCGAGATTGCCGGTACCGCGTCTGCCTTGATGGGCACATTGCAGTTTGTGACCGGTGCGGTGGTGATGGCCGTGACGGGTGCTCTGGCCGACGGCACAGCCCGGCCCATGGTGGCCGGCATTGCGGGTTCCGCAATCGTCGCGCTGGTGTTGGCGCGCATCACATTGCGCCATGCAGACCGCGCCGTCACATCTGACAAGGAGTAAGCGCATGGCAGACATCATCGTTCAACAGCCGGTAGGCGATCCCAAGCAACTTTTCATGCTGCACCATGGTGTGGGTGCCACGCCCGAGGGCCTAGTGCCGTTGGGCCGGCGCTTGGCGCAAGAGTTTCCTCAGGCGCTGGTGGTGTGCATGCAAGGGCCGCAGGCCTCTGACCTTGGTCAGGGGTACCAGTGGTTTTCGGTGCTTGGCATCACCGAAGAAAACCGCCTTGCGCGTGTGGCGGCTGCTATGCCCGCGTTTGTGCAAGCCGTGCAGGACTGGCAGGCCCGTGCCCATGTGGGGCCAGAGGCCACTGCGTTGGTGGGCTTCTCGCAAGGTGCCATCATGGCCTTGGAGTCCACCCAGCAAGACGTGTACTTGGCTGGTCGTGTGCTCGCTTTGTCGGGCCGTTTCGCCCAACTACCCAAGGCACCGCATGCCCACACCACCCTGCATTTGGTGCACGGCAAGGCGGATACGGTCATGCACTACGGCTACACCGTGACGGCAGCGGAGCACCTGGTGGCGCTGGGTGCGGATGTGACCGCCGACGTCATTCCTTTTGTCGGCCACGAGGTGAGCCAAGACGTGGCGGACACGGCGGTTGAGCGCCTGCTGGGCCACCTGCCCAAGCGTCACTGGGAAGCGGTGCAACGGGCCGCAGAACAGGACGACAGCGCCGAGGACTGACTGAGCCAGTCCAAGGCGAATCAGCCGCGCATCAGCGCTTCGATGGCATCCGCCTCCACCGGTACGCCACGGCTGATCAGCTCGCAGCCGGTGTCGGTGACGATGGCGTCGTCTTCGATGCGGATGCCCATGTGGTGGAACTGCTCCGGCACCCCCGGCGCGGGGCGCACATAGATGCCGGGCTCGATGGTCAGCACCATGCCGCTGCGCAAAATGCGCGCCGGGCGGTTCACGATTTCGGCGCCGGTGAGTGCATCTTTGCGCACATGCGTGTTGCCCAGCTCGGACGGCTCGGTGTAGGGGCCGCAGTCATGCACATCCATGCCCAGCCAGTGGCCGGTGCGGTGCATGTAAAACTGGAAGTAGGCGCGCTTCTCGATCACATCGTCCAGGCTGCCCACGGTGTTCTTGTCCAACAGCCCCAAGTCCAGCATGCCTTGCGCCAGCACGCGTACCGTGGCGTCATGCGGATCGGTAAACCGCGCACCGGCCTTGGTGGCCTCCACAGCGGCCACTTGCGAGGCCAGCACCAGGTCATACAGCGCACGTTGCGGGCCGGTGAACTTGCCATTTGCTGGGAAGGTGCGGGTAATGTCGCTGGCGTAGCCGTCCAGCTCGCAACCCGCGTCAATCAGCACCAGCTCACCATTGCGCACCGGGGCCGCGTCGGCACGGTAATGCAGCACGCAGGCATTGGCACCAGCGGCCACGATGGAGCTGTAGGCGGGGTATTGCGAGCCCTGCAGGCGGAATTCGTGCAGCAGCTCGGCGTCCAGGTGGTATTCGCGCACGTCTTTGCCTTCGCGCAGCATGCGGGCAGACAGTTGCATGGCGCGAATGTGGGCTTGCGCGCTGATCTGCGCGGCCCGGCGCATCACGTCTTGCTCGTATGCATCCTTGATCAGGCGCATCTCGTCCAGCGGGCCGCACAGGTCCTGCACCTGCTCGGGCACCAGGGCACCAAAGCGCACCCGGCTGCGCAGCTTGGTAAGCCAGCCGTCGATGCGGGTCTCCAGGCCCTTGTGGGTGGCAAACGGGTACCAGACGGCGTTGGCACCATCCAGCAGGGCGGGCAGGCGCTGGTCCAGCTCGTCCACCGAATAGGCAGCATTCACGCCCAGCACGCCTGGGGCCGCAACAGGCCCCAAGCGAAAGCCATCCCAAATCTCGCGCTCCAGATCTTTGGGCTGGCAAAACAAGGTGGTGGTGCCGTCGCCCTGAATCACCAGCCATGCCTGAGGCTCGGCAAAGCCGCTCAGGTAGTGGAAGTAGCTGTCATGGCGGAACAAAAAGTCCGCATCCCGGTTGCGCTGCTGCTCGGGCGCGGTGGGCAGCACGGCCACGCCTTGGGGGCCCAAGTGGGCGGCCAGTCGGGCGCGCCGGCCAGCGTAGTCTGCGGTGCGTGCGGGTGTGGTGGGTTGGGTCATGGTGTCTGTGCGTTGAGTTCTGCCAAGCGCTCGGGGGTGCCGACGTCGGTCCAGCGGCCAGTGTAAATCTGGGCGCTGACCCGCGCACCCCGCATGGCCTTGCGCAAGAGCGGTGCCAGTGGGGCCTTCACGCCATGCGGGTTGCCGGGCGGGATGTCGCACCAGGGCAGCGCAAATAGATCGCGGTGAAACAGCGCGAAGGTGCTGTAGGTGTAGCGGGGCGCGGTGCTCTGGGGGGCCGGGTCCACGCAGCGGCCTATGCCCTCGGAGTCCACCGCCTCTAGCGCAAAGTCGCCCAGTGGGTTGTGCGCCGGATTGGGCACCAGCCACAGGTGGGCCAGCATGCCGCTGCGCGCAAAACGCTCCAGCGCGCTGCAGGTAAACACCATGTCAGGCGCAAACACGTCGCCGGCCATGGACCAGAACACCGTGCGCAGTTGGGGGAGCGCGCGTGCAATGCCGCCGGCTGTTTCTAGTGCGCCCCCAAAATCGTGGCCTTCGTGCGAGTAGTGCAGGCGCATGCTGGCGTGGGGTTGCTCGGCGTGTGGCAACTGCCCGCGCAAATCCACGGGGCGCTGGAGGGCTACATGGTCTAGAAACGTGGCCTCAATTTGCTCGCCCAGCCATGCGGTGTTTACCACCGCAGACGCAAAACCACCGGCGGCAAGCGCTTCGAGGTGGTACTGCATCAGCGGTTTGCCATGCACCTGCAGCAGGGGCTTAGGGCGTGTGTCGGTCAGTGGGCGCATGCGTTCGCCGCGCCCGGCGGCCAGCACAATGGCAGGGCTGGTGAAGGCAGGGGCGGAAAAAGCAGGGGCATTTGGCATGGGCGGGGAGCATAGCCCAAGCATGGGCACAGGGGGTACGCGGTAGGCGCGTCGTCCATCGCGTGCAACCAGGTACTTGGCGGTCTAGGGATGCCACTGTTGATAATGCGCGGTCTTTCTTCGAGTCGCTATGCAAACCACTTCCTGGGGCCCTTGGCCCATGCGCATCCTCAAAGCCGGTGTGGTGCTGGCCGTGCTGGGTGCTTTGTTTTTGGCCGCCGCAGTCGTCTTTTTTTCGAC
>JARXAM010000123.1 GCA_029865845.1 Rhodoferax sp. | reverse complement strand
GGGTCTGGAGCTGCTGGCAGCCGACTTTGATGAGCGCGATCCGGCCGTCAAGGCCTTGATCAGCATGGCCATTGATGCCTGCAAGCGCCAGGGCAAGTACGTGGGGATCTGCGGCCAAGGCCCCAGCGATCACCCCGACTTTGCGAAGTGGCTGCAGCAGCAGGGCATCTCCTCCATCTCCCTGAACCCCGACTCGGTGATTGCCACTTGGCAACAGCTCGCGGCATAACGCCGAGCCCCGCTGGCAGGGCCTTAGGGGCCCGCAGCGGGGTTTGAGCTACCACAGGGGTTCACACTAGCGCGAGGCTTTCAGGTAGCGCGCGGCCTGGGCTGCGCGGGGCAGCCAGCGCTTAGGTCAACTGCAAGGTGGCGGGCGCGGCATCACCGGTGGGCTGCCATGCGCCGCGCAGGGTGCTGTGCGGCAGCTTGAACCGCTGCACCAAGCCCAACAGCTCGTTGGCTTGGGTGTGCAAGCCCGAGGTGGCTGCCGCCATTTGCTCTACCAACGCCGAGTTTTGCTGGGTGGTCTGGTCCATGGCGCTGACGGCCGACTCCACCTGTGACACACCACTGGCCTGCTCGCGGCTGGCCGCACTGATGGCTGCCATCGTTTCGGACACCTGGCGAATGCTGGACACCACGGTCGACATGGTCTCCCCGGCCTGGTCCACCAGCGCCGTACCCGTTTCCACCCGCTCCACGCTGTCGGTGATCAGCCGCTTGATTTCTTTGGCCGCATCGGCGCTACGGCCTGCCAGGGAACGCACCTCGTTGGCCACCACGGCAAACCCCCGCCCCTGCTCCCCCGCCCGCGCCGCCTCCACCGCCGCATTGAGGGCGAGGATGTTGGTTTGGAAGGCGATGCCATCGATCACGCTGTTGATTTCCGCAATCTTGCGGCTGGACTCGTGAATGCCCTTCATGGTCTGCACCACTTGCGTCACCGCTACGCCCCCTTGGGCCGCCAACGTCGAGGCATGGGACGAGGCGCGGTCGGCATGGCTGGCCGATTCTGCGTTGCGCTTCACCGTGGCGGACAGCTGCTCCATGCTCGCGGCGGTTTGTTGCAACGCCGAGGCCTGCTGTTCGGTGCGGGCCGACAAGTCTTCGTTTCCGTGGGCAATCTCCGAGCTGGCCTGCGCCACCGCTGACGAGCCATTGCGCACGGCGCTCACCACTTCAATCAGGCTCTGCTGCATGCGCTGCATGGCGGCCAGCAGGCTGTCGTCGTCCCGGGGGCGCAGCGCGATGGGCTGGGTCAAATCGCCAGCGGCAATGCGCTCGGCCACCGCCTTGGCCTGGTGGGGTTCGCCCCCTAACTGCGCCAGCAACAACTGCACGATGCCCAGGGACACCACCGCCGCCACGGCTACGCTCACCACAGCCAACACCCCCAACTGCCCCAATGCCCAGCGATAGGTGGCATTGGAATCCTCATACGCAGACTGGTTCGCCCGTTCCTGAGTCAGCACAGCTTTGGACAGGGCGCTGTCCCAGCGATCAATAGCGGTGCCTAGGACTTGCAGGGTCTTGATCGCCTCGGAGTCTTTGCGGTCCCTGACCTCGGCATACAACTTTTGTAAGGTCGGCGCAGCGGCTGCAAAGGTGTCGTCCACCGACTGCCAGTCAGCGGACTTGCCGGGGGCGCTGCCGCCATGTTGTATCTGCGCCCGGACACGGTTGTATTGCTCCATGAGCGTGCTGTAGGCCGCGTACTCCTGCGCGATCTCGGTATCACCGTTGAGCAAAATGATTTTGCGCACCGACAGGCTGATCCTGCCCACCAGCGTCTGCAAGGTGTGGGCGGTGGAAATCTGGGCGTAATTGACGCTCTGGATTTCCTCAATGTTGCCGTGCATGCGGCGCATCATCTCGGCGTTGATGCCCGACGACACCACATACAGGGCCACCATCAAGCCAAAGCCGGCATACAGGATCGTGACGATCTTGAACTTCGCAAACATGCGCATAGGACACCTCACAGAGTTAGCGCCGAAGAGGAGGGCAATCGCCGCGCGCATCCTCGACTGAGAACGCATACACCTCTTGCTGCTCACCCAACATCAGCGTGAACCTGGGCACCTCCTCTGCGGTCAGCCATGCCGACACCCCACCCTATGCGAGCGAATCAGACCAGAGACATCGAGATCCAACGTTTATTCATTTATGAACAACAGATTTGTATTTAAATTAATCATAGCAGCCCGCACGGTGTGGACGTACCGTACTTTCCCTGCTTGCGCAGCCCGTCCTCGGGGCACTCCAAGTGCTCCGAAATAGCGCGTACAAAAAGGAGAGGATGCGGCTCAGGCGCGCCGTGTCAGCAGCATGGCGTCACCGTAGCTAAAGAAGCGGTAGCCCTGGGCGATGGCATGCCGGTACAAGCCCATCACGTGGTCGTACCCCGTCAACGCGCTGACCAGCATCATGAGGCTGCTCTTGGGCAGGTGAAAGTTGGTCACCAGCGCATCCACCACCTTGAATTCAAACCCCGGGGTAATGAAGATGTTGGTGTCGCCGCTGGCAATGCTGGTGTGGGCCCAGCTCTCTAGCGTGCGCACGCTGGTGGTGCCCACGGCCACGATGCGCCCGCCGCGTGCCTTGCAAGCAGCAATGGCCTCTTGGGTCTCTGGGGGCACGTTGTACCACTCGCTGTGCATCTGGTGCTCGGCGATGTTTTCGGTTTTGACCGGCTGAAACGTGCCCGCGCCCACATGCAGCGTCACATGCGCGCGCTGCACGCCTAGGGCGTCCAGTTCGGCCAACAGTGTCTCGTCAAAGTGCAGGGCGGCGGTGGGGGCGGCGACGGCGCCGGGGTGTTTGGCAAACACGGTTTGGTAGCGCTGCACGTCTTGCGCGGAGTCGCTGTGGGTGATGTAGGGCGGCAAGGGCACGTGGCCGTGGCGCTCCATCAGGGTGTAGGGATCGTCGCCCGCGTCATTGCTGAGCACAAAGCGGTAAATCGGGCCCTCCGCCGTCGGCCAACGGCCCAGCAAGGTGGCGCAGAGCCCGTCCTCGTGCCCTGGCGCGCAGGTCAACGTGAGGGTGGCACCGACCTCGGGCTTTTTGCTCACCCGCATGTGGGCGGCCACCTGGTTGCCGCCCAGCACCCGCTCAACCAGCAACTCCACTTTGCCCCCTGTGGCCTTCTCGCCATAGAAGCGGGCGTTGATGACCTTGGTGTCGTTGAACACCAGCAAGTCACCCGCACGCAGCAGGCCCGGCAGGTCTTTGAAGATGTGGTCTACCGGGGCAATGCCCCTGCCATCGAGCAGGCGCGAGGCACTACGTTCGGGGGCAGGGTGTTGGGCAATCAGGGCCTCGGGAAGTTCGAAGTCGAAGTCGCTTAGCGTGAAAACACGCTGCGCATCAGAAGGGTACAAAGACATGGTGCTTGAGGGCCGGACAGGCCCGTTCCAAGAAAAACGACACGCATTTTCCCACAGCACCACAGCACCGGAGGCCCAGGGAAACACGGACGCTGTTGGCCCCTGCGCAAGCGCACGCGCGGGTTGCAGGGCGGCGATGGCTCCGCGCCCCTTCCGTCCTTATTTAACTTGTAAAAATTATTTATTGTGTTTTAATTGAATTTATTAGATTAATGTCAATAAAGGAGTTTTGTTTTGAATAAACCACATTCTGCCGATGGTGCCCCAGGACGGTGGCGCTACGTACAACGGACCGCCGCCATGGCTGTGCTGCTGAGCCTGATCGCTTGCGGCGGGGGCGAGGGCGGAACCGGCACCTTGTTTGGCACCGGCACCGGCACTGATACGGGTACAGGTACAGGTACAGGTACAGGTACAGGTACAGGTACAGGTACAGGTACAGGCACTGATACGGGTACAGGTACAGGTACAGGCACTGATACGGGCACTGGCACTGGCACTGGCACTGGCACTGGCACTGGTACTGGTACTGGTACTGGTACTGGTACTGGCACTGGTACTGGTACTGGTACTGGTACTGCAAGCAACAGTTATCAGGTAGGCGGTACAGTGGATGGGTACATTGCCGGGGGAAGCCCCCTGCAATTGCAGGTGGGAAGCGAAGTACTTTCGATCACACAGAATGGCTCCTTCCGGTTCGGCAACGCCATGGTGGACGGCACCCGGTTTAGCGTGGGCTTGACGGTTCCCAGCACCCAGCGCTGCACCCACACCTATGGCGCCAGCACCGTCAGCGGCGCGGACTACACCTTGGTCAACGTGCGCTGTGGCATGCGCCCTGTGCCGCAAATGGCGGTGACGGGTGCTATGGTGGTGCCGCGGTATTTCCACACGGGTACCGTGTTGGCCGATGGCCGGGTCCTAGTAGCTGGGGGCTTTGACGGTACCCACTTCACCGCCAATGCCGAGCTGTACAACCCCGCTACCGGCACCTGGGCCAGCACCGGCAGCATGCAAGTGGCCCGCATGTATCACACGGCTGACCTGCTACCCAACGGCAAGGTGCTGGTGAGCGGCGGCTTCAATGGCACCAGCTACGTGTCCACGGCCGAGCTGTTTGACCCCACCACCGGCACCTGGAGCGCCACCGGCTCCATGTCGGTGCTGCGCGGGATGCACCAAAGCGTGTTGCTCAACAGTGGCCGGGTCTTGGTTATGGGAGGGTCTGACGGCACCAACAACGTGGGCAGTGCGGAACTGTTTGACCCCATCGCCGGCACCTGGAGCCCGACCGGTGCGCTCAACGTGCCTAGCCTGCGCATGACAGCCACGCTGCTGACCGACGGGCGCGTGCTGGTCGCCGGCGGCAGCTCTCCTTCCGATTTGTCGCGCGCTGAAATTTACGATCCGGCAACGGGCTTGTGGACCACCACCGGGGCCATGCTGTCGGCGCGCGCGCGCCACGCCGCTGTGCGCTTGCAAGACGGGCGGGTGTTGGTCATGGGCGGTCGCCAAAGCATCAGTGCCCTGGCCAGCGCCGAAATTTACAACCCCGCCACTGGCACCTGGTCGGTCACCGGCGCACTGACCAGCGGGCGCTACTCCCTGGGCGCAGTGCTGTTGGCCGACGGCAAGGTGTTGGCAACAGGCGGAGAAATCGGGGGCAACGCGAGGCTGGCGAGTACCGAGATTTTTGACCCAGCGCGCCGTGTATGGGACGCAAGTGCCCCCCTGAGCCAGGCCCGAAGCGCGTTGCCCACCTTGATGCTACGCAGTGGCAAGGTGCTGCTGCCGGGGGGCATCGCATCGGGCAGCACGATGCTAGTTTGGCCGACCGGCCGCATCCAAGCGGACAGCACCTTGGCGGCCGGCGCGGTCATCACCGCAACCACCAACGACTACGACCACGGCACCGGTACCTGGGCGGTATCGACCGCGCTGCCCCGCGCGGTGGGCGACCACACCGCCACCCTCTTGGCCGATGGCCGGGTGTGGGTGGCAGGCGGCAAAGGCACCCTGGGCCCCTTGGCAGAAACCTCGGCATGGGACCCCGCACTCAACGCCTGGCGGGCCACCGCCAGCATGGGTGTGGCACGCTGGTCGCACACCGCCACCCGTCTCACCGACGGCAAAGTACTGGTGGTGGGTGGCAGAAACAGCAGCACTTATTTCAATAGCGCGGCCGTGTACGACCCCACGTCCGACAGTTGGATTGCGGTGGGTAGCCTTTCGACGGGCCGGGCCTTGCACACGGCCACCTTGCTGCCCAACGGCAAGGTGCTGGTCACCGGTGGCACGGATGGGCCCAACCGGCTGGCCAGCGCAGAACTGTTTGACCCTGCCAGCGGCCAATGGACCACCCTGCCCTCCATGGCGTCGGGGCGCTACTACCACTCGGCCACGCTGCTGCCCGATGGGCGTGTGCTGGTAGCCGGCGGGGGGGTAGCGCCGTACACCAGTGCAGAGGTGTTTGATCCCGCTAAAAACGCTTGGACCACCACCGCCCCATTGGGCGCCGGACGCTGGAGCCATACCGCCACCTTGCTCCCCGACGGTAAAGTGTTGGTGGCCGGTGGCACCACCGGACTCTTCGCGCTACAAAGTGCTGAACAATTTGATCCCGCCACCAATACCTGGACGACGACCGGCCCCATGTCAGTGTCACGCGCGAGCGGCCACCAGGCCACGCTGATGCTCAATGGCAAAGTGTTGCTGACCGGTGGCATGCTGTACGACCCCTTCCTCAACACGATCAATGCCGAGTCCAAGTCCGACTGGTACGACCCTGCCACCAACACCTGGGCACCGGCGGCCTCGCTCTACACCGGCCGCTACGGCCACACCAGCACGTTGATGCCAGGCGGCCGGTTGCTGGTGATTGGCGGGTACAACACCACCTCGCCCTTGGTCAGCGCAGAAATTCATTGGTAGGGCACCACGGCACACGGTAGGGGGCACCCACGCGCAGTGCTGCGGCACAATGCGCGTCATGCTGACCACCAAGCCCTTGACCGAGTCGCAAAAAGCCCTCGAAAAACTGGGCTTGCGCCGGGACATCGACCTGGCGCTGCACCTGCCCCTGCGCTACGAAGACGAGACCCGCATCGTGCGACTGCGGGATGCGCCAGACGGCACCCCGGTGCAAATCGAAGGCACCGTCGTCCACCAAGAAGTCAGCACCCGCCCCCGCCGGCAGTTGATCGGGCACCTGGACGATGGATCGGACTCCTGTGTCCTGCGCTTTTTCAGCTTCTACGGCTCCCAACTCAAAACCATGGCGGTGGGCCAGCGCCTGCGGGCGCGCGGTGAGATCAAAGGCGGCTTCTTGGGGCGCACCATGCTGCACCCGACCATCAAGCGTGCGGAGGGTGATTTGCCCACCGCGCTCACCCCGGTGTACCCCACGGTAGCGGGCCTGCCGCAAGCGTATTTGCGCAAAGCGGTGCTCGGCGGGCTGGCGCGCGCGGACTTGAGTGACACCTTCGCCCCCGGCGACCTCGAGTGGCTGCGGCATGCGCCCCACCATCCGGGCCCTACCGCCTTGTGGCAACTGCGCCAGGCGCTGGAGTTTTTGCACCACCCCACGCCCGATGTTTCCATAGACACGCTGATGGACCACAGCCACCCGGCGTGGCAGCGGCTCAAAGCCGAGGAACTCTTGGCCCAGCAGTTGAGCCAACTCCAGAGCCGCCGGGAGCGGGCTGCGCTGCGCGCCCCGGCCTTGCAGCCCCAAGCACCCCGCGCACTGCGTGCCGCGTTACTGCAGGCCTTGCCCTTTGCACTCACGCAAGCACAGGAACGGGTGTGCGCAGAAATTGAACACGACCTGAGCCGCCCCGTGCCCATGCACCGCCTGCTGCAAGGCGATGTGGGTGCCGGCAAAACCGTGGTGGCCGCACTGGCCGCCGTGCACTGCATGGATGCGGGCTGGCAATGCGCAGTCATGGCACCCACCGAAATTTTGGCGGAGCAACATTTCCGCAAACTCGTGAATTGGCTAGAGCCCCTGGGCATTACTACCGCCTGGCTCACCGGCACCCAAAAAACCAAAGAGCGGCGTTCGATGCTGGCCTTGATCGAGAGCGGGGAAGCGCATCTGGTGGTGGGCACGCACGCCATCATCCAAGACAAGGTGAAGTTCCACCGCCTGGCCTTGGCCATCATTGACGAGCAGCACCGCTTTGGCGTAGCGCAACGCCTGGCCTTGCGCAAGAAGATGGCAGTCTCCGACAGTGACGAGGCCGGCGAAAGCAGCACCCACGGCCACGAGCCCCATTTGCTCATGATGAGCGCCACCCCCATTCCCCGCACGCTGGCCATGAGCTACTACGCGGACCTGGATGTGTCCACACTGGACGAACTGCCCCCAGGCCGCACCCCCATCATCACGCGCGTGGTGCACGAGGCCCGGCGCGACGAGGTGATTGAGCGCATTCGCGCCCAAATCAGCCAAGGGCGGCAGGTGTACTGGGTGTGCCCGCTGATTGAAGAGAGTGAGGCACTGGACCTGAGCAACGCCACCCAAACCCACGCCGACCTGGCCGAGGCACTGCAAGGCACCCAGCGTGCAGACGGACTGCCGGTGTTGATCGGGCTGCTGCACTCGCGCATGCCCAGTGAAGACAAGAAGGCGGTGATGGCAGCGTTCACCGCAGGCCTGATGTCGGTGTTGGTTAGCACCACGGTGATCGAGGTGGGCGTGGACGTGCCCAATGCCTCGCTAATGGTGATTGAGCATGCAGAGCGCTTTGGCCTGTCGCAACTGCACCAACTGCGCGGACGTGTGGGGCGGGGCGCCGCCGCCTCGGCCTGTGTGCTGCTGTACTCCACCGGCGATGCACCCCGCCTGGGCGAGGCCGCACGCGCGCGGCTCAAGGCCATGTCCGATACCAACGACGGGTTTGAGATCGCCCGCCGCGACCTCGACATCCGGGGTCCGGGCGAATTTTTGGGTGCCCGCCAAAGCGGCGCGGCCATGTTGCGCTTTGCCGATCTGGCCAACGACACCGCCTTGTTGGAGTGGGCCCGGACCGAGGCTCCCCGTCTGTGGGACCAGCATCCGCAGTTGGCCGCCAAGCACGTGGCCCGCTGGATGGGCACCAAAGCCGAATACCTCAAAGCGTGACGCCCCACCGGTAACATTGGCACATGAGCGGATCGATCGATTGGTTGTGGTGGTGCGTGTGCGCAGTCTTCGTACTGGCGGTTGCCGTGTATTTGCTGGCCGAACTGCAGGCCTATGGGTTGCGCACCGCAGTGGCCAAGATTCCGGGGGGACAGCGCTTTACTGCGCGCGCCTTCTCCGTGGACATGCTGCGCAGTGCCGGCAAACTTCGGGTCAAAACACGTCAAGCCCATTACTCCCAGCCTGCCCAGGACGAGCAAGCGCCGATAGACAAGACGGGCCCGCTGGATGTGACCTTTGAGGCCGTAGGCCTGCGCATCGACATCGCGCCGCTGCCGCGTGCGCCCGCTCCAGCACACACCGCGTTTTGGGCACATGCTGCCCCCTGGCGGGCGGGCCAAAAACACAGCGTGACATTTCACGCAGCACCCGCCCAGGCCACATTGCGACTGGACAATGTGCCCACACACGTCGCTGAACGCTTCTGGGCGTTTGCCAAGCAAGTGGAGGTGTGGGTAGAACGCACCGAACAGCAGCATGAAGAGCAATTGCGTGCGCAGGCTGCGGCCCAACGCGAGGCCGAAGAGCTGGCGGCATCGCGTGCCGCAGCCAAAGCCAAGGGCAAAGCCGTGTCCATTCCCCCGGAAGAGCAAATCGCGCAGTGGCGCAGGGTGGCGGGTTTTACCGGTAGCAGCAGTGAGATCGGCTTGGACAGCAACGGGCAGATCGACTGGTTTATCGATCTGGACCCCACCGGCCGCATCACCCTGCACTCGGGCAAACAAACCGCCCACACCACGCTGCGCGGAGCCACCATCACCTCGCTGGGCGGCGAACTGGAAATCAACGTGCTGGACGCGGACGACCATCCAGACCCCCATTCGTTCCGGGTCCTCAAAAACATGCCCCCCGATGTGCGCCGCGCCTGGAAAGAGCGCCTGGAGATGTTGCGCGACAGCCTCAAACGCTCACCACTCAGGCCTCTCTAGCGTCGACCCCGTGCCCGCCGCCGCATGGGATGCAAACACCGCACGGGGCACTAAATAGCCCCCATTTGCGCGTTGGAACACACCTCGTCATTGATTCGGACGATGGGGCATGGCATCATCATTCGTTCAGGGAGAAACATAATGACATTGACCGAATTGAAATACATCGTGGCCGTCGCACGCGAACGGCATTTCGGCAAGGCCGCAGACGCGTGCTTTGTCTCGCAACCCACATTGTCGGTTGCAGTCAAAAAACTGGAAGAAGAGCTCGACGTCAAGCTCTTTGAGCGCAACGCCAACGAGGTCACGGTGACGCCGCTTGGGGAAGAGATTGTTCGCCAGGCCCAAAGCGTGTTGGAGCAAGCGGGCTTCATCAAGGACATTGCCAAACGCGGCAAAGACCCCTTGGCCGGCCCCCTCAAGCTCGGTGTGATTTACACCATCGCCCCGTATTTGCTGCCCGCTCTGGTGCACCAGGTCATACAGCAGTGCCCCCAAATGCCCCTGATGCTGCAAGAAAATTTCACCGTCAAGCTGCTGGACATGCTGCGTACCGGGGAGATTGATTGCGCCATCCTGGCAGAACCTTTTCCGGAGACGGGCTTTGCAGTGGCACCGCTCTACGACGAACCTTTTTTTGCCGCCATCCCCGCACGCCACGCCTTGGCGCAGCTACCTGCGGTAAGTGCCCAACGGTTGAAAGACGAAACGCTGCTTCTGCTAGGAAACGGCCATTGTTTCCGAGACCATGTGCTGGAGGTCTGCCCCGAGTTCGCCCGTTACTCCAGTGACTCGGACGGCATCCGCAAAAGCTTTGAAGGCTCTTCGCTGGAAACCATCAAACACATGGTCGCCGCAGGGCTGGGTATTACGCTGGTGCCACGGCTGAGCGTGCCGCAAGACGCCTTCAACACCCCACGCCCCGACCAAGAGGAAGCCTTGGTGAAGTACCTGCCCGTGCGCGACACCAAGGCCGATGGCACCGATTTGCCCCCGCCCACACGGCGCGTGGTGCTGGCCTGGCGGCGCAGCTTTACCCGTTACGAGGCGATTGCCGCCTTGCGCAACGCCATCTATAGCTGCGAGTTACCCGGCGTACATCGCCTATCATGACCGCAGGCCCATTCGCGCCCGGGTGGGTAGAGGATGCGCGCCGTGTTGAAAAAATTGCCTTTGTATCTGGATTTGATTCGTTGGAACCGCCCGGCGGGATGGCTGTTGCTGTTGTGGCCCACCTTGTCTGCGCTTTGGCTGGCGGCAGACGGATTTCCGGGTTGGCATTTACTCGTCGTATTTAGCCTAGGGACGGTGTTGATGCGCAGCGCAGGCTGCTGCATCAACGATGTCGCCGACCAAGCCTTTGACAAGCATGTCAAGCGCACCGCCCAGCGCCCGGTGACCAGTGGACGGGTGTCAAGCGGCGAAGCGCTGGGTGTGGGCGGCGTGTTGGCACTGGCCGCGTTCGGGCTGGTGCTCACCACCAATGCACAGACCATCGCCTGGTCTTTTGCGGCACTGGCTGTGGCCATCGTGTACCCCTATGCCAAGCGCTATGTATCCATGCCGCAGGCGGTGCTGGGTGTGGCGTTCAGCTTTGGCATCCCCATGGCTTTCGCGGCTGTGCAAGGCCACATCCCCTGGAACGCATGGGCCTTGCTGGTGGGCAACTTGTTTTGGGTGCTGGCATACGACACGCAGTACGCCATGGTCGACCGGGACGACGACCTGCGTATCGGCATCAAAACCTCTGCTATCACGCTGGGCCGGTTTGACGTTGCGGCGGTATTGACCTTCTATGTGCTCTATTTGGCCATCTGGACAGGCGTGCTGCTGTCTGGGCGGGTGGGCGGCGCAGTATGGTGGTGGGCCTTGGCGGCCGCAGCGGCACAGGTGGTGTGGCATGCCCGTCTGATTGCCGATCGCTCACGCGAGGGCTGTTTTAGGGCCTTTCGCCTGAACCACTGGGTGGGGTTTTCCTTGTTTGTCGGGGTGCTGGCCCTCACCGGCCTGGGATAAGTCGGCACGGCAACTAGCGCGACCCTCATGCCATTACCCCGTCCACCGTCGCGCCATCGGCAGCCTGAAACGTCAGACATGCTGTGGGATTCCAACCAGACCCGCATCCAGCGCATACGGCTTGTAGCGCAGTGTGTTGCTGGCGTTTTTTTGTTCATCGGCTTGATGTACTGGGCCGCCGGACTATGGCGGGTCGGACTGGTGCTGACGTTGGGTGCAGCGGGCGTTGCCTACAGCACCCATCAAGGTCTGTTGCAGCATTCACAGCGCGGTGTGGCAGGCATCTTGTGGGTGGTGTGGGCGACTATCTCTGCGCTGATGTGGTTGAGCGAGGGATTGCGCGACGCATCGGTACTGGCTTACCCGATTATTTTGTTGCTGGCTGGCTTGCTGCTGGGGCGCAAGCGTTACCTGCGGTTTTTGGTCGCCATGCTGGTGTTTGTGGTGGTACTGACCGTCTCCACCGAAGTCACCGGTTGGCGCCAGAACACCAGCAACAGCAATAACTGGGAGTTGCTGCGCGATGTCGTCATCATTTTGCTGGCCTGTGCGTTCATCGTGTGGATGACGGTGGCCGATTGGCGACGCATGATCGCTGCGTTGGAGGCACAGATTGAGAGCTACCGGCAGTCGCAAGCCCATTTATTGTTTCTCTCGCAGCACGACGCGCTGACGGGGCTGACCAACCGCAGCAGAGGACGCCATCTCCTGGAGCAGGCCATCACCCAAGCGCGGGTGGACGGCACGGGGGTTGCGCTGATGTTTATCGACCTAGACAACTTCAAGTTCATCAACGATTCGGTGGGACACGTCGCTGGCGATGAATTCCTCAGGCAAATTGCCATCCGCCTGAGCACTGCGGTACGCGACACCGATATCGTGGTGCGCCAAAGTGGTGATGAGTTTCTGGTGGGCCTGCTGGACGTTCCTGACAGCCAGTCTGCATGTTCGGCCGCCACCGAAGTGCTCGACCATTTGGGCGGCGTCTACACGGTGCGCGGCACCGCACTGTCGAGCACGTGCTCCATCGGCGTGGCAAGGTTCCCACAGGATGGCGCTGACTTTGAGACCTTGCTACGCCACGCAGATCTGGCGATGTACCAAGCCAAACAAGCCGGGCGCAACACGTTTCGACTATTTGACGTCCGCATGCAAGATGGTCTGAGCACCAACCCGCGCTTGGTGGCAGAGATGCGTTCTGCCTTGCAACGCGGCGAATTTGAACTGCATTACCAACCCGTTGTGGACCTCACCACCCAGCGCCTCTTGGGTGCCGAGGCCTTGGTGCGCTGGCATCACCCCCGACGGGGCATGCTGGCGCCTGCAGATTTCATTCCTGCAGCGGAGCATTCCGGTTTGATTGTCGACATCGGACGATGGGTGATCGAAGAAGCCTGCCGCCAGACTGCCCGTTGGCGCAACAGCGGGCATGCGCTGGTGGTGGCAGTCAACATATCCCCCGTACAGTGCCAACGCGGAGACCTGACACTGACCGTCCATTCCGCTCTGGCAAGGGCCTCGTTGCCGGGCACCTGTCTGGAACTGGAAATCACCGAATCCGTGTTGATGGGGCATGTTTCCACGTTTGCGGAGACGGTGCGTGGCATCAAGGCCATGGGGGTATCGATTGCGATTGACGACTTTGGAACCGGGTATTCGAATTTTGGATACCTGCAACAACTGGCCGCCGACAAGATCAAAATTGACCAGTCTTTTGTGCGCTCCATGCTGATGCAAACCAATCAACATGCCATCGTGACCGCGATTATCCAGATGGGGAAAAGCTTGGGAATGCGGTCCCACGCAGAGGGCGTGGAGTCAGCAGAAACCTGTGCCTTGCTGGTGGACATGGGCTGCGATATCGGGCAAGGCTACTGGTTTGGAGCCCCCTCCAGCGCAGTGGCATTTACGAAGCGCTTTTTGGGTAGCCCGCCGTTGCCGCAAGTGCCCTGAGCACCAGAGCGCAGGGCAGCAGGCCGCTTACTTGGCGCTCAAGCACTCACTCATGAACTTTTTGCGCTCGTCGCCCTTGAGGTCTTTGGTCTTGGCGTCCGCGTTGCACGTTTTCATCTTGCTTTGTTGGGCAGATTTGCCGTCTTCTGCGGCGGCGGGCTTCGCGCTCAAACACTCACTCATGAACTTTTTGCGCTCGTCGCCCTTGAGTTCCTTGGTCTTGGCGTCCGCATTGCAGGTCTTCATTTTGTTCTGCTGGGCCGTGGGTGCCTTGTCGTCAGCGCCATGCGCGCTGCCCATTGCCAAAGCCAAACCCAATGCCATTAACGAAATCAGTTTTTTCATTTCTCGTCCTGTATAAAAAGGGCAGTGACCTGCCGTTGCAGAAAGCCCGCAGTGGGCAGCACAGCATACCGCGCCGCCGCGCGCGCCGCGTGGGCACCGTTGACGGCGGACGACTGTGGCCGTTAGACGCCCCGTAAAATCCGCCGATGCTCACAGTCAAACACCAACTTCTGCAGGCGCTGGCGGCCTGCCTTGAACAACTTTCTCCAGGTGCAGGCGCCAAGGCGACGTTCGAGTCGCCCAAAGTCGCAGCCCATGGTGACTTCGCCACCACTGCCGCCATGCAACTGGCCAAGCCGCTCAAGATGAACCCACGCCAATTGGCCGACACCTTGCGCTCCGCTTTGCTAGCCACCCCCGTGTACCAGCAATGGGTGCAAGACGTAGAGATCGCCGGTCCCGGCTTTATCAACATCCGCCTGCGGCCTGCGGCCAAGCAGGAAATCGTGCGCGAGGTGCTGGGGCAAGGGCCGCGTTTTGGCTACCAGCCCGACACCGGCACACCGGTGTTGGTGGAGTTTGTGTCCGCCAACCCCACCGGCCCGCTGCATGTTGGCCACGGTCGCCAGGCCGCTTTGGGTGACGCCATTTGCAACCTGTTTGCCACCCAAGGCTACAAGGTACACCGCGAGTTTTATTACAACGACGCGGGTGTGCAAATTGACACCCTGACCAAAAGCACCCAGTTGCGGGCCAAGGGCTTCAAGCCGGGGGACAGCTGCTGGCCGACCGACCCAGACAACCCCGAAAGCAAGGCCTTCTATAACGGTGACTACATTGCCGACATTGCCGAGGCTTTTAAGGCCAAGGCGTCGATCAAGGCCGACGACCGCGAGTTCACCGCCAATGGCGATGTGGACGACTACGACAACATCCGCCAGTTTGCGGTGGCCTACCTGCGCAATGAGCAAGACAAGGACCTGCAGGCCTTCAACCTGCACTTTGACCAGTACTACCTGGAGTCCAGCCTGTACACCAGCGGCCGTGTGGAAGCGGCGGTGAACAAGCTGGTGGGCAATGGCAAGACCTATGAGCAGGACGGTGCGCTGTGGCTCAAGAGCACCGACTACGGTGATGACAAAGACCGCGTCATGCGCAAGAAGGATGGTAGCTACACCTACTTTGTGCCGGATGTGGCGTACCACATTGCCAAGTGGGAGCGCGGCTTCAGCAAGGTGGTGAATATCCAGGGCACTGACCATCACGGCACTATCGCCCGTGTGCGGGCTGGCCTGCAGGCGGCCGATGTAGGCATTCCCCAAGGCTACCCCGACTACGTGCTGCACACCATGGTGCGCGTGGTGCGTGGGGGCGAAGAGGTGAAGATCAGCAAGCGTGCGGGCAGTTATGTGACGCTACGTGACCTGATCGAGTGGACCAGCAAGGACGCAGTGCGCTTCTTTTTGCTCAGCCGCAAGCCCGACACCGAGTACACCTTCGATGTGGACTTGGCGGTGCAAAAGAACAACGACAACCCGGTGTACTACGTGCAATACGCGCATGCGCGCATCTGCTCGGTGTTGGCGAGTTGGGGAGGGGATGTGGCAGGGCTCAAGGGCGTGGACTTGTCGGCACTGGAGAGCCCGCAAGCCCAGGCCCTAATGCTGCTGTTGGCCAAGTTCCCCGAGATGCTGACAGCCGCAACCGAAGGCGAAGCGCCGCACGACGTCACCTTCTATTTGCGCGAACTGGCCGCCAGCTACCACAGCTACTACGATGCAGAGCGCATTCTGGTGGATGATGAAACGGTCAAGCTGGCCCGTCTCGCGCTGGTCGCTGCGACTGCGCAGGTGCTGCACAATGGCTTGGCTGTGCTGGGCGTGAGCGCCCCGCAAAAAATGTAATTCTTTCAAAGAGAGCAAGGCATGAAGAACGAGCGTGGGGGAACCGTGGTCGGGTTCATCGTGGGCGTGGTAGTGGGCTTGGGCGCGGCTCTGGCGGTGGCGGTCTATGTGACCAAAGTGCCGGTACCTTTCATGAACAAGAGCCAAAGCCGCAGTGCCGACCAAGATGCCGCAGAAGCGCAAAAGAACAAAAACTGGGACCCCAACGCCCCCATGTACGGCAAGAACCCGGCACCCGCCACCCCGGTGAACACCGTGCCCGCCGCAGAGAGCCCAACAAGCCCCAAGCCCGCCATCCAACCGGCAGAGCCCAAAGCGGAGGTCAAGGTCGATGCCAAAACCGAGGCAAAGGGGGATGCCAAGTCCACCACCAAACCCGAGAGCAAGACCGACGCCAAAGTATCGGCAGACCCGCTGGGTGACCTGGCCAAAGCGAAAGCCGCATCAGTGGATGGCGACGTGTTTACGTACTGGGTGCAAGTGGGGTCATTCCGGGCGGCAGAAGACGCAGAAAGCCAACGTGCCAAACTGTCGCTCAACGGCATCGACACCAAGATATCGGAGCGCGAACTCTCGGGCAAGCCCATTTATCGTTTGCGTGTGGGGCCGTTTGAAAAGAAAGACGATGCCGAGAAATCCAAAGAAAAATTGGACAAGGCAGGTCTGGACACCACGCTGGTGCGGGTACAGCGCTGAACCGCCGTGCGGCACCAATTCCCCCATTTTTTCCGTTCGGTTTATGGAGTCACTTAGTATGAAACGTCGTGCTTTCACCCAAGTCGCCTGCGCCACCGCGTGGGCAAGTGCCTCGCTCGTTGCCACCAGCGTGCAGGCCCAGGCCAAAAGGCCGCAGGCAGGCACCGACTTTTTGGCGGTAGACCCACGCGCCCCCACCGAAGCCGGCGCCGGCAAGATCGAGGTGGTGGAGTTTTTTTGGTACAACTGCCCGCACTGCAATGCGTTCGAACCCCAACTGCAAGAGTGGGTCAAAAAGCTGCCCAAGGACGTAGCATTCCGACGCGCACCGGTGGCGTTCCAAGACAGCTTTATCCCCCAACAACGCTTGTTTTTTGCCTTGGAATCAATGGGCTTGGTGGAGAAACTGCATGCCAAGGTATTTGCAGCCATCCATGTGGAAAAGCGCAATTTGGCCAAGGCAGATGCCATTCTCGATTGGGTAGGCCAGCAGGGTGTCGATATGAGCAAGTTCAACGCGCAGTACAACTCGTTCACGACCGCGACCAAAGCGAGCAAGGCTGCGCAGCTGCAAAATGCCTACAAAGTGGAGGGCGTGCCCGCGCTGGGTATCGCAGGCCGCTTCTACACCGACGGATCGCTGGCGGGCACGATGTCCCGCGCCTTGCAGGTGGTCGATGCCTTGGTGGCAGACCTGCGCGCAGGCCGCGCATAAGGCACCTTTTGGGCCTCCACGCAGTGGGGGCTCGCTACAATGGCCCACGCGCTCGTGGAGCAAGTTTCGTGCCCTTATGAAAAAACATGGATTGACTTTGTCGCTGGTGCTCGCCTTGGCAGGCGTATCGCTAGCCGTTCACGCCGAAAACGCCGACCGGAACAAGCCCATGCAAGTCGAGTCCGACGCGCTTCGCTACGACGACCTTCAGCAAATCAGTGTGTTTTCCGGCAATGTGCTGCTGACCAAGGGCAGCATCGTGATTCGCGGCGAACGCCTAGAAGTGCGCCAAGACCCAGAAGGGTTTCAGCATGGCATCGTCACGGGCAGCGCCCAGAAACAAGCCTTTTTCCGTCAAAAGCGCGAAGGGCTTGAGGAGTTTATTGAAGGCGAGGCCGACACCATTGAATACGATGGCAAAGCCGACACGGTACGGTTTGTCCGCAAAGCCGAGATGCGACGCTTACGGGGCACCACGCTGGCTGACGAGGTGATGGGCGAAACCATCTTGTACGAAAACCTCACCGATCGATTCACCGTGGATGGCGCACCCAAAACCGCTGCGGGGCCGGGTCGTCGCGTACGGGTGATGCTCACCCCCAAGCCCGAGGGAACGTCCGCAGCGAAAGCCGCAGGTGCACCCGCCGCACCGATCGTGCTCAAGCCATCGACCCAACTGGACAAGGTCGCCCCGTGAGAACCACCACCCTGGACATCCCGGATGAGGCGACCGGGCGGCTGGAAGCCCGCCATCTGCAAAAGGCCTACGGCAAACGCAAGGTGGTGCGGGACGTGTCACTCACGGTGCGCACCGGCGAAGTGGTGGGCCTGCTGGGCCCCAATGGCGCTGGCAAAACCACCTCGTTTTACATGATCGTGGGCCTGCTGCGCGCCAGCGCTGGCGACATCACCATCGACGGGCAGAGCATTGAGCATTTGCCCATCCACCGCCGCGCCCGACTTGGGCTGGGCTATTTGCCCCAAGAGGCCTCCATTTTTCGCAAGCTCAACGTCGAGGACAACGTGCGGGCGGTACTCGAACTACAACTCGACGACGCGGGCAAGCCACTGTCGCCCCCCGAGATCGAGCGGCGACTGAGCGACTTGCTGCATGAGCTGCGGGTGGAGCACTTGCGAGAATCTCCCTCCATCGCACTCTCGGGCGGCGAGCGCCGACGGGTCGAAATTGCCCGCGCATTGGCGACCCGGCCGCGCTTCATCCTGCTCGATGAGCCGTTTGCGGGCATTGACCCGATTGCAGTGATCGAGATTCAGCGCATCATCAATTTCTTGAAGGCGCGCGGTATCGGTGTGTTGATCACAGACCACAACGTGCGGGAAACCCTAGGCATCTGTGACCACGCCTACATCATCAGCGATGGCCATGTGCTGGCACAGGGCACGCCCTCAGAGATCGTCAACAACGCCGATGTGCGCCGGGTCTACCTGGGCGAACATTTCAAGATGTAGATGAAACAGGGTCTCTCGCTTCGCGTCTCTCAGCATTTGGCGTTAACGCCACAGTTGCAGCAATCGATACGCTTGCTGCAACTCTCCACGCTCGAACTGGGGCAGGAAGTCGAGCAGATGCTCGATGAAAACCCGTTTTTGGAATTGCAGGACGACCAGGCAGAGCGCGAGTCGTTCGGGCTGGAACGCGCCGATACCACCGTGAGTTTGGGCGACCACCTCTCAGAGGCCGCCGCAGAGCCCAGTTACAGCGCCAGTACAGACGCACCGTCCAGCGCATCCAGTGCGGGCGATGACGAGGACAGCGCAGCAACCTCCACCGCAGAGGTGCCCAGCTGGGAGGGCGACGGCAGCACCGAGACCACCCCCGACGATGGGGAATGGGGCGGCGATGCACCCGCCAAAAACCACCAAGTCGACGACGACCCCAGCGACGCTACCGAGTGGGCTCGCTCGGGCGACACGCTGCAATCTTTTCTGCATCGGCAAGCGGCCGGGCTGCGCCTGAATGCAGAAGACAGCGCTGCGCTGCGGTTTTTGATTGAATCCCTGAATGACGACGGCTACCTGGCAGACCCTTTGACGGAGCTGGCGCAAAGCTTGGGCCCTGCGGACGAAGAGCAGTTGCACGCGCTGCTGCACCACTTCACGGTCGCGCTGGGCATCTTGCACAGCTTTGAGCCGGTGGGCGTGGGGGCCCGCGACCTGGGGGAATGCCTGCGGCTGCAAATTGGGCATGCGCTGCACACCGCAGCCGCACCGCACGGCGGCTGCGAACGCACGGAGGTGTTGCAGGTGGCCTTGGCCATTTGCCGACAGCCCCTGGACCTGCTAGCCCGCCGCGACATCAAGCGCTTGGTACACGCCGGGGTCGGCAGTGATGCGCGGGTACGCGAAGCCATTGCGCTCATTGCCCGCCTAGAACCCAAGCCGGGCCGCCGCTTTGTGGATGTGGAGCGCAACATCGTGGTGCCCGATGTGTTGGTAGTGCCCATCGGCAAAGTGGGCGGCAGCCCCAAGTTTCGGGTGCAGCTGAACCCCGATGTGATGCCGCGACTGAAGGTGCATGACATCTACGCCAACGTGCTGCGCAACCACAAGGCCAGCTCCAGCCACGCGGGTTTGCAGCAGCGCTTGCAAGAGGCACGCTGGTTCATCAAGAACATCCAACAGCGGTTTGACACCATCCTGCGGGTGAGCACGGCCATTGTGGACCGGCAGAAAAATTTCTTTACCCACGGCGAGCTGGCCATGCGCCCGCTGGTGTTGCGCGAGATTGCCGATGAACTGGGCCTGCACGAGTCCACCATCAGCCGTGTCACCACGGCCAAGTACATGGCCACGCCGTTTGGCACTTTTGAGCTGAAGTACTTCTTTGGCTCGGGCTTGGGCACCGAGTCGGGCGGCAACGCGTCGAGCACCGCTGTGCGTGCGCTGATCAAGCAGTTCATCGCCTCCGAGAGCTCGAAAAAGCCCTTAAGCGACAACCAGATTTCCGACATGCTCAAAGAGCAGGGCATTGAATGCGCCCGGCGCACCGTGGCCAAATACCGCGAGGGCCTGAAGATCGCCCCCGCCTCACTCCGCAAAGCGCTATGAACCAACTCACCCTTTTTCTCCCCTGCGCCGCGGGCGTGGAGGACTACCTGGCGCCAGAAATCCTGCAGATCACCGGACTGCCCCCGGGCTGCATCACCAAGCAGCGCGGCGGCGTGGCAGTGCGCACCTCGTTTACGCACGCCATGTTGCTTAACCTGTACAGCCGGCTGGCCCAGCGCGTGCTGGTGCTGGTGTCGTACACCGAGTACCGCAGCGAGCAGGACCTGTACCGCGCCGCCACCCAGGTGGCGTGGGAGCGCTGGTTCAGCCCGCGCGAAAGCATCAAGGTAGAGGTGACCGCGCAGCACAGCCCGCTCACCTCGCTGAATTTTGCGGCGCTGAAAGTGAAGGACGCGGTGTGCGACCGCTTCCGCGAAGTGGCAGGCGGCGTGCGCCCGGACGTGAACACGCAATGGCCCGATGTGCGCATCTATGCCCACCTGACCACCGACGCCTGTTCGCTGTACATCGACACCTCGGGTGAGCCCTTGTTCAAGCGCGGATGGCGCGAGGACAAGGGGGACGCGCCGCTCAAGGAAACCTTGGCGGCCGCCATGATCGCTGCCAGCGGCTGGGCCTCCGGTGACGACGACTTGCTGCCTTTGTACGACCCCTGCTGCGGCAGCGGCACCGTGGCCATCGAAGCCGCGCAAATCGCCTGCAATATCGCAGCCGGTTCCCTGCGCCGCTTCGCCTTTGAGAAGTACAAACCCTTCCGCGCGGAGGAGTGGGCCGCCATGAAGCAGGAGGCCGCGGATGCCATTGTGAAGCCCGAGCCGGGCCAGAAGGCCCTGATTTACGGAAGCGATGTGTCGCACCGCATGGTGGACTTTGCCCAGCGCAATGCTCAGCGCGCGGGCGTGGCCGACGTGATCGAGTTTCGGGGTGGTGATGCTTTGCAGCGCATGCCGCCCATCGATGCGAGCGAGACGGGTGGCGGTGTCATGGTGATCAACCCGCCGTACGGGGAGCGTATCGGCATTGGCGGCGTGGCCGGTGCGGGTGAAGGCGCCCGCTTTGGCGCACGGGAGCTGGCCGAGGCGGACGACGGCGTGGACTTCTTTAACCAATTGGCCAGCCACTGGAAGAAAAACTACAGCGGCTGGACCGCGTGGATGTTGACCCCCGACCTCAAGCTGCCTAGCAAGATGCGCCTCAAAGAATCTCGCCGGGTGCCGCTGTGGAACGGCCCACTGGAATGCCGCCTGTTCAAGTTCGACATGGTCAAAGGCCGCCTGGCCAAACCTGCGGCACCCCACCCCCATGACTGAGCAGGTGCCCAGCATCGTGCTGGACACCAACATCGTGCTGGACCTCTTGGTGTTCAACGACCCCCTGGCTCTGCCACTGCGCGACGCCTTGGCAGCAGGCCAGTTGCGCTGGCTGTCTACCGAGGCGATGCGCGACGAGCTGGAACGGGTGTTGGCCTATCCCCAGATTGCCAAGCGCCTGGCTTTCTATGCGCTGGAACCACAGGACGTGCTGGCCGCCCGTGATGCGTGGGTGCACACGGTTGCACCCGCCCCCAAGGCGCAGGTGACCTGCAAAGACCCGGACGACCAGCGGTTCATCGACCTCGCCGTGGCACACCAGTGCACCGTCCTCAGCAAAGACCACGCGGTACTTTGCATGGGCAAGCGGCTGGAGCGCTGGGGAGCCGCTGCACGGCAGTGCCTGCACCCCAGCCGATAAGTTCCCCGGCGGGCGGCCGCTTTGCCGCCACGGGCATTGCCTAGAAAACAAATTCTGAACAATTAAATTGTACACAATGCAATTGTTCGCTACAATTCAACCCATGCCACAACGCTCCACGCCCCCCGCCAACGACGCCGCCCTGCGGCTAGACAACCAGTTGTGCTTTGCCCTGTACTCCACCTCGCTGGCCATGACCAAGATGTACAAGCCACTGCTGGCGGCACTGCAACTCACCTACCCCCAGTACTTGGTCATGCTGGTCCTGTGGGAGACCGATGGCGTGAGCGTCTCCACCCTGGGCGAGCGCCTGTTTTTGGATTCGGGCACCCTCACGCCCTTGCTCAAGCGCATGGAGGCGGGCGGCTTGCTATCGCGGCAACGCAATGCAGACGACGAGCGCCGGGTGGAAGTTTTCCTGAGCGCCGAAGGCCGCGCCCTCCAAGCAAAGGCGGCCCAGGTACCGGCCTGCCTGTTGGCGGCCAGCGCCTGCCCGATGCCCGAACTCAGGGCACTGACCGCCCAGATACGGGCCCTGCGCAAGCGCATTACCGCAGAGCAAACCTAGTTTTTCATTCACCCATCGCTGCACATGCAGCATTTTCAAGGAAGCACCATGGTCAACACCATCGAGAAAGTTATCTACACCGCCCACGCCACCTCCACCGGCGGACGTGATGGCACCACCCGCACCTCGGACGGTTTTCTGGACCTGAAGCTGGCAGTGCCCAAAGAAATGGGTGGCCCCGGCGGCGGCGTGAACCCTGAGCAGTTGTTTGCCTCGGGCTACAGCGCCTGCTTTATCGGGGCCATGAAGTTTGTGGCCGGTACCCAGAAGATTGCGCTGCCTGCGGACACCAGCATCCACGCATCGGTGGGTATTGGCCAAATCCCACAAGGCTTTGGGATTGAAGTCGCGCTACAAGTCAGCGTTCCCGGCATGGACAAAGCAGCCGCCGAGGCCCTGGTCGCCAAGGCACACCAAGTGTGCCCGTACTCCAACGCCACCCGCGGCAATGTCGAGGTCACCATCACGGTGGTGTAAGCCTGCGGCATCACGCGGCGCACCGCGCGCAGCAGCGGTAGCGAGCCGGCTCCCCTTAGGGGGTGTCGGCCTTTTCCTGGCCGACTGCGTCGCGCAGTGCCTGCATGTCGTGCCGCATATCGAGCATGTCTTGTCGTATGGCATGCAGCGCACGCAGCAACTCCAAGTCGACGGCGCGTTCCTCCGCCTCCACCAGCATCGCCGCGACCGATGCGGTAACCAGGGACAACACCGCCAAACCCATCAGCACCACCAACACGGCAAACACGCGGGAGGCATGGGTGCTGGGCACGATGTCCCCATACCCTACGGTGGCTGCGGTGGTGAAGGCCAGCCATAGCCCGTCGGAGTAGGTCGGTGCGCGTGGCTCCAGAAGCCAGAAGCCCAGGCCCCCCAGCGCCAGAATCAACATACATAGCCCCAGGGAATACCGCAGTCCCCGGCGACCGATCACCCGCGTAGGCAGTTTGGCGTTGCGCATGACCCTACTCTACGCAGCGCCCTGCGCCATGGGTTTGACCTGTATCAAGAGGCATGGCCCCGCACGCTGCAAACTTGCCGTCAGCCGGGGGCCGCATGATGGCCGCATCACACCCCCCAAAAGCGGAGACCCAATGCGACTGGCGATGTTGTCTGACATACACGCAAACCTGCACGCCCTGGATGCGTGCATGGCACACGCGCGTGCGCAGCGCGTGCAGCGGTTCGCTTTTTTGGGAGACATGGTGGGATATGGGGCGCAGCCTGCACAAGTGCTGGAGCGCATCATGCTGCTTACCGAAGAGGGGGCGATTGTGCTCAAGGGCAACCACGACGACATGGCAGTGCATCCCCCGGCAGACCCCCAAACCATGGGCGAGGCCACCGCCAATTGGACACATCTGCAACTCCATGCCGACCAGCGTGCCTGGATCCAGGCCTTGCCACTGACCCACCACGTGGACGCCGTGCTGTTGGTGCATGCCAGCGTGGATGCACCCGAACTGTGGCGCTATGTCTATGACGAACGCGGCGCCACCGCAAGCCTTATGGCCGCCAGCGCGCTACCCGGCGTGCGTTACGTGTTTGGCGGGCATGTGCATGTGCAAAGCCTGTACTACCGCGCAACGCAGGATCTGATGAAGTTTCACCCGCCAAGCGGTGTTGCCGTGCCGGTGCCCAGCCACCGGCAGTGGCTCGGCACCGTGGGCTCTGTGGGCCAACCGCGCGACGGTAACCCGCAGGCCATGTATGCCGTATTGGATACCGAGCAGGCCCACCTCACCTTCCACCGGGTCGCATACGACCACTATGGCGCCGCTGCGGCCATTCGGCGGGCCGGTTTACCCGAATTTTTTGCCCAACGGCTGGAGGACGGCCGATGAAGCTGTTGGAGCCCGGTGCGGTGGTGGACGGCTTTCGCATTGCCGCCTGCATCCACGCAGGCGGCATGGCCCACATTTACCAGGTGAGCTATGCCGACGGCCGTACGGGACCGGGCTTTGACATGGCCATGAAAGTACCCCGCATGACAGCAGGGGACGGGGCCGAAAACATTGTCAGCTTTGAGGCGGAGTGCCAGATCATGCAAGCCCTAAGCGGCTCGCACAGCCCCCGTGTGGTGGCCACCGGTGACCTGCTTCGCATGCCCTATCTGGTGATGGAATACGTGCACGGGCACACCCTGCAACATTGGCTGGACACCCCCCTGCCCCTGGGCATGGCAGAGGTCGCACCGCTCGCTGCCGCTGTGGCACGCGCGGCCCATGCCGTGCACCAACAAAACACCGTGCATCTGGACCTCAAACCCGCCAATGTGCTCATACGCGAAGATGGCAGCGCCGTGCTGCTGGACTTCGGGCTGTCCTGCCATGCCCACTACCCGGACTTGCTGGCCGAGCAGTTGCGCAAGGCGGTGGGCTCGCCCGCATGGATCGCACCAGAACAGGTGGTCGGCGTGCGGGGCGACCCGCGCAGTGACGTGTTTGCCATCGGCGTCATGCTGTACCAGCTATGCACCAAGACGCTGCCCTTTGGCGAACCCCAAACCGCCGCCGGTCTGCGCCAGCGTTTGTGGATGGACCCAGTGCCGCCCCGCGCACGTCGCCCGGACCTACCCGGCTGGATGCAAGAGGTGATACTGCGCTGCCTGGAGCCGGAAGCTGCGCGGCGTTATCCGTCTGCCGCGCACCTCGCATTTGACCTGGCACACCCCACCCAAGTGCGGGTAACCCGCAGGGGTGCCCAGACCAAGGGCACCTCTTTTCTCACCCACTTCAAACGCTGGATCAAAGCGGCGGGCATGCATTACCAGCCCAGCCCCATTGCCGAGCAGCAACTGGAGGCCGTCCCCATCGTCATGGTCGCCGTACCGCACCAAGACGCCACCGACGCCACTCTCTACAGCCTGCGTCAGGCCGTAGCACGCGCATTGGGAACGCGACCGGGCGCGCGCCTGTCCTGCGTCACGGTGATCTCCCCGCATCTGACCAACGCCTCGGACGAGGCCCACAGCGAAACACAGGTGCACCGCCGCTACCTCCACATGCTGCACCAATGGGCCCAACCGCTGGACCACCCAGGCCACCAAATTTCTTGTCACGTCTTGGAAAGCGGCGATGTAGCCCACGCCTTGCTGGACTATGCCCGGGGCAACCACGTGAGCGTGATGGTGATGGGGGCGGCCACCCATGGGCTGCGGGCCCAACGATGGGTCGCCACCGTCCCCATCCGCGTGGCCATGGACGCGCCCTGCACCGTGATATTGGTGAAGCAGGCCCATCCGTTTGTCCAACTCGGCACCTCAAGCACAGCCGCCGCCCTGGGCCGCTACTCCGACTCCGACCCGGACACCCACGCCCCCCACAGCGCCGATCAAAGAACAGACGCTTAGCGCCCGCAGCGGACGTGCCAACAGCGCCCGTGCAAGAGGACAATAGACCCATGCACAGCACACCGGGCAACGCCCTCCACCCTTTCGACACACTCACCCCGGACTTGGTATTGGACGCGCTGGACAGCGTGGGGCTGCGCGGTGATGGGCGGCTGACCGCCCTTTCCTCCTACGAAAACCGGGTGTACCAGGTGCACCTGGAAGACGGAGCCCCCGTCATCGCGAAGTTCTACCGGCCCGGACGCTGGAGCGACGCACAAATCCACGAGGAGCACGCGTTTGCCGCCGAGCTGATGGCCGCCGACATTCCCGCCATAGGGCCACTGGCGTTATGCGGACACACGCTGCATGCGTGGGGCGGCTTTGCCTTTTCGGTCAGCCCCCGGCGCGGGGGGCGTCCACCCGAGTTGGACGATGGCGAGGTGCTGGAGTGGATAGGTCGCTTTCTGGCGCGCATCCACACGGTGGGTGCCAAGCGCCCGTTTGTGCACCGCCCGGCCCTGGATGTGCAGACCTTTGCCATCGAGCCCATGCAATGGTTGCTGGCCAACCAAATGGTGCCGCTAGATGTGCAGACCCTGTGGGCAGAGCGCTGCCAGCAAGCGATAGACCTGATTGCGGCCCGCGCAGACATGGCGGGAGCGACGGCACCCGGCACTACCAACGCCAGCGGCATACGCCACCTGCGCCTGCACGGAGATTGCCACCCCGGCAACATCCTCTGGACCCCGACGGACGCGGCCGTCAGCGCAGGCCCCGGCCCGCATTTTGTAGACCTGGACGACGCCCGCACCGGCCCGGCGGTGCAAGACCTGTGGATGCTGCTCAGCGGCGACCGGCAGCAACAAACCCGCCAACTCGGCATGCTGATAGACGGCTATGAGCAGTTCCGCGAATTTGACCGCGCCGAACTGGCGCTGATAGAGCCGCTGCGCACGCTGCGGCTGATCCACTACAGCGCCTGGTTGGCACGGCGCTGGAGCGACCCCACCTTTCCAGCCAACTTCCCGTGGTTCGGCAGCAGCGACTACTGGAAGGGGCAAGTCCAAATGTTGGAAGACCAGATCGAGGCCATTCACGAGGACCCGTTGGTCGTATGACGGCGCATTGCACCGTCCCGGCGCGCGGCACCCGCACCCTCAATCTCGTGGGTGCTGGCCGGGTGGGCCGTACCCTGGCCACCTTGTGGGCGCAGCAGGGGGTGTTCGAGATTCAAGATGTGCTGACCAGCCACCTGGCGAGTGCGCAAGAAGCCTGCACCGCCATAGGCGCAGGCACCGCGGTGGCACGCATACCGGCCATGCGCCCCGCTGATGCATGGATGCTGGGTGTGCAGGACGATCGGATCGCAGAAATCGCCAGCACCCTCGCCACCGCACAAGCCACCGAAATTGCTGACCCCATCGTCTTTCATTGCAGTGGAGCCCAAAGCGCCAGCAGCTTGCAGCCCCTGTCCGACTTGGGTTGGCGCACCGCCAGCGCACACTGCATTCTGAGCTTTGCAACGGTGGAGGCAGCAATGCAGCAATTTGCCGGCACAGCCTGCGCGCTGGAAGGCGATGCCACTGCATGCGAGGTGTTGGAATCCGCCTTTCACGCCATCGGTGGCCAGTGCTTCCGGGTCGCGGGCGAAGACAAAGTGCTGTACCACGCCGCCGCCGTGTTTGCGACCAACTTTCTTCCGGTGCTCCAGTCAGTGGCGGAGGCAGCATGGACCCGCAGCGGCGTGCCACACGCGCTTATCCCCCACTTGCGCGCCCGGCTGCTGCGTCATGCGGTGGACAACATCACCCGCCAAGGCCCGGCCGGTGCCCTGACCGGCCCGGCAGCGCGAGGCGATGTGGCTGCCATCGAACGGCAAGCCGCCGTGGTGCACGCCTGGGATGCGCCCAGTGGCGACGCCTACCGGGCCCTCAGCGCATTGGCGCTGCGGCTGGCAGGGCACTGATTTACTGGGGCCGCAAGGGCCACGCAGCCCATAAATCGGGAACCCAGTGGGCGGCACCCCCCACCAGCCCCACGATCAATGACACCAACACCAACCCCAACACAACACCGACCAACATGGCCAGGCCATCCTCAAACACCAACCCCAGGCCAACAAGCAGTAATGCGGCGGCAGGGCCTACGTTGCCAAAGGGAATCGGCAAAAAAATGACCAGTGCCATCGCCGCCACAAAGGGGGCAAGCCAGACGCGGTGCCCCGGCTGCATCCACCATTGCTGGCGCGCACGCATCACGCACGAGGCTTTTTCATACAGCCACGCCAAGGTATTCAAGGCCCGCCGGGCCATGGGCGCCGAGAGCTGAAAGCGCCCGACCTTGCGCGGCATGACCAAGCGGGGGTAGTAGCGCCAGATCATCCAGGCCACCATCGCCATCCCCATGGACATGAAAACGCCAGCGCCTGGCAGGGGCAGCAGGCAGGGTACAGACAACACCACCAACAGAGCCCCCGGCCCCGCCCGCCCATGCAGGCGGAACAGTTGCTGCAAGCTCATCGGTTGGTCTTGCAGCGCAGCAGCGGCAGCACGCAGGCGACTGGCTTGTGTGTCATGCACCCTCATACCGGCTTTTCGTTATTGCTGGTGCGCACACTCAGCCACATGGTGAGTGCCAAGATGCCCACCACCACGCCCAGGGACACTCCAACCGGAATCTTGTAGATATCGATCAGGCACATCTTGGTACCGATGAACACCAGAATGACCGCCAGTCCGTAATTCAACAGGTGGAACTTGTTGGCCACAGCAGCCAGCAAGAAATACATGGCACGCAGACCCAAAATGGCAAACACGTTGCTGGTCAGCACGATAAAGGGGTCACTGGTGATCGCGAAGATGGCGGGAATGGAATCCACCGCAAAAATCACGTCGGTGAGTGCAACCAAGCAGATCACCATGAACAGGGGCGTTGCAATCTTTTTGCCGTTCTCCACGGTCCAGAATTTTTCGCCGTCGTAGTGCTTGGTAACGGGCAAGATCTTGCGCAGCAGTTTCAGGGCAGGGTTGTCATCCAGGCTGGGTTCCTGGCCGGCAGCCCACCACATCTTGACACCCGTGAGAATCAAAAACGCACCAAACACATACAAGACCCAGTGGAACTCGGCCAGAAGCCAGCCGCCCACCAAGATCATGATGGTGCGCAGCACAATGGCGCCAATGATGCCGATCATCAACACCCGCTTCTGGTAGTGCGTGGGCACCGCGAAGTAGGTAAAGATCATCAGGAACACAAAGATGTTGTCCACCGCCAGCGATTTCTCGATGAGGTAGCCGGTGAGGAACTCCAGCGACTTGGTGTTCGCTATTTCGGTCGAGCCGGTGGTGTCCTTGACGGCCCACCAAAACAGGCCATTGAACAAGAAGCTCAAGGCGATCCAGATGAGGGACCAGTTGAGCGCCTCTTTGACACCAATGTCATGGGCGCCCTGTTTTTTCAGGACCACGAAATCGACGAAGAGCGACACCAGAACGATGCCGACGAAGGTGGCCCATAGCCACAGCGGAGCAATTGTTTGCATATGCAAGACCTTGAAGTGATTGAGAGATCCCAGTAGGTCTTGCGGGAGATCGCCGCACGGCGTCTCTGCATGTTCCGGCCGGGGAAGTGGTAGAACACCACGCGCGACGTACTGACGAAACATGCGAACCCGGCACCTGCGCGCCGGGATTGCTACTCCCCTAAAGGTAGGTCGATCATGACAGAAAACCCATGTCCTCTCGCCATTAGTCCCTCAGGTCGCGGGGGTATTTGCTACTGTATTTATAGCTAAAGACCTATTGGCTGTGAGAGCAATGGGCTTATTCCCTGCGGCGCTTTCCCTGGACCATCTGCCATAGATATCCCGTCAAACTCACTATCGCCACCACCGCCAACACCTGCTGCACGGCGCGGTTTTCCGCAAAGTCCTGCACTTCGGTCAGCAAAAACAGAATGGACGAGGCCACCAGCAAGGCCGCCGTGCGCACGCCCCACGCAGTGGCCACCAACTGGTGTGCCGGCAAGCGCATCCACACCTGGTGCCCCAGTAAACCCGCGAGCATGCCCAAGCTGGCCCCCACCACCACGTCGCCCGGCCAATGCGCACCTACGGCGATGCGAGACAGCCCCGCGCCCGCCGCCAGTACCCATAACCACCCATACCGCCGACGCTGCGCCAGCGGGAGCGCGAAGTAAATGCCAGAGGCCACTGCAAATGCGGTCAGCGTGTGCCCGGAGGGCATGGATACGTTATGCAGTACCTCGCCCACGATGCGCATCTGCGCGTTGTCCACCACCGCTGCCGGACGCGGGCTTTCAATAAAGAATTTGCCGGTACGGGCAAACAACACGGCAAACGGTGCCGCGCATAGCCAAGCCACCATCAGCCCAGGCGCAAACACCAACAAAGGCGCTGTCACCGCGAGTACCGCCCATCCATTGCCCATGAGGGACAGCGCCGTCCAGAACTCCGCCGCCACGGGCCCACACCATTGGTTGATAGCCACAAAAGAAGCGGGCTCCCCCACCTGCAGCCACAGGGGCGTGCCCAACACAAAAATCACCAAGGGCCACCACCAGGTGCGGGCAGATACCGGGCTGGCGAGGGCATGGGGCGTAGAGGGGACAGGCAGCATGGGCATGGGGTTTTAGGAGGTGGGCGCGAGTGTAAGCCGCGGCTGTGGCGTGGCACCCGACCAACCCCGGCAGTCATAAAACCTGAAAGAGGCCAAGGGCATGCCCCAGTGTTGTACTGGCAAACTCTCCAGCAAAGTACACGACGCAAAGCCGTGATCACCCACCGGTGGCTCATAGGCCATGTGGGACCAGTCCACGAGCAGCGCGCCTTCGCCCGCAGGCAGCGCACCGGCCCAGAGTTGAAATTGGGAATCACCCTCCTCCAGCACAAACACTGGCAAAGGCCGGGCATACCAGGCGGCACGACTGCCCAAGGTCCAGTTTTGCACGGCAATGCGGGGGAGGCCCTGCTGAGCAGCCAGTGCCTGGGCGCGGGCACCCGCCACATCCCACCCGTGCAAGTCAGCAAACGGATTGGGCTGGGGCGCTACCGCAGCGTCACTGCCCGCAATGACTGGCCAACCCGCGCTCCCCATCAAGCCCATCAGGGCGACACAAACCAGCGCTTGCAAGCCTGCCAACAGGACCAGCAGTCGGCGTGCCGCACTGCGCCAGGCCCACGCCACCCCCCAGCCTGCAAAGGGTGCCAGCGCCACCCACGAGGGCGCTGTCCAGTGCGGCAATGCAGTACCGCCCCCAGACATGTATGCAAAGATGGCCAGGGGAATGAGGCCCAACCAGACCAAGGGACGCCTACCCGCCGGAGCACGTCGCCAACCCGCCCATGCAAAAAGCAACAGGGGTCCAAAGACCAGCATCTGCGTCACCCCAAAGCGCAGCACGTGCGACAGCTGCCACACGCTGCCTCGGCCATGGGCGAGCTGGTAGGCAAACGACACCCAATGGTTCTGGGCGTTCCATATCAGCACCGGCGTGATCAGCAATGCGGCGATGAGCACTGCGCCCCACGCCGCAGGCACGCGCAACACCCGCGCCCCGTGAACACCCACCACGCACACAGCGATGGCCAGGGCGGTAAAGAAAGCCGTGTACTTGGCCAGGCCCGAAAGCCCCAGCAACACCCCCAACACCAACCACGGTGCCACGCGGGTGACGGCGGCGGGTTGCATCAGGGTCCAGGTTTGGTTCATCAGGGCCACTGTCAGCGCCATCAACAAGGTGTCGGGCAACAGGCCTATGCCCAGCACATGCAGCAAAGGTGCCAGCGCCAGTGCCAGCGCGGCGGCCAGCGCAGCGTGCTGCGCCAAGGGCTGCCCCGTAAACAGGCGCAGCGTCAGCCGGTGCACACCCCACACGGTGAGCAGCCAGCACACACCGGGCACCACGCGCAGCACGGCAACCGGCGCATTCCACGCCACCAACGGTATTTGCACCCACCCCACCAGCGGCGGATGGTCGAAGTAGCTCAGGGCCGGATGGGCGGCATACAGCAGGTAATGCGCCTCATCGACCGATAAACCCAGTGCCGCGCCCAGTGCAACATGCAGCACGCATACCGCCAAAAGGCCCCAACGCAAAAACCTTTGGGGGTTACGAAAAATCAAAATTGGCACAGGATGGGTCGATGGAGAATACGGACCCTCGCAGTCTAATCTGCATGCCCCACCCCCTTTGAAGGAAGACCATGCCCACCTACCATGTAGAAATGTTTGAAGGCCGCTCACCGGAGCAAAAACAACAATTGGTCGAAGAAGTGACCCGCGTCACCGTGCAGACGCTGGGCTGTTCGCCCGAGTCGGTAGAGATCATCATCACGGAAGTAAAGCGCGAAAACTGGGCCACCGGCGGCAAACTGTGGTCGCAGTTTCGCTCATAAACCCATGCGCAATCCGTCCAGGTGCCCTGGTGCAGTTGGCTACCCTGCGGAGTAAACTGTTTGCATGTGCCAACTGCTTGGAATGAACAGCCACCTGCCGGCCAGCCTCACCTTGAGCTTCACCGGCTTTTCGCAGCGCGGCGGCTGTACGGATCACCACTCAGATGGTTGGGGCATCGCCTTCTTTGAGAGCGAGGGCACCCAGCCGGGCAAGGCAGCGCGGCATTTTGTGGACAAGGAGAGTGCATCCACCTCCCCCATTGCGGCAATGCTCAAGAGCTACCCCATCAAGAGCCACAACGTAGTAGCCCATGTGCGCAAGGCCACTGTGGGCGCGGTGACCCTGGAAAACTGCCACCCGTTTACCCGTGAGTTGTGGGGGCGGTATTGGGTGTTTGCCCACAACGGCGATCTCAAAGAGTTCAGCCCACACCTGCACGGTAGCTTCAAGCCGGTAGGAAGTACCGACAGCGAGTGGGCCTTTTGCTGGTTGTTGCAAGAGCTCAACAAGTCGCACGTCAGGGTGCCCACCGTCGAAGAACTCACGCGCACATTGGCTGAACTGGTGCCTCAAATCGCCCAGCACGGAACCTTCAACTTCTTGTTAAGCAACGGCCAGGCCTTATGGGCCCATGCGAGCACCAAACTCTGCTATGTGCTCAGGCAACACCCCTTCCCCGAAGTGCAGCTCAAAGACGAGGATGTCACGGTAGACCTCTCTGACCTCAATGGACCCGAAGATCGACAGGTCATCGTGGTGACCGAACCACTGACCACCAACGAGGCCTGGGTGGCGATGCAAAGCGGCGAACTGCAGGCCTTCGTGGATGGACGCCCGCTCACCCGCGCCCTTTGCAAAGCCACGCTGACCGCAGCGGCCGCCGCTGCCGCTGCGCAGCGAGAAGCACAAGAGGCCAAAGCCGCAGCCCTGGCAGCCTCGGCTGCGGGGTAAAGGTCAAGACGCGTCAGGGTTTGCAGCCGTATTGCCCTTTTTTGGTGTTTTCGAAATAACCCAGGTCCCCAGCGCATGCGGGCTTGGCTGCGGGAAACGGCGTACCCGGCTTGGCCGCACACGTGAAGGCACCGGTTTTCGCATGGGGTTTGCCTGCCAATTTCCATGGCTTTTCGCACACATCAGCGGGTTTGGCAGGCACGGCGGCTTTGGCAACACCCGTCACCACGATATCGACCGCGCGTTCGGGGCCACCGCAGTTGGGGTGGTTTTGCACATTCTTGCCCCCCAGGGTGACGTGGTACGAACCGGGTTTGTCGTAGCTGCGTGTGATCACCAGCGGCACGGGGTTGCTCACGTCACTGACGGCATCTTTGAATGTCCCGTCTCCAAAGCCCACCACAAAGCCACAGTAGTTGCCGTTGACGACATCAATGTTGGCGGTGATGGTGACGGGCTCACCCACTTTGGGTGTGGTGGAAGATGCAGTGATGGTGCCTAGCAGTTGGGCGTGGGTAACGCTGACCCACAACAAACTGGCCAAGAAAAGGCTTGCGCGAACACTCATAGGGAAACTCTCCAGTGGCATGCCGCTGCACTCCGATGTGTAGCGAACCATGTGGCGTGGATTCTGCGGCTTGCCATGCCGAATGCAAGGCGAACACGCAGCCCCAAGTGTCCAAAAGCGACTCACTGTGAAGAAGTGCTAATGACGCGTAGGGACTACGTGGGCGGGTGCTGGCACGTCAGGCACGCGACTGCGCCGCCTCCAGCGCGTCGACAAACATGGCAGGCACATCAAAGCCGGTTTGGTCCGTGATTTCTTGAAAGCACGTGGGGCTGGTGACGTTGATCTCCGTCAGGCTCTCGCCAATGATGTCCAAGCCCACCAATAGCAGCCCTCGTGCGGCCAAAATCGGTCCCAGGGCCTCTGCAATCGCGCGGTCAGTGTCGGTGAGCGGCTGAGCGACTCCCTTGCCACCCGCCGCCAGGTTGCCCCGCACTTCCCCACCCTGCGGGATGCGCGCCAGACAAAAAGGCACGGGCTTGCCACCGATCACCAACACCCGTTTGTCGCCGTGTTGGATGGCGGGCAAGAACTTCTGCACCATCAAGGTCTGCGCACCATCCTTGTTCAGCGTCTCAATAATGCCGCCCAGATTCAGTCTGTCATCCTTCACGCGGAAGATGCCCATGCCCCCCATGCCATCCAGCGGTTTCAAGATGATGTCGCGGTGCTCCGCATGGAAGCGTCTTACATCGTCTGCATTCCGGGTGACGAGGGTGGGGCCAATGAACTGGGGAAACTCCAGAATCGCCAGTTTTTCGGGATGGTCACGCAAGGCGCGGGGTTTGTTGAATACCTTGGCACCCTCTCGCTCGGCCTGCTCTAGCAGGTGCGTGGCATAGAAAAATTCGCTGTCAAACGGCGGGTCTTTGCGCATGACCACGCAGTCGAAATCCTTGAGCGCCTGGTGCCGTTCGGCGGGCTTGCGCGGCGCGGCGCTGAACCACACATCGGGGGCACCGGTGAGTGTGATGTCGCGCACGCATGCCGTCACGACGCCGCCACGCTGCCACATGATGTCCCGGGGTTCGCAGGCACTCAGGCGGTGACCGCGCTGTTGGGCCTCACGCATCATGGAGAACGTGGTGTCCTTGTATATCTTGAACGACTCCAGAGGGTCAGCCACGAAAAGAATGTGCATGGTGTCTTTCTGCAATAAATGGGGTGTGGGAGCGGGCTCAGCGCCCCTTCGGACGCCGGGTTAGCCCTTGGCTTGCGGCGCACGGCCTACATGTTGCACCAAAAGCGCCAACGCCCCAGCCACTACGCCCCAAAAGGCCGAGCCGATACCGGCGATCACCACACCGCTGAGCGTCACTAAGAAGGTAATGAGCGCGGCTTCGCGGTTGCGCTCATCCTGCAACGCCGCATGCATGGCAGCGCCTATGGTGCCCAGCAAGGCCAAGCCAGCAATGGCGGCCACCAACTCTTTGGGGAATGCCGTCAACACGCCCGTAATGGCCGCGCCAAGCAGGCCTATCGCCACATACATGGCGCCGCAGGTGGCTGCCGCCGTGTAGCGGCGCGCAGGGTTGGCATGGGCTTGTGGCCCCATGCAGATGGCTGCAGTAATGGCACTCAGGTTCAGGGCGA
Organism: Rhodoferax sp.; assembly: GCA_029865845.1. Taxonomy (GTDB): domain Bacteria; phylum Pseudomonadota; class Gammaproteobacteria; order Burkholderiales; family Burkholderiaceae_C; genus Allorhodoferax. The sequence continues at coordinate 11,152 of JARXAM010000123.1, read as the reverse complement.
AGGCACCGAAAGGTGCCAGCACCAAGGTCATCAACCCTGTCAGGGTAATGACCTTGGAGATGGGAATGCCCCGGTCGCCCCCTTGCGCCTGTCGGTCGGCAAAGCCGGCGGCCCGTATCGCGGCGACGCCAGGAAGGTTTTGTGAAGCCATGGTCACCACCCATAGAGGCAACGCCATGCTAACGAAGGCGGCCCATGTGAAGGTCGGAGCCACGAACACGGGCGTGGTCCACCCCAGGTGAATGCCGGCAGCGGAAAACGGTGTACGAATGGCGGCAAACACCACGGCGATCAGCAAGGTCAGCGGTATGGCATACCGGGGCAAAAAACGCTTGCCCAGCAAATACGTCACCAGCATCAGAGCGACCAAGGGCAGCGCTGTTTGCGCGGCGACAAAGCCCTGCAACCCAAACCGGGCCAGCACACCCGCCAGCAAGGCACTTGCCAACGCAAGAGGAATGCGGTTCATCACCCGCTCAAACCAGCCAGTCGCCCCGACCACGATGATGAGCACCGCACTCAGCATGAACGCGCCCACGCCCTCGGACATGGTGAACCCGCCAGCAGTGGCCGCGCTGGCAATCACTGCGGCACCGGGGGTACTCCAAGCCACCATGACCGGCTTCTTCCACCACAACGAAGGGAGCAAGGAGCACAGCCCCATGCCAATGCCCAGCGCCCACATCCAGGAGGCGACCATCTCTGGCGTGGCCCCCAGGGCCAAGGCTGCCTGAAACACGATAGCCACCGAGCTGGTAAAGCCCACCAGCACCGCCACAAACCCTGCGGTCAACGCCGAGGGGCTCAGATCTTGGAAGAATCGCATGCTGGCATTGTCAGCGATACCGCCCGGCGCAGCGGCACAGCGTGGGGGGCTCCAGCCTATATCTCGATTTTGGAGCCCAACTCCACCACCGAGTTATTGGGCAGATTCAGAAAATCGGCTGCCGCACTGGCGTTGTGGTGCATCTGGGCAAACAGCTTCTCACGCCAGGGCGCCATGCCCGCACCCAGGGTGGGCACCACCGTGTCCCGCGACAGAAAGTAGCTGGTGGACATGGGGTCCACCGCGCACCCGCGACCCCGCATTTGCTCCAGGGCCTTGGGCACGTCCGGGTCGTTCTTGAAGCCGTAATTGATGTTCACCTGCCAGCAGTCATGCCCCAAGGACTCGATCTGCAAACGTTTGTCCAGCCCAATCCAAGGCACCTCATGGTTGCGCACCGTCACAAATAAGTTATGCGTATGGAGTACCTTGTTGTGCTTGAGGTTGTGCAAAAGTGCATTCGGGACGCTAGAGGGGTCCGCCGTCAGGAAGACGGCCGTTCCCTCCACCCGCACCGGCGGGCTGACAAACACCGCTTCCAAGAAACTTTTCAAGTCGAGGGCGTCTGCCCTGAGCTTTTCATTAAGTGCGTGCCGACCGTCTTTCCAGGTCATCATCAAGGTAAAGATCGCACCGCCAATGACCAAGGGGAACCATCCGCCCTCGAAGAGTTTGAGCAGGTTGGAAGCCCAAAACGCGAAATCTACGATGAAGAAAAATCCAGTCGCCACCACGCACAACCACAAGGGGTACTTCCAGCCATGGCGGATGACAAAGAAGGTCAGCACCGTCGTGATCAACATGTCCGTGCACACGGCGATGCCGTAAGCTGCCGCGAGGTTGCTGGAAGACTTGAACATGACGACCGCCAGCACAATAGCCACAAACAAGCCCCAGTTCACAAAAGGCATATATATCTGCCCGGTGTCCTTGACGCTGGTGTGGTCGATGCGCAAGCGGGGCAAGTAGCCCAACTGAATCACTTGTTTGGTGACAGAGAACGCACCGGAAATCAGCGCCTGCGAGGCAATCACCGTGGCCATGGTGGCCAGCGCCACCAAGGGCAGCAAGGCCCAATCCGGCGCCATGAGGTAGAACGGATTTTTGACGGCCTCTGGCTGATCCAAGAGCAGCGCACCCTGGCCAAAGTAGTTCAGGGTCAACGCGGGCATGACCACGGAGAACCAGGCTATCCGTATGGGGCGCTTGCCAAAGTGGCCCATGTCTGCATAAAGTGCTTCGCCGCCCGTCACACACAGCACGACCGCCCCCAGAATAATGAAGGTGGTGCCCGGATGCTGCCATATAAAACTGATGGCATAGACCGGGCTGATGGCCCACAAAATACGAGGCTGGTCCACGATGTGGCTCACACCCAACCCGGCAATGGTAAAGAACCATAGCACCGTAATGGGACCAAAAAACTTGCCAATGCCGGCCGTTCCCCGCTTCTGGACCGCAAACAGGCACAGCAAAATCACCAACGTCAACGGAATCACATACCGTTTGAAGGCGGGGGAAATGACCTCCAGCCCCTCAACGGCGGACAACACCGAGATGGCAGGCGTGATGACGCCGTCACCATAAAACAGGCAGGTTCCAAAAATACCGATGATGAGCAGCACTTTGCGCAGTCGGGGCTTGTCGCGCACCGACTGGGATGCGAGCGCCAGCATCGCCACCAAGCCGCCCTCGCCGTGGTTGTCTGCCCGAAGCACGAGCACCACGTACTTGATGGACACGATGACCGTCAGCGTCCAGAAAAAAATGGAAAGAATGCCGTAAACGTTGGCTTCGGTGAAAGGCACATGGCCAGAACCAAACACTTCTTTGAGTGCATACAGCACACTGGTGCCAATGTCGCCGTACACGACGCCGATAGCACCCAAGGTAAGTGCAGCAAGAGACGATTTGGAAGCAGACACAGATTGACCCAGTGCACGATTGGCCCCAGGTTCCATTCCTTAAGGGACCGCTATTGTGCGCCCGAGTGCAGGTAGATCAAGCCACTGGCAGCCGAATCGTTCGCTTTTTGCGCTCATGTTGCAGCGCAACAACTGGGACGATTCGATGTCTTGCTCGCGCTTGACGACCCTCAGTCGTAGTGCTCAGCGTCGGGATCGGTCGCCTCGAGTTCGTAGCTGGCTGCCAACATCGCCAGACGGCCCATAACCCCATACATGTAGAAGCGATTGGGGGCACTCGCGCCCGGCCGCACACCAGGTTGGGGCAAATGGGTGCTTTCCGAGAAGGCCAGTGGCACATAACTGGCACCCGGTGCGCTCAAGTTTTCATCGACACCGCGCTCGGGGTGCATGCGGTAGAAGCCGCCCACCACATACCGGTCCATCAGGTACACCACCGGCTCTGCCACTGCATCGTTGATGCGTTCATTGGTCAGCACGCCCTCTTGCAAGATCAACTCCAGGGGTTGCTGTGCCACCTCTGCTGCGGCGCCCAAGGTGCGCAATTTGGTGTCCAAACCCACGGTATCGCGCACCGACAAAATGGTGTTACCGCTGGTACGGTTGTCAGCCTTGATTACCAGAAATGGCTTTTCCTTGATGCCATATTCCTTGTACTTTTTCTTGATTTTGGACAGCATGCCATCAATGCGGGCGGCCAAGGCGGAGAGTCCTGCGGAAGTACGTAAATCTGCCACGCCATACTTTTCGTACATGGGCGTGATGAGCCACGGGTCCACCCCAATCAATTTGCCAAACCGTTTGGCCACCTCCTCGTAACAGCGGAAGTGGGTGCTCTTGCGGCGCGTCGTCCACGTGGCGTGCAAGGGCGGTAACAGGTACTGCTCATGCAAATCCTCCAGGATGCCTGGGACACCCGCGCGCAGATCGTTGTTGAGCAAAATGGTACAGGGGTCAAAGTCTTTCACCCCTAAGCGTCCCTTGGCTCTCACCACGGGCTCCAAGGTGATCGTCTCGCCACCGGGAAGTTCAACGGTCGTGGCTTTTTTGACATCTGCGCTGATGGAGCCGATGCGCACGTTCAGACCCGCCATATTGAATATCCGGCGCAGCTGCGCCAGGTTCATCAGGTAGTAGGTACTGCGGCTGTTGTGTTCGGGCACGATCAACAAATTTCGTGCTTCGGGGCATATCTTTTCTATCGCAGCCTGTGCTGCCTGCACCGCCAAGGGCAGCATGTCGGGAGTCAGGTTGTTCCAGCCTGTCGGGAAAAAGTGGGTATCCACCGGGGCGAGCTTGAAGCCGGCATTGCGCACATCGACTGCGGTGTAAAACGGCGGCGTGTGCTCCATCCACTCCAATCGAAACCACCGTTCGATAGAAGGCATCGTATCCAGCACCCGTTGTTCCAGTTCATTGATGGGGCCAGTGAGGGCTGTAATGAGGTGAGGAACCATGCGCGTAGCTTTCCAGAGGGGTTGTTGATGAGCCGGGCCTATCCACCTTGGGGTGGATTCGGCATTTGCAAGCCCTCGGGATACTAAAACAGCTCGGTGGAGCCGTAGCGCATTTCCTTGATCAGGCCTTGCTCGCGCAAGTCGTCAAACGACTGCACCTGGTTGCGGCCCCGCTCTTTGGCGCAGTACAGTGCGCGATCCGCGCGTCCGATGTTCTCAAAAGGAGACAGTCCGGGGTCAATATTGACGTAACCGATACTGACCGTCACCTTGTCCACTTGTGGAAAGTAATGTGCCTCCACCTTGGCGCGCACCCGCTCAAACAGGGTCGCCAGCGCCGGAGGGGACTCTGCACCGGCGACCACCAAAAATTCCTCGCCACCGTAGCGATACACCGGATCCCTGCGGCGAAAGCAACTTGAAATCAACCGGGACACCAGCAGCAAAATTTCGTCGCCCAGTATGTGGCCGTACTGGTCGTTGACTTTCTTGAAGTGGTCAATATCGATAATGGCCAGCCCATGGACTTGCACCACACCATTGCGTCGCGGATCCGCACGGTGCGCATCACTGCCCAATAGCGACCACATGCGCTCAATGTTCAGGTCCATCGCATGCCGGTTGTACAAGCCCGTCAGGCGGTCGCGCTGGCTCTCGTCCAGCAGTGCGTAGTAGTTGGCGTAAACACCCAAAATGCCGTGGATCAAGGCGCGGTCTTGCTCGGTGAGTTCGTCTCGCACTTGCATACTCACGATGCCGGTGATGGCTTTTCTGGACACGACCGGAAACATGTGCAGCGTGCCGTCTTGCCGCTTGCGTGCAGCAGAGCGCTTGGACAGCACCACCGTCTCGGCCAGACTGCGGTAGTCCGGTGCGACCTCGATGTTGGTGTAGACCGTGTCAATGTGCTCTGTTTCACGCTCCATGCCGCCTTCGCGCACCTGCACCAAGCGGTGGTAATGCAGCACTTTGGTGACTTCATACCGACTGTCCAACGACCACAGCGACAACTCGTCGACATGCACCGTCGAACCAATCGCCTTCAGGAGGCTGTGCTCCACGGAGGCGAAATCGCGGGTCGCAGTGATTTTTTCCAGGTTGGCGAGTAGCGAAATGCTCACAGGGGGGTCTTTCCGAAATCCGCCAACAGAACGCACTCCACGGGATGCGTCTTGCGGACCTTGGAACTTACACCGTGAGCCCATTATGAACAATAGTAAAGCGCCTTTACCAGCGCCTGAGCCCCGCAGAAAACCCGTTTAGAAACAATTATTTACGAATGGAGCCCTCGCCCAACACCACATACTTCAACGAGGTAAGGCCCTCAATCCCCACAGGCCCGCGGGCGTGGAACTTATCGGTGCTGATGCCAATTTCGGCCCCCAGGCCGTACTCAAAGCCGTCGGCAAAACGGGTGCTGGCATTCACCATCACGCTAGCCGAATCGACCTCCCGCAAGAAGCGTTGTGCGTGTACATGGTTGGTCGTAAGGATGGCATCCGTGTGGTGGCTGCTGTACTGGTTGATGTGGGCGATGGCCTCATCGACACCCGCCACCACCTTTACACTGACGATAGGGGCCAAATATTCCTCGTACCAGTCCTGCTCGGTCGCATCCGTCAGGCGGGCGCCGGACACTGTGTCCAGAAGGGCGCGCGCCTCGGCATCGCAGCGCATTTCCACGCCTTTGTCCGCGTAGACCTTGCCGATCAGCGGCAAAAATTCGGCAGCCACGCCGCGCGCCACCAGCAAGCCTTCCGTCGCATTGCAGGGGCTGTACTTCTGGGTCTTGGCGTTGTCCGCCACGGTGACCGCCATGGCTAGGTCGCAGGGATCGTCTACATACGTGTGGCAGTTGCCATCCAGATGTTTGATGACCGGAACCTTGGCGTCGCGGCTGATGCGCTCGATCAGGCCCTTGCCACCGCGGGGAATGATGACATCCACAAACTGCGGCATGGCAATGAGTTGGCCAACCAGTTCGCGGTCGGTGGTCTGCACCAGTTGCACCGCATCTGCGGGAAGGCCGCTTTCTGTCAGGGCCTGCTGCACCAGTCGGGCCAGCGCTTTGTTGGAGTCAATGGCCTCTGACCCTCCTCGCAAGATGCACGCATTGCCGCTCTTGATAGACAGGCTGGCAGCCTCGATGGTGACGTTCGGGCGGCTTTCGAAAATCATGCCAAAAACACCAATCGGCACGCGCATCTGGCCCACACGGATGCCACTGGGTTGTTGCTTCATGCCAATGATTTCGCCAACCACATCCGCCATGGAAGCCAACTGCTCGCAGCCTTGCGCGCAGGTTTCGAGTACCGTGGGCGTCAGTTTGAGGCGATCCACCATGGGGGCCGACAGCCCGTTGGCCTGTGCGCGCTCAATGTCCCTCGCATTGTCTACTTGCAATGCTTGGGTGTTCTCGCGCAACAGCTCTGCCAAACGACGAAGCGCCCGGTTTTTGGTGGCGGCCGGCGCACGTGCCATCAGCGCAGACGCTACTTTGGCTTGGGAACCGAGGGCCAGGGTGTATTCGGTGGTGTTCATCGCATTCATGAGCCGATTTTCGCAGAACCCAACAACCACGTGGGCCAACCGTCAACCGGGACCCAAGCGGCCCGACCAGCGCTCCAGATCCTGCACCACACTGCCCAAGGCCAGTGCATCGGCCACCACCGCAGACCACACCGCTGAATCGACCCGCACGCCGGATTGAAACAATACCTCCTGCATGCGCAAGCGCAGGTCTTGCTGCACCATGGCGAGGTCTGCAACACCTCCCAATGCGGTCAGCACCTGGCGCTTGGCATCTGCCATGCCCTGTACCCGCATAAGGCGCATCAAGCGCTGTTGCATCGCGGGCTGCGACGACATGCGGTCTGCGTGGCGATGAATCGCCTCGTTGAGCAACATTTCGGTCACCTGGGTCTCGTCCTGGCTGGCGTGGGTCCAAACGAGCTCTCCCTCAAAGGGCTGGAGACTGCGCTTGAACCCCAAGGTGCCAGCGGGTAGCGGCTGGGTGTGGAAAAAACAAAACCCGCGCTCATTCCAATGCTGGGCGTACAAGCGGTGCCAAGCGCCTTCGCGCAAGTAGTGCAGGCGGATGGAAATTTGGTTATGGCGCTGTACGTGCCGCAGCGCCAAAGAGGTGTCAGTCACCGCTGTCTCCACGGGTAGCCCTATCGGTGAACGCCCGCTCTGGCTGGTGCCTGGCTAGGCCCAGCACACAGCGCACACAATTGCGATGCCAGTCGGTGCAGCGCTTGCCAGCCGCTGGCAGGCCAGTCGGGCTGCTTGAGACCTTTGACAATGCCATCGACCGCATGGGCCGCTTGCAACAGATCTGCCAGAGCGCGTTCCGAGAGCTTGGGTAGCACGCGCTCAAACAAACGCTCTTTGGCACCCCAGATGCGATTTTCACGCAACGCCAAGGGCAGTGGCCGCCCCTGCCCCATGGCGTCTTTGACGCGTTTGAGCGCGCGGATGTCCTCTGCCAAGGTGTAGTGCACCAGCACCTCGGCCTCGCCCTCTGCCTGAAGGCCGTCAAGCATGCGCTGCACTCGGGAGGCTTGCCCGGCCAACACTGCTTCGGACAACTTGAACACGTCGTACCGCGCCACGTTCAGCACCGCACTTTCAACCTGCGCCAGGCGCAACACACCGCCATTGGTATCGGGGGGAAACAGCAGGCCCAGCTTCTGAATTTCTTGGTGTGCGGCCAACAAGTTGCCCTCCACCCGGTCGGCAAAAAACTGGAGGGTGCGCTGACCTTCTTCGCCCGCCTCCACCCGCTGGCCTTGGGCCGCCAAACGCTGCGCAATCCATTGGGGCAAGGCACTGCGCTCGACCGGCTCCACCTGGATGGTGACGCCATAGCTCTCCAGCGCGGTAAACCACGCGCCAGTTTTGGTCGCCTTGTCCAGACGGGGCAATAGCACAATCGTTAACGTGGAATCGTTGCCCTGCGCACTCTCGGCAAGCTGCTGCAAAGCAACACTTCCATCCTTGCCGGGCTTGCCGCTGGGGATGCGGATTTCCACCATCTGTTTGTCCGCAAACAGACTCAAGGACCCACCTGCCGCCAGCACTTCACTCCAGTCAAAGTGGGCACCGGCCACGGTGTGGGAGGTGCGCTCGGTGTAGCCCTGGGTGCGGGCGTGCGCGCGAATGGCATCCTGCACTTCTTGCTGCAACAGGGGCTCGTCGCCATGCACCGTGTACAGGCTTTTGAGCCCGCGCTGCAGGTGGTTGCTGAGTTGGTGCGCCGCGAGTTGCATGCGCTAAGTTTAAGGCCGCAGAACGCGCCCCGGTTGTGAACTGGCGTGCGGCGCGGGCTGCGCTTTGGGATAGCACCACCACGAGCCGCTTATGCCGCCTTGCGCAATACCGGACGGGCCGCCGTGGCGCATGCAAACAGGTCTTTGGGGTTTGCCATATTGGGAACCAAGTGCACCGTGCTGCCCACGCCCAGACGCTGAGAGAGCGCATGCACATAGCGCAGGGCCGACAGGTCTTCCAGCGCAAAGCCTACGGAGTCAAACAAAGTAACCTGCGCCGCGTGCTCACGCCCGGTGGCGGTTCCGGCCAGCACCTTCCAAAGTGGATAGGTGACAAAGCCTGCAGACATCTGTTGCAGCTCCCCCTCGATGCGCGTTTGGGGTTCGTATTCGACAAATACCTTGGCATGGTTCAGGATGTCGGCGTCCAACTCGGTCTTGCCGGGGCAGTCCCCACCGACCGCGTTCAGGTACATGCCGGGTTCGATCATGTCTGCACTCAGGATGGTGGCATTGGTCTTGTCTGCGGTCACGGTGGTGACGATGTCGGCACCGCGCACCGCTTCGCGGGTAGAGGCGCATCGCACGATGTCCAAGGTGCCAGCATCGGTATAGGGACGCAGGTTCGCCACCAGTTTGTCGGTGGCCTTAGGGTCCACGTCAAACACGCGCAAGGTGCGAATCCCCACCTGGGTCATAAAGGCAATGGCTTGAAACTCGCTTTGGGAGCCGTTGCCGATCAAGGCCATGGTGGTGCTCTCTGGGCGCGCCAGTGCCTTGGCTGCCATCGCCGACGTCGCTGCGGTACGCAGCGCGGTGGTGATGGTGAGCTCACTGAGTAGCTCGGGGTATCCGGTGGCCACATCGGCCAGCACGCCAAAGGCCATCACGGTGGACAGGCCTTGCAAGGGGTTTTTGGGATGACCGTTTACGTACTTGAACGCGTAGAGCGCGTTGTCCGACACGGGCATCAACTCGATCACGCCATCGCGGCTGTGGTTGGCGGTGCGGGGGGACTTGTCAAAGTCTTCCCATCGCAAAAAGTCTTCTCGGATGGCGTGGGCCATCTCCGACATCATGGGGGCCAAGCCGTGCTGTCGCACCAGGGCTTGCATGTCGTGAACGTCGATGTAGCGGGTCATGGGGGCTCTCCTCGGTGCCAAGCGCCGGAGGAAGGGGCAGGGCGCGCAGACCTGCAGCTACCGGCTGCCCACCTAGTCTAGGGGGTGTAACGAGACACTTAACGACGAACCGCACAAGCCCAAGCGCGCAATGCGCTGTCGATGCACGCCCTCACTTCCGAATCAGCATTCGCCCCCCGAGGTATCACCGGGTGGTACGCACCATCAGCGGAAAGCCTGCAAATTCTTTTACCGTTTGCAACTCGGTGCTGGTAACCACCTTGTCGATACCCAGCCCCACATCGTCGATCCAGGTATTGGTGAGGTCGCGGTAGTGCGCCAAATCGCGGCAGGCCAGGCGCACCAAATAGTCATAACGACCACTCACCAAATAGCAGGCGATGACTTCGGGGCAGGCCACCATGGCCTGCTCAAAGCGCTGCACGGTGGCCTGACGCTGGTCCTTGAGGGCGATCTCCGCAAACACCGACACGTGCTCACCAATGGACTGGCGGGCCAGCAGGGCGCGGTAGCCCTCAATGTGCCCCTCGTCTTCGAGCTTGTGGATGCGGTTGAGCGTGGCACGTGCCGACAAGTTGACCACTTCCGACAGGGCTTGCGCGCTCATACGGCCATCGCGCTGCAACAGCGCTAGCAAGGTCTGGTCTACCCGATCCAAGGCCATCGCTCAGGGCTCCAGGGTCTTGATGGCCGCCAGCCGGCGCAGCAACTGCTGCACGATGTCGGTCTGCATGTCCCGATAGAGCAGCACCTCTTCGGCCTCTTTGGCCAACACCGCCGTTTCGTTGAAACTGATATCGCGCTCTTGGGCAATGTCGGTCGGTTCGATCACGTCGCGTCCACCAGGAGTACGCAGTCTGAAACGCACCCGGATGCGCAACTGGTACTCGCGCACCTGGCCAGACGCGTTGAGTCCCACAATGACTTTTTCGCGGTTTTCGGCCAAGATGTCCAAAATCACGTCCGGTGCCAGCGCCCCGGGCTTGGGTGTGACGGGGCGCACCATGTCGCCCAGATAACGACTTACATCGGAGGCCACTGCACCGCCTTTTTCAGGGGTCACGCCAATGGTCTCAAACGCAAAGGTCTGCCTGCCGCGCAGCCTAAACCCGCACCCCCCCAACATCACCGCAAGGGGCACACCCACCAGATGGCGCCGGTACATCATGGGGCTCACACCACGATGTTGACCAAGCGGCCCGGCACCACAATGACCTTTTTGGCCGGTGCACCGGCCGCATGGGTCACGAAAACGTCGCTGGCCAGCGCAGCCGCCTCAATGGACGCCTTGTCTGCACCCGACGGCACCCGCACGACCCCGCGCAGCTTGCCGTTGATTTGCAGCACCAGTTCGATCTCGTCTTGCACCAGGGCCGCCGCGTCCACCTGAGGCCAAGGCGCATCCAGCAGATCGCCGAGGGCGGAGGCATAGCCCAGCTCGGACCACAAGGCGTGCGAGAGGTGTGGCGTAGCGGGGTACAGGCAACGCAGCAGGATACCGAAACCTTCGATCAGGGCCACTTGTGCACCG
>JARXAM010000090.1 GCA_029865845.1 Rhodoferax sp. | reverse complement strand
GTAGCCGGACGCTTTGATGAGCTTGCCCGCCCAGGGTTCAAAGCCCAAACCGTTGGTGACGACCAGCTTGGAGGCCAGCAAGGTTTTGGCGTCAGCGGGTTTGGCTTCAAACACATGGGCGTCTTCATTGGCACCCACCAGGGTGGTGACCACCACGCGGTCGCCGCCCACCACGCGCACCAAGTCGCCCAGGATGCTGAAGGTGGCGGTCACGGGCAGTTTGTCTGCCGCAAATGCCTGGCTACCCAACAAGGCCAGGGCCGTGGCACTGGCCCAAAGAAAGCGGCGGGGCTGGGGGGAGAGCGAGAACGTGTCGAGCAAAGTCATGGGGATGTGCGGGTTGGTGTGTGGAGTGGAATGGATAAAGCAATGCAGTTGGGCAGCGGCTCAAGCCACGCGGTGTTCGCGTGTCCATTGGCGCGGCAGCCAGCCGCCGGGGGCGAGCAAGAGGGAGGCGGCATACAGCGCCCCCGCGCAGCCGATGATGGTGGGGCCCGAAGGCGTGTCGAAGTGGTAGGACAGCAGCAACCCGGCCACACCGGCTAGCGCCGCTTGCGCACTGGCGTTGAGGAGTTGCGCAGGCAGGGTGTCGTGCCACAGGCGGGCGCTCACGGCGGGCAGCATCATCAAACCCACGGCCATGAGCGTGCCCAGGGTTTGAAAGCCCGCCACCAGATTGAGCACTACCAGCATCAAAAAGACCTGCTGCCAGACCCAAGGCGGCACGCTACTGCGGTGGGCACTCAAAAACACCGGGTCAAAGGTTTCGAGCACCAAGCCGCGGTACATGAGCGCCAGCGCCAGCACGCTGAAGGTGGCCACTCCTGCGACCAGCAGCAGACCATCGCCGTCCACGCCCAGCGCGCTGCCAAAGAGGATGTGCAAGAGGTCCAGTTGCGTGCCGTGGCCCGCAATCAAGGTCACGCCGAGCGCGAGCGCCAGGAGGTAAATGGTGGCCAGACTGGCGTCTTCTTTCAGGGTGGTGAATCTGCTCACTGCACCCGCCATGCCTGCGACCAGCAGGCCCGCGACCACACCGCCCAGCGCCATGGCCGTGAGCGACAGGCCGCTCACCATAAAGCCGATGGCTACCCCAGGCAGCACCGCATGGCTGAGTGCATCGCCCAAAAGGCTCATGCGCCGCAGCGTCAAAAATACGCCCAGTGGTGCCGCGCTCAGCGATAGCGCCAGCGTGGCCACCAGCGCGCGGCGCATGAAGGCAAATTCGGCAAAAGGGGAAATCAGGGTCTCCCACACAGGGCCTAGAGGCATGTCCATGGGCTACCTTAAGGGGTGCGAGGGGTAGCGGCCAGTCGCCGGGCCAGCAGGGTGTCGAAGTCCAGGCCGTTGACTTCGCCGTCGATGTCGCAGATGGCCGCCGTCTCGTCCCAGGCTTCTGCCATGGCGCGGGCGCGTTGGAGGTTGGCTTCTGTCAGCACCTCGGCCGTCGCACCCCAGGCAATGCACTCGCGCGCCAGCAACAGGGTCTGGGGGAAATGCTGCCTCACTTGCGCGTCGTCATGCAACACGGCCACTACGGTGCGGCCTTGGTGGTGCCACTGCTGCACTAGGGTGAGCAGGCTGGCGGTGGTTTTGCTGTCCACGGCGTTGAAGGGCTCGTCCAGCAGGATGAGGTCTGTCTCCTGCACCAGTACACGTGCAAACAGGGTGCGCTGCAACTGCCCGCTGGAGAGCGTGCCCACCGGGCGGCGCTCAAAACCCTGCAAACCCACCGCCTCCAGCGCGGCATCCACCCGCGCCAGCATGGCCGGGGTAGCGCTGCCAAAGGCACCGGTTTGCGTCCACAGGCCCATGAGCACGCAGTCGCGAACCTCCAGCGGAAAGCTGCGGTCCAGCTCGCTGTGCTGGGGCAGGTAGGCCAGGCGCAGACCCGGTGCACGGGTGATGTGCCCGTGCGGGTCGGGTTGCACCAGCCCTGCCAGGCTTTTGAGCAAGGTGCTTTTGCCTGCACCGTTGGGGCCTATGACAGCCGTCAACGAACCCCGTGCAAAGTGGCCACGCACATGGTGCAGTGCCGGGTGGCGACGGTAGCTCACGGTGAGGTTGTGCAGCGTGATGGCCGAATCCGCCTGCGGGGTGGTGGGGCGAGCCGCTGGCGCCATGCTGCTCATAGCGGCGCAGCCTCCAGGCTCGCCCACCACACGCCCAGCCACAGCAGTGCCAAGGCAGGCAGGGTGAGGGCGACACGACGCCAAGCAGGCAGCGCCAGAAAGCCGGGGCGTGTGTCTATTTGGCGGGCGGAATGGTGAATGCTCACAAACTCATCTCATAATGCAACTTAATTGCGATATAGTCTAACGCAACTTGGTTGCATTAATTTGCTAATGCAACTGAATTGCATTTTTGATGGGTGTTTGAATGGCTTCTGCAAACCCACCGGCCCCGCCGGTGCTCCAGGGGGGAGACCCGATTGACGCGCTGCTGTCGGCGCACGGCTTGCGCCGCACGGCGGCAGCGCGCCGTGTGCTGGGCTGGTTGCTGGCCCACCCGGACACCAGTTACACCCATGCGCAGTTGCAGGACGCGCTGGCTGGCGACCATGCCGAGCCGCTGGACCGCGTCACCCTCTACCGCCTGATCGACCGCCTCACCCAAGTGGGTTTGCTGTTGTGCCGTGTGGACAGCCAGCGCGTGCGACGCTACCAAGCCATGCCGGCCAGCGTGCATGCGACGCCGCACTTTGAGTGCCAGACCTGCCACCGCGACAGCCCTTTGGCGGGTGCCCTGCATGCGGTGGACCTGGAAAAGGCGGCGCAAACTGCCATCGAAAGCCTGCGGGCCCTGGGCTACACCGACATGCATCTTGACTTCGCGGTACGGGGTGTGTGCGCCGATTGCGCCACCGGCGCGGCACCCGCAGGGTCTGCGCCATGATCCATAGCGAAAGACTCGCCTACTGCTACCCCGGTGGTCATGCATTGGTGTTTCCCGATGTGCGGGTGCCCCAGGGGGGCGTGCTCTTGCTCAGTGGCCCTTCGGGCAGCGGCAAATCCACCTGGCTGGCTCTGGTGGCTGCTTTGGTGGCCCCCGCTGCGGGGGCACTCCAGGTGGCAGGCCACGACGTGACTGCGTTGCGCGGTGCGGCCGCCGACGCCTGGCGTGCCCGCACCATCGGTTTTTTGCCACAACGACTGCATTTGAGCGCGGCGCTAACCGTGCAACACAACCTGGCCATGGCGCAATGGGCCGCCGGGCGGCCCCGCGATTTCGCCCGCATACACAGCGCCTTGGCCGCGCTGGGCGTGGCAGAGCTGGCGGGCCGCTTGCCCAGCCAGCTCTCGGGTGGGCAGGCGCAGCGCGTGGCGCTGGCGCGTGCGCTACTGTGCAGCCCGCAGGTGCTGCTGGCCGACGAGCCCACCGCCAGTCTGGACGACCAAGCCGCCGCACAAGCAGTAGGCCTGCTACTGGCTACTGCCGCCCAGCATGGAGCGACGCTGGTAATCGCCACCCACGACGCGCGGGTCGCCAGGCTGGTGCCTGCCCACGCGGACGGTGGGCCGGGCTTTGCCCGTTTGGCGCTGCGGCGCGACAGCATGGCAGGGGCCTAGCACCATGAGAACCGTGTTTTTTGCGTGGCGTTACTTGTGGTCGCGTCCATTGGGCGCAGCGCTCAACCTGCTGTTGCTCAGCCTGGGGTTGGCATCGATGACCTTTTTGTTGCTGGTGGGCGCACAGCTCAGCAAGGCCTTTGAACGTGATTTGGCGGGCATCGATGTGGTGGTGGGTGCCAAGGGTAGCCCCATGCAACTCATCCTCTCGGGCGTGCTGCATATCGACGTGCCGCCGGGCAACGTGCCCCTCAAGGCGGTGCAGGATCTGGCGCACAACCCGTTGGTCGCGCAGCTCATTCCCATCAGCCTGGGGGATAACTTTGGGGGCTACCGCATCGTGGGCACCTCGACCGCCTACGTGGACCACTACGCGGCGCAGCTCGCACAGGGCGCGCTGTGGACGCAGCCCATGCAAGCCGTGCTGGGGGCCACCGTGGCCCAGCGCATGGGCCTGCAACTGGGCCAGACCTTTGTGGGCTCCCACGGTTTGGGTGCCGGTGGCCACACCCATGGGGAGAGTGCCTACACCGTGGTCGGCATCTTGAAGCCCGGTGGCAGCGTGCTGGACCGGTTGATCCTTACTGACACCGCCTCGGTGTGGAAGGTGCATGAGGACTACACCGCAGTGGATGAGGACGACCGCAAGGTCATGGAAGAAGAACGCGAAATCACCATGGCGCTGGTGCAATACAAAACACCCATGGCGGCCCTGAGCTTCCCGCGCATGGTCAACACGACGACCGAGATGCAAGCCGCTGCCCCGGCGCTGGAGATCACCCGATTGCTCAACATGCTGGGCCTGGGCACGGATGTGCTGCGCGCATTTGCGGGTGTGCTCTTGCTCACTGCGGGCCTGAGCGTGTTCATCGCCCTCTGGAGCGCGGTGCGTGAGCGCCGCAGCGACCTGGCGCTCCTGCGCATGCTGGGTGCCTCGCCCGCCAAAGTGGCCATGCTGCTGCTGTGCGAAGCCCTGTGGATGGGCCTGCTGGCAGCCCTGCTGGGCGTGCTGTTGGGGCAGGGCTTTGCACAGGCCCTGGCGTTTTTTCTGAGTCTGGACAACTCGCTGCTGATCGGCGGCATGGTCTGGCCCGCCGCGCTGTGGGTGGTGCCCGTGCTGGCGTTGTTGGTGTCGCTCGTTTCTGCTGTGTTACCCGCTGTGGCGGCTTACCGCGTGAGCGTATTGCGCTTGCTGCAAAGCCATTGATTTCACTTCACCATCCTCTGAAAGGAATATGTATGAAAAAAAGCCTTCTCGCCCTCGTACTGCTTGCACAAGCAGCCATGTTGTCTGTAGCCGCTGAAACAGACAAGGAAACCAAGGAAGACATCGTCAAACACCGCGCCATGGCCGCAGCGCATGAGGCGGCAGCCAAATGCCGTGAGGCGGGTAAAGGCGAAGCTGTGTGCAATAAAGAACTGCAAGCGGCGTGCAAAGGCATTGCCATCGGAAAGTTTTGCGGCATGAAGCACGAGCATTGAGCCCGGCCTACACCAGCGCCTTGCCACCCTTGCCACTGTGTGCCCATGGCCGGGTCGCACTAAACTCGGGGGCTTGCTTGGAGGTAATTTATGCACGCTGACCTTTGCGCTGCCCGTCGTGGCGTGGCGTCCTTTGCCTTGGCCTTGGGGCTGGTGGTTGGGGCACCGGCCATCGCCCAACTCAGCTCGCCCATGCCCGGCGTACCCGCTGGTACCGGTGCGGGCGTGCACAGCCCCAACAGCCCCTTTGCGCCCCTGAAAGACCGCGCCGACGTACTGCCCTGGTCCGTACTCACTGCCGTGACCACGCGGGTGGAAAAAAACCGTTTGTTGCCGGTGTACCCGGCCGATATTCAGGCGCTACACAAAAAAACGCAGCGCATCCAGGGATTCATGATGCCGCTGGAGCCGGGCGAGAAGCAAAAGCACTTTCTGCTGAGTTCTGTTCCTTTGACCTGCTCGTTCTGTGTGGCGGGTGGCCCGGAAAGCATGGTAGAGGTCAAGACCAAGACACCGGTCAAATACTCCATGGAGGCGGTGGTGGTGGAAGGGCAGTTCGCTGTGCTGCATGACGACCCCTACGGCCTGTACTACCGCATGACCGATGCTGTGGCTGTGAAGTAGCCGCAGCCGGATGCCGCTCGACAATCCTGTTCTCTCGTCCCTGCTGCCGGTGGTCCTGCTGATTTTGGTGGGCTACCTCAGTGGCCGGTTCAATGTGATCCGCCAAGAGGCTGTGCGCGACCTGAGCAATTTGGTCTTTCTGGTGTTGATTCAGGCGCTGCTGTTTCGCACCATGTGCGCGGTGGACGTGGCCAAGCTGGATTTGCGCTCACTGTCGATTTATTTTGCGGTGGCAGGCGGTTTATTTTTTGTGTTGCTGGTGGCGCGCGGTGGCACCAGCCGGGCCGCAGTGCTGGCCCTGTCGGGCATTTTCAGCAACACCGCCATGATCGGTATCCCGCTCATTGGCCTGGCATATGGCAAAGAGGCACTGGTGCTGCTGTTTACCCTGATTTCCCTGCACGCTCTCGTGCTGCTCACCATGACCACGGTGGTGCTAGAACTGTGCAGTGCCCGTGAGCAAGCCCATTCCACGCACACGGGGCGCCACATTCTGCGCACGGTGGGTTTGGCAGTGCGCAACGCCATCTTGCACCCGGTGCCCATGCCTATTCTTGCGGGCCTGCTGTTTGCCCAAACCGGCTGGGTGCTGCCGGAGGTGGTGGATCGTCCGCTGCAACTGCTGGCCAACGCGTTCAGCCCGGTGGCATTGGTGCTGATGGGCGTGACGCTGGCCCAAACCGCCATTGGTCAGCACCTGCGCAGCGCGCTGGTGATCTCGGGCATCAAAAACTTGCTGCACCCTTTGTTGATGGCGTTGGTGGGCTACGCCGCCGGCTTGCGCGGCATCACGCTGACGGTGCTGGTCATGGCGGCTGCCATGCCTATTGGGGCCAATGTGTTTTTGTTTGCCCAGCGTTACCAAAAAGCCGAAGAACTGGTGACCGCCAGCGTGGTGGCATCCACGGTGATGGCCTTGTTCACGGTGACGCTGGTCATGTACCTGCTGCCGCTGTGGGTGGCCTGATGCACCGTAACCTTGAGGAGTGTGTGTTGTTGAACCGGTTTCGCTTGTCCCGCATCGTCGGGCACCTTGCTTTTTGGGGGCTGCTGGCCCTGACGGTGGTGTTGTCGCTATTGCCTACGGAGCAGCTTCCCGGCTCACTGATGTTTTGGGACAAAGCCCAGCACGCGCTGGGCTTTGCGGCATTGGCCATGTTGGGTCAGTGGGCCTATCCGCAAGATGCGCTGCGCATGCGCGTGGGGCTGTTGCTATTGGGGGCTGGCATCGAGTACGTGCAGGCCCTGACCGGCTGGCGTCAAGGCGATTGGCTGGACTGGCTGGCCGATGCCTTTGGCATTGCTATGGCCGCTGGTGCCATGGCGGTGTGGATGCGATGGCGCAGCAAAGCATTTTTTACAGGAACTGTCGAGTCATGAACCTATCGCTGAAACACCCCTTGCGTACCTTGCTCACCGGGGTGCTGGCCTTGTTGCCGCTGGCAGCAACTTTGCTGCTGTTGTCGTGGCTATTGCGTTTGCTGGCAGTGTGGTTAGGGCCGGGCAGTGCTTTTGGCCAAATGCTGACCGGCATTGGCTTGGGCCTGACCGAGTCGGAGGTGATCGGCTACCTGCTGGGCTTGATGTTGGTAGTGGTGCTGGTGTACGCCTTTGGCCTGATGGTGGAGCGTGGACTAGAGCAAGGCATTGCCAAGCTGCTGGAGACACTGCTGCAACGTATCCCGGTGGTCCGCACGGTGTATGACGTGGCGCACAAACTGGTGGGCCTGTTGTCCCGCAAAAACGGAGAGGAATTGCAGTCCTTGTCCCCCGTATGGCTGTACTTTGGGGGCAAGCCGGGCGCAGATAGCGCGGGCGCGGTAGGCGCTGTGGACGCCGCTACCGGGGCTGGCAAGCAGGGCACGGCAGTGCTCGGTTTCCTGTCGACGCCCCAGGCGGTCTTGATTGGCGGCAAACCCTACCTGGGTGTGTTGGTGCCTACGGCTCCTGTTCCAGTGGGGGGCGGCCTGCTGTATGTGCCGCCCGACTGGGTGGAGGCGGCAGATGTGGGCATGGAGGCGGTGACCAGCATCTATGTGTCCATGGGCGTGACCTCGGGCCAGTACCTTCCCAAAGCAGGGGGCTGACGCGCCACCCCTGCGACGGCGCAGGGTGTGCGTCAGGGTGCCAGCCGCTCGCGCAGCCACTGCCCATCGGGCCCCGTGCTGTAACGCAGTCGGTCGTGCAGGCGGCTTTTGCGTCCCTGCCAAAACTCCCACCGGTCGGGCCGAAGGCGGTAGCCACCCCAGTGCGGTGGGCGAGGGGGTTGCAGCAAAAACTGCGCAGCGTATTTGGCCGCGTTGGTCACCAGCACGGTGCGGCCGTCAATCACCTCGCTCTGGGGCGATGCCCAGGCACCTATGCGGGAATCCAGCGGGCGGCTGTGGAAGTAGGCGTCGCTCTCGGCATCGCTCACTTTTTCCACCACGCCCTCAATGCGCACCACGCGCTCCAGCTCCACCCAGTGAAACTGCAAGGCGGCATAGGGGTTGCCCGCCAGCGCCTGGCCTTTGCGGCTGTGGTAGTTGGTGTACCAGACGATGCCGCGGGCGTCATACCCCTTGATGAGCACCACCCGGGTGGTGGGGCGCAAGTCGCTGCCCACGGTGGCCAGGGTCATGGCGTTGGGCTCGGGTACCTCGCCCTGAATGGCTTCTTGGAGCCAGCGATCAAACTGCTGGAGCGGATCGGCGTGCGAGGCGTGCTCGTCCAGTTCGGCACGTTCGTAGCTTTTGCGTAAAGAGGCAATGGATGTCATGCCCGCAGTATAGAAAGTGCGGGCTGCGCGGCGGGTACCTGTCCGGTATGTGCCGTGCCAGGTGGGGGGCAAGCGGGCGCTTTGGTTGAGAATTTGTACCTCACTGGTAACCCAGCGGATTCACACGGGCGTGTTTCCAAGTTACCATCCTGCGTGTAATTTAGTTACAGACACCCTATGCCAAACACCTCCTCTACCCCCGTCGCTTTGCACCCTGTTGTGGAGGCGGTGACCCGCCGCATCGTGGAACGCAGTGCGGCCACCCGCAGCGCCTACCTCGCCCAGGTTGCGCACATGGCTGACCGCAAGCCTGGTGCCGACCGCTTGGGTTGCGCCAACGTAGCCCACGCCTTTGCCGCCATGCCCGAGGCCGACAAGACCCGCGTGACCGGTCTGGACAAACTGAAGATCGTGGCCGAAAAAGGCCCGAACATCGGCATCGTCAACGCCTATAACGACCTGCTCTCTGCCCACGCGCCGCTGCAGCATTACCCTGATCTGGTGAAGGTCGAGGCCCGCAAGCACGGCGCGACAGCCCAAGTGGCGGGCGGCGTGCCCGCCATGTGCGATGGCGTGACCCAAGGTACTGCGGGCATGGAGCTGAGCCTCTTCAGCCGCGACGCTATTGCCATGGCTACCGCCGTGTCGCTGAGCCACGATGTGTTTGACGCCGCCCTGATGCTGGGCGTGTGCGACAAGATCGTGCCGGGCTTGTTGATTGGGGCGCTGCACTTTGGCCACCTGCCCACCGTGTTTGTGCCTGCGGGCCCCATGACCTCGGGCCTGCCCAACAACGAAAAAGCCAAGGTCCGCGAGAAAGCTGCCCAAGGCTTGGTGGGCCGCCCCGAATTGCTGGCCGCCGAAAGCGCCGCCTACCACGGCGAAGGCACCTGCACCTTTTACGGCACCGCCAACAGTAACCAAATGCTGCTCGAAGCCATGGGCCTGCATGTGCCCGGCACCGCCTTTATCAACCCCGGCGACGGCGTGCGCCAAGAGCTCACCCGTGAAGCCGTGCGCACGGTACTGGGCATTACCAAGGCCAAGCGCTTTACGCCTATAGGCGAGGTGGTGGACGAGCGCTGCATCGTGAACGCCATGGTGGCGCTCTTGGCCACCGGTGGCTCCACCAACCATTTGATCCACTGGGTGGCGGTGGCCCGCGCCGCCGGTATCGTGATCGACTGGAACGACTTCTCGTCCCTCTCGGATGTGGTGCCCTTGCTGTGCCGTGTGTACCCCAACGGCAGCGCCGATGTGAACCAGTTTCAGGCCGCAGGCGGCCCCGGTTACGTGATCCGCGAGCTGCTGGACGCCGGCTTCATGCACGCCGACGTGCTGACCGTGCGCAGCGGTGGTTTGCGTGAATTCACCGCCATTCCTTCGGCCAACGCCGATGGCAGCTTGCAGTGGGCCGATGCGGGTGCTAGCAAGGACGATACCGTGGTACGCCCCGCAAACAGCCCGTTCAGCGCCAGCGGTGGCCTGAAGTTGCTCAAGGGCAACCTGGGCCGCAGCGTTATCAAGGTGTCTGCCGTGCCAGACGACCGCCACATCATCGAAGCCCCTTGCCGCGTGTTCGACTCGCAAGACGCACTGCACAAAGCCTTTAGCGCCGATGAACTCAACCACGACGTGATCTGTGTGGTGCGCTGGCAAGGCCCCCAGGCCAACGGCATGCCAGAGCTGCACAAGCTCACCCCGCCGCTGGCCGTGTTGCAAGGCAAGGGCTACCGTGTGGCCCTCGTCACCGACGGGCGCATGAGCGGCGCATCGGGCAAGGTGCCTGCGGCCATCCACGTGTCGCCCGAAGCGGCCGCCGGTGGCCCCTTGGCCCGGGTGCGCGATGGCGACATCATCCGCCTGGACGCCCACACCGAAACCCTGCAAGTGCTGGTGAGCGATGCTGAGTGGGCTGCCCGCCCCTTGGCCACCATGCCCGAAGACCTGCGCGCTGCCAACGGCATCGGCATGGGCCGCGAACTGTTTGCCAACTTCCGCCGCAACGCGCTGGCTGCGGAAGAGGGCGCTTGCACGTGGCTTTGAACCCCATAACCTACAACGTCGATCTGGAACTCTCTCATGTCTAACGCCCCCGCCTTTACCGCCCTGCAAGTGATGCAGGACGCGCCCGTCATTCCCGTCATCGTGCTCAACGATGTGGCCCATGCGGTGCCCATGGCCCGCGCCTTGGTGGCCGGTGGCGTGCGCATGCTGGAAGTGACCCTGCGCACCCCGCAAGCCCTGGCCTGCATGGAAGCCATCGCCCGTGACGTGCCCGAAGCCGTGGTGGGTGCCGGTACCGTGCGCAGCAAGGCGGACGCGCAGGCGGCCGCCAACGCGGGTGCCCGCTTTGCCGTGAGCCCCGGCTACACCAGCGCGGTGGGCCAGGCCTG